>NZ_JBMJCT010000016.1:0-128570 GCF_049222185.1 Streptomyces sp. LaBMicrA B280 | reverse complement strand
GTCGTCGATGAACACGTACAGTGCCGCCAGAAGGGCGTCCAGGTTTGTCTTCACACACTGACCAACGGGCGCCCTTCGCCATGGTCGCGACCAGCACACACATCGGACTCACTCATCTAGGGGAGCGAGGTCTCCATCGAGGAAGGGGATGAGGACCTGGAACGCGACCTTGACCACTGAGAAGGTGACGCACAGGCCGAGGAAGTCGTCACTTGAATCGTTCCCCGGCATGCAGATCGGGCGCGACACCACAGCCAGCGGGTTTACGTCGTGGTACGCGGCGATCCAGACCCGCATCCCGTGGTGCGGTTGGCGGAAGACCTCCAGGCCCTGCCCGGCGCCGTGAGGAACGATGCTGCTGCCTATCGCATCAAAGAGGATGGCCATCTTGGCGGCCCACAGGGCGCGCCGGCCTTGGGCGTGCTCGTCCAGCGATCTCACGTGGAAGAACATCGGGACGAGGATGTCCTTGACGTCGTTCTCCAGCGTTGACATCCATGTGTTGTTGCAGTGTTGACAGACAGGTGTTGTCGGCCAGTTGATACGCCGCCGATGGGGATCCGAGCTCCGCACGCCGTGGCGCTTCATCTCGCCCACGAGCCACTTGGGGTAGATGTCCTCGTCGGTGGGCTGGGCGTGTGGGTCCTGGCAGAAGGGGCAGCGGCCTGGTGGAGGGGCCATCCAGTTCGTGTGGGCCTGGCCTTCGAGATTCGTGTCGATATCCATCGTGGTCAGGATGTCGGCCAGTTGGGCTCTGCCCGCGCGGAGGAGTTGGACAGCCGTTCCGAGGCAAGCGCGGTGAGCCGCCCCCAACATATAGAGCGGTTCGTCGTTCGGTGGTGGAAGGGGATCCGAGAACATGCGTCCTACGTCGACGCGTGTTCCGATCAACCAGCTCCCAGAGCGCGTGCCGCCGATCTCCACCCATGAGTCGCGGGCGCGCTTGACGAGCTCGCCGCAACCAGCGAGGCAGTCCAGCCTGCGCCAGTCCCAACTCCATGAACTCCATGCAGTCGCCATGGCTAAGCGTGACAGGGGTTGAGCTGATCTGTCCCGAAGATTTCTGCAGACAGCATTGCCCGCAGTCGAATCCGAAAGGCGGCAGAGCTTCAGTGCCGGCCAGCAGCGGTGTGAGGCAGTCGACACCTGTCGGCAGCCGGGCGTGGTGCCAAGGTCGCGTAGCTGGCGGCGAGGTAAGCGGCAGGGATGGGGCATGCCCAGAATTGCTCGGACGTGACCCACCGGCTGGCGCTTGGTAGTTAGTGATCGGGTTTTTGAGCCGCTCAGTGGGTGAAGAGGTTGCCCAAGCCCAAAGTCGGCCGGACCATGGAGTCATGGACTACCGTCCCCTCCTGGCTCAGCACACTGTCCAGCTCTCCCACGACGCACCGCGGTGGGACGATGCCGCACAGATCGCCGGGCTCGACCCATACGTGTGCAAGGCCTCATACGTCTGCGGTGTCATGCGCGAGTTCATGCAGGCATCTGGGCTCAACTTCGAGCACAACTACCACCTAGGATCGCTCTTCCTCGCCCTCGATGCCACCGAACTGCTCGGCCGGATCGTCAGCGGCAAGCGCGGAACAGACGGCAGCACCGAAGTTCTTCGGACGGGTGTGAGGTACCTGGAGGGTCACGCTGATCCGCAGGCCAGGCCCTTGCCGCACTCCGCAGCGCAGTACGTGAAGCTGAGGAACTTTGCGGGGCATGGCGCAGCGCAGCTCGCGCGTACCGTGGCCTTCACCCCTGACTCGACTCAACTGCTGCTCCGGCACTTGGCCTACGTGTTGAACACGATGTGGGAGGACCCATCTCTATCGGCCAACCTGGCCGCAGCTGAGATCCATCCGCTATTCACCGTGGTCAAGGGAAGCCGACAGCCGGTGTATGTGCGCGACATCCAAGAGCACCTCATGACATCTCAGCCGGCCGACGGTCTGGAGCACGACTGCTGGCGATACGACGAGGCCGCGATTCTGGACAACTCATCTCCGTCAGCGAGTGGAACCGCTTGACCACGATGAACACGCCTCCAGCAAGTCCACCGCTCACGCCGGTCTACCCGTACAACAAACCGGGCCAGCCCATCCTCCTGCACGACGGCCCGATGGGTGGGCTCGGCACAGATGATGTCCCCGGCCGCGTCGAGCTGACCTGCTCAAACGGGTTCAACCTTGAGTGGGAGGTTGGCGGTTGCACGGCGCCGGGCTTCGCCAACCGAGACCAGGTTCCCCTGACGCTTCGTCGTCCCATGGGCGACATGACCTTGCCTGGGTTCCCCCGGAACATCGATGGCGGTTGGTCGAACGGAGCCGTCTTCGGGAACTCCGATGCTCCGTTGAGCCGAATCCTCGTTCATTGGTTCAACCTGCCCAACTGGCATGGACCGTTGGGGCTGGTGGAGGAGACGCCGCGCGGCAAGCGTGAATGGTCGGGCCGATGGTTGCTCGAAGCCAATGGATGGAAGATCACGGTCGACGTTCGTCCTGACCACCAGCAGGTCTGGCAGGAACTCCACAAGACCGAGGTGTACGTGATGACGCACGTCATGGAGGTGCGTCGCGCCGATGATTCCGTCTTTACGGCCGACGAAGCCGACCCGTTGCTGACGGCGCTGCACGTCGGAATCTCGTTTGCCCTTGGTCGCTGGGTTGCCCCGATGCTGCCCGTGGGAGAAGGCAGCGATGGTCGAGTGGTTTGGGAACAGTGGCGAGTCGCTCACTGTGACCCGGCACGCTCGACCAGTGACGGCTGGTGGTACGACCAAGATCACGACTCGCTTGGTGACTTCCTGCGTCTGGCGATCGCCGCCTTCCTCGACCCGGACAAGCTCACGCCCCTGCGCTTCCAGATGATGTACGCGATCTCGGCCTTGCGGAGCCGAGACTTCGTCGAGCCGCGAATCATCATGGGTACAGCTGGCTTGGAGCACATCATGTGGCAGAGCCTCGTCTTGAGCGGTGCTCTGACCGAGCGGGAGTACAAGCGGCGGCCAGCTCACGACCTGCTGCGCACGGTGCTGCGCGACGCCCAGATTCCTGTCGACATCAACCCCGGCCTGTTGACGGCAGCCGCGCAGTACGACGCCGATGTGAAGGCAAAGGAGAACAAGGACATCGACGGGGCCGATGTCGTCACGTGGGTCAGGAACCGGCTGGTACACCCCCAAGAATCGCAAGAGCGCGTCTACGGACTGGACGGGTTGACGCGAGATGCCTGGCTTCTCGCTCGCCACTACCTCGTGTTGCTGATCCTCAATTCGCTCGGATACACCGGAACTTACCGGGACCTCACCTGCATCCGAGGCTGGGTAGGCGACGTTGCCAAGGTGCCTTGGGGCTGAACACCGTGGCGCGACCATACGTCAGGATAAGCCGTATTTACGGACGTCGGCTGCAAGCCGCTAACGACGACTAACGACAAGACGTTTCCGGACCATTAGGCCAAGCTGACCACTTTTATTTGGAGTCGTAAGGGAGTCGAGGGCTACACGCGGCAGCTGTCGATATGGGTGACTTCGCGGTAGTCGACGATGGTGGGGCTGGCCATGGACTCCCGGTAGACGAGGACGGCACGGCCGTAGGGCCAGGCACTGTCGTTGCCGAAGTTCTGCTGGGCTTCGGAGCAGCTGCCGAACATCAGGCCGCGGACGATGTCCGTGAATTCGGTGTCTTCACGGTAGTCCTGCCCCTCCGGGTAGATACCGGGGCCGAAGGTGACGAACATGGTCTGGGCTGCGGGGTTGAAGGTCACGGTCACGGTGTCACCCATGTACTGCTGTCCTCGAAGCAATGGCTCCGCATCCGTGATCAGATGCCCTGCGGCAGTCTTCTCGGCCGAGGTGGCCGGCAGCCGGGCTGCGGCCCATTCGTCCACGTTGGGCTGGGCGTTGTCGCTGCGGGTGTAAGCGGGGGAGGGGGCGCTGGCGCGTTGGGGCGTTGGGGACGTCGCTGGCGTCGAGGGGGAGACTGTAGCGGGGCTCGTTGCCCGGGAAGTGGACTGCTGGGCCGCGGCGGTGGCAGTGGCGGCGCTCGTGTGGCTGCTCGGTGTGGGGGCCTGGCTGTGGGCGGCGTTTGATGATTGCGAGGCAGCGGCGAGAGCACCGCCGACACTGCCGAGGACGGCGGCGGTCACGGCGACCATCAGATACAGGCGTGTGCGGTTGTTGCGCGCGGGCGGGGTGGGCCAGACGGGTTCGGCTTCAGGTGTCAGGTCCCAGTGCGCGCTGACGAGCTCGGATATCAGGGTGGGCTGCTGCTCACCGGATATGAGGACGGCGGTTGCCTGGGCTGAGAGCAACTCGGTGCACTCACCCGCGAGTTCAGCGGCGCTCGGCCTGTCGGACGGGTCTTTGGACAGGGCCTTGGCCACCAGGGGCCGCAGGCTGGTCGGTATGCCGTCCAGGTCGGGCTCGGCTTGCATGACGCGGAAGGCCACCGCATCAGCGGCGCCGCCGCCGAAGGGGGGGCGGCCGGTTGCTGCGTAGGCGAGGAGGGCTCCCCAGGCAAACACGTCGCCTGGGGAGCCGACGGCGCCGGTGCGGTAGTGCTCGGGACTGATCCAGCCGGGCGTGCCGGTCATCACTCCGGTGCGGGTGACCGAAGTGCCGTCCAAGGCGTGGGCGATGCCGAAGTCCAGGACCTGTGGTCCGGAGGGGGCCAGGATGACGTTCTGCGGCTTCACGTCCCGGTGGATGACGCCCTGGGCGTGTACAGCGGCGAGTGCGGCTGCGGTGCCGGTAGCCAGCGCGTACAGACGCCCTCCGGACAAGGGGCCGTTGGCCGTCACGTGCTCGCCGAGGGTGAGGCCGGAGACGTAGGGCGTGACGAGCCAGGGCGTCGCAGCTTGGGCGTCGGCGTCGCGGACCGGAACCAGGCACGGCCCGGTGACGCGCTGGGAGAGCTGCACTTCCCGCCGGAACCGAGCACGGAACTCATCGTCTGCGGCCTGTCCCGGATGCACGACCTTGACGGCGACCCGCTCGCCAGTAGCCGTGAGAGCGGCGTACACCGTACCCATACCGCCGGAGCCCAGCCGCCCCACGATGCGGTAGGGACCCACCCGGCGCGGATCGCCGGGCTGGACCGGCTGAACACGGTTGGACACGACGGCTCCCCCAAGCGGCTCACGGCGCACATCGGCCGCAACGATGGGCAGATCGTATCGACGTAATGCGCCGCGCAGCTCAAGAACCACAGCCCGCCCCCGCCGTGCGCCCGCCCCGGTAGCGACGGAAGAGTCGCAGCGGTTCGGTCACAGGTGCGCGGCGAACGAGATGCTCGCGCCGCACTCAACACCCGTTGGGCCGCTGCAGCATCGAGTGGAATGCCTGGGCGAAAACGGTCACCGTCAGACCCTCTGCAATCTTCGGTGGGCGGGCATAGACGTCCCAGGTTTCGGTGAACCGGGCATGACGCGAGAGGGATTGGACTGTCTTCGGATCATGCTTGCCTGGGCCGCCGAGAGTGGAGGTGTAAGAAGCTCTTGAGATCATGGAAACGGGCGCGCTCAGGGAGTCCGGCCCGGGGGACGACTCGCTGCCACTTCTCGTTGAAGTCGCTGCTCTGCACGGGCCTCCCGTATCGGTTTGTCACGGAGGTCTCGGTACCGGAGCTGGTGCCGTGCTTGCCCATGTCGACCACCTGCCCGACGCGGTCGCGGAACACCCCGAGCTGCGTCGTGGGGTCGATGGCGACCGTGGCGTGGGGTCGACGGATGGCCGTCGGGTAGGGCGCGAGTCGGCTCGCACCCCACGGCCGCGTGGGGGAAGGGAGTGCGACAGAGGTGGTCATGTGACTCCTTGGGCTGAAGGGCGTGGTGCGGGAAACCGCCTGCGCCGGAGGGCGCGGACGGCGATCTGTGGGCGACGGCACAGGGGTGAGCGGCCTGGATGCTGTCGGCCGCAGTCGTCCACTCGACTCCGGACGCGGGTCGGATGGGCGCGATGCGGACCGTCCCGTGGCTGTGGAGCTCGTGTGTGACGGCGATGAGCACGCCCTCCCCACGTGAGGCGATGTCACGTACGGCCACGGGCGGTGGGGTTCCTGCGGAGCAGTCCGGAGGTCGTCACGCGATCGCTCCTCTCTGCGGGGAGTCGCCGGGGCCCTTCGGCCTCCGGGCGGTATGTGACCAGTGAACGACGATCCGTTACCTTCTCCCAGAGCGAAGCGCGCGCAATGCCCGGGCCTTTTCCAGGCGTTGGCGCGTGGCGGGCATGAGTGCGTGAAAGGGTTCTCGTGAGGGGAGGCCTATGACGTCGAGGCGTAAGCACTTTGCGGAACGGCGCGCGGCCCGGGGTTACTCTCAGGAGGAATTCGCGGAAGCGCTCTCGGTGGCCGCGTCCACCGTGGTCCGTTGGGAGAGTGGTCGCGCCACCCCGCGCCCCCACCAACGGTCGAAGATCGCAGAGCTGTTGGGAGTGACCCTTCCGGAGCTGGAAGCCCTTCTCTCCGACGAGCAGCCGGCCGAGACAGCCGGGCTCCCCGCTGCTCCACCCCTCCTCCATGGTGATGATGACGACATGAAGCGTCGCGAAGTCCTGGGCCTGCTTGCCGTTACGGGTGCGCTGGTCGCTCTTCCCGATCCCGGTGAGGCCGCCCGAGGGCGGGCTGCATCGACGCTCTTGGAGACGGGGGACGCCCTACACCGCAGCCTCTGGCAGGTCTACGCGCTATCGGACTCCAAGCAGGTCGTCTCCCCTGCGGTACGGGCACAGCTCGATGTGATGGTGAAGGGGCTGACCGAGTCCCGCACTGCTGCGGATCGGTCCCGACTGTGCCGGATGACGGCCGACCTCTACCAGCTCGTCGGTGAGCTGTTCTTCGACGCCAACCGGTACACCGACGCCGCGCAGTGCTACACACTGGCCGCCAACGCGGCCTATGCCGGTGGCGACCACGACCTGTGGGCCTGCGCCATGACTCGCCATGCGTACGTCGAGCTGTACGCGCGCCGTGCGCACGCTGCCCAACCTCTGCTCGCGGCGGCATTCCGCATCGCCCGCAGGGGCAACGACGCTCTCTCCACCCGTCACTGGGTCGCGGCCGTCCAGGCGCAGGCGTACGCGGCCGTGGGCGATCTCGACGCGTGCAACCGGGCTCTGGATGAAGCCGAGAAGGTGCAGGCCCTCGACGGCGCTCACTCTCACAACGGCGGCTGGCTCCGCTTCGACGGCTCTCGCCTGGCCGAGGAGAGAGGGGCCTGCTACCTCCAACTGGACCGCCCTGATCTCGCCGAGGAAGCGCTCACCGCAGCCCTTGCCCAGCCTCTGTCCCTGCGTCGCCGCGCCGCTGTTCTGAGCGACCTCGCCGTGCTCGGGGCGCACAGACGGGACATCGACCAGGTTGTGCACTACGCGGAGCAAGCCCTCAGACTGGCCGACCGGTCGAATTCGGGATTCATCGGCAAGAAGCTGGACGCGCTTCGCGGGCGTCTTGCCCCGCTCATGTCCGATGACCGAGTCTCGACTCTTGGTCACCGAATCGCGGCGCTTCCGCGCACCGCATGACGAGAGGTACACGCGCATGGACGACGGCCGGATCTTCCGCGAGGCGTGGATCGACGGTGTGAACAAGCACTATCCCGGCGAGCCGAAGCCCGGCTACATCACGCCGTGGGACGAGACGCCCGAGTGGGAGCGCGAAGCCGCCACCGCCGTGTACGGGCAGGTGCGCGACTTCATCGAGGTCAGCGACGGGCATGCGGCCCGGCTCACCCGCGAGCAGAAGGGCCGATTCGTCGCGATCTGCTGGACCGCCCAGATGTTCAAGCACTTCGAGGACCCCAAGCCGGGATACGTCGCCGACTGGGCCGACCTGCCGACCTGGCAGCAGGAGACGGACACGGACATCTTCGAACGTATCGAGCAGACCGTCTGACCTCAGGAGCGACGACGTCCCCGTCCGGGGCCGATCCGGACGGGGACGTCTTGTTACGTAGCCATCAAAGTAGCCACGGAAGCACCATCCCTGCACGTTTGCGCACGTCATAGTGTTGCGGCGACTGTCCCCGGCGTACGGCCCGGCTCGTCTGCCGCTCAGCCTCGTGGGCGATGTGTCTGACGTGTCCTGCGTGTTTCCTACCGCCCGGTCACCCGTCCCGCCATGTCCCGAACGGCGTCGGCCAGGGTGTCGGGAGCGGTGAGGTGGGCGACGTGTCCCTGGCCGGTGAGGGTGACGATCCGCGCGTTCGGCAGGGCCGCCGCCAGGTCGGCCAGACGTGCGCGCAGGTGAGAGGGGCTGAGTTCGCCCTCGGCCAGGGTTGTCGGCGTGTGGAGCGTCGCGAAGCGATCGACACCGACACCGAGCGCGTCGATCGCTTCGTCGTCCGCGATCTGCGCCGCCGCGTACGCGGACAACACCGCTCGCGTGTGCCGGTCGGCGAACATGGCGTCGACCACGGCGGCCGGCATGCGGACCACGTCCCGCATATGGATCCGCATCGCCTCGACCGGGTCGCCCCCGTCCAACGCGGCACGGGCATGGGCTCCCGCTGCCCCGGCGATCAACTCCTTGGTGGGCATCGGCGGTTCGTAGAGGAACAGTCCGGCGAACGCTGATGGGTCCAGCAGCGCCGCTTCCAGCGCGGCGACGGCGCCCGAGGAATGCCCCACAAGAAGCACAGGGGGCTCCAGGAGCTCCGCGACGGCGAGAATGTCGGCCGCCTCGACGGCCATCGAGTGCGGCAGGGCGATGTCCGCTCCGGGAACGTAGATCCGCCGTCGGATCCTGACGACGCGGAAGTCGTCGGTGAGATGGCGGGTGACGCCGTCCCAGGCCGTCGCGTCACCGCCGCCCGGGTGGACCACCAGCAGGTTCGGCCCGGATCCGGCGTCGAGAGCGGTGACGGTGCGGCCGTCGTCAGATGTCGCAAGAAGCTCAACCATGCCCACCACCTTGTACCGGTCGGCCGACAACGCACCGACAGACTGCCGACAGCCCGTGCGGAGCCCGCCTCGCCCGCACGCCCGCACGCCCGCACGCAGGGAGTCTTCCGAGGGGGCCGCCGTAGAATGGCCCCGTCGGCGGGCCGCTGGTACCGCCGGTGACCGGGGGAGATGCGACATGAGCGAGCGAGGGACGGGGCAGGGGCAAGGTGCCGATCTGCGTGTGTCGTCCGAGGACCTGACCAGACTGGCCAACGATCTCGACCACATGCAGAGCCACCTCGACCAACAGGTCCGCCGCATGGACGAGTTGGTCGA
Source organism: Streptomyces sp. LaBMicrA B280 (assembly GCF_049222185.1). NCBI lineage: Bacteria > Bacillati > Actinomycetota > Actinomycetes > Kitasatosporales > Streptomycetaceae > Streptomyces > Streptomyces sp. LaBMicrA B280. The sequence goes on along the minus strand of NZ_JBMJCT010000016.1, from coordinate 119,368 downwards.
CCGCGTCGAGGCCGGCTGGCGGGGGCCCGCGGCGACGGCGTACCGGGACTTCCATCGCGCGGCGGCCGAGGACGCCGTGCGGATCCGGGAAGTGATGAAACAGCTCGAAGAGGCTGTGCGGCTGAGCCGCGACGGCTTCAGCGCCGATGACCTACAGGTTCTCGAACACATGCGGCGGATCCACATCGACATAGACAGCGCGGTCGATAAGCTCTCCACGCCGTATGCCAAAGCCGATGACACACCAGCTCACCCGCGCAGCGCACTCGACGGATTCTGACGCTCAGAAGCGCTGAACAAGGCGCCCTGCCACGGTTACCGACACAAGGGGGATCATGTCGGCTGGTTCCGGCGACGACCACATCACCGTCTCGTTCTCCACACTTCACGAACTCGCCTCCGACCTGGAAGACATCCTCAAACAACTCAACGCCAAGCTGGAGGATCTTTTCGACCGTGCGGAACCGGTCGTCCTGTCCTGGAAGGGTGAAGCCCGCGAGATCTTCGTCCAGAAGCTCGACGAGTGGGACCGCTCTGCCCAGAATCTTCAGGCTGCCCAGAAGTGGCTGCACGAGTACGTCACCACCGGTCACGCCAACTATGCCGCGGCGCACCGCGCGGTACTGCGTGGCTGGGGGGCGGCCTGATGGCGACCCCCTTCCCGCCACGGCCGTCTCCCTCTGCCAGTCCCTCGGCCGACCCGCACCCTTCGAACTCCGAGCCGAGTTCGCCCAAGCTGCCGAGTCCCAGTCCCGGGACCTCCCCGGATCCGAACTACAAGCCTCCGCCACCACCTCCCACCGGCGTCGACGGCCGGCCGTCGGACGCCCGCCGCGAGTGGGAGCGGGAGCAGCTGAAACAGGCCCCACCGGGAAGTGACGGCAAGGGTTTCCACATCGACCCCGGTCACGTCTACTACACGTCCGCGCTCGTCCGCGACGAACAATTCACCTTCCACGAGGCCGCCACACACCTGGTCGAGGACGTGAATCACCGGCAGGCGGCTGGAAAGGGATCAGGCCCCGACGACTTCGCGCAGGCGTACGACGATGTCGCCAGGCTGTTCCTGGAGGTCTGGGCGAAAGCCGTGGCCAGCATCGGTGGGGTCGCTGTAGGGCTGACCCTCACCGCGAACAACTACATAGCAGCCGACTGGGCGTCCCGCGGTGTCTACGGGCCACCACCGCGCAGAGACCCTCCGATCGGCGTGGGCAATGTGTCCTACGGTCCGGTCGCCGCGATCAAGTGGACGGGGACCGGCGATGACTCGGATATCCCCTTCGTGGGCGCGATCGGCGATGTCCCGGACTTCTTGGCCGACTTGATCAAGCCCGCCATCGAGGAGGGCCTGAGGCTGGGCAAGACGGCTGAGATCACTCCCGGAGCCGAGACCGACGATCTGCGCAGTATCGGAAATGCCTGGGAAGCCGCGGGGAAGTCCGCGCAGAAGTCCGCCGAGTCGTTCACCAGTTGCTTGGCGTACCTGACAGACAGCGGCAACAGTGAGTGGCAGAGCGCCATGAACGCCTTCTGCCAGTCGATCTGGGGCACCACCGCCTGGGGGCGAAGTTGGAAGCCGGACGGCGGCTTCATGGGTCCCAAGGAAATCGGCGGCCGGGACTGGCGCACCAATCCCTCGATGGCACCGTCCGACCGTCGGCCCATCATCGAGGTCCTGAAGAAGACCAGCGACGACATGAAGACGGCGTTCCATGACGCGGCGACCGCCGCGGAGAAGTGCCGCGAGATCACCGAGCACCTCGGCGCCGAGGCGGCCAAGGCCACGGTCAAGGACCTGACGCCCGACGGCTTCAGCTGGGAAGAGTTCACCAAGGTGGCCGCTGTCGCCACGTTCGGCAAGATCGTCATGGTCTTCCGCTCGCACATGGACAAGTCCGGGGCCGACAAAGCGGTGGACGACTACAACAAGGCGTTCCATGAGGGGGCGGAGAAGCTTCGGGCACTCATCCCCGAGCTGAACGAGGCGGCGCTGAGCGCTCCGACCTATGTGGCGGAAGAGGCGCGGGCCGAGGCGTTCGGGGCGCGCTCGCTCAACGATTTCAAGAACGAGCACAAGTGGAGCACACCGGGTGACGCGGACCACGGGGTGTACAAGGTCGATCTGGCCTCGACGGAGTGGATGGAGAACTCGCACACCGTCACCAAGCATGTCGGCCTGACCGATGAGCAGTTGGCGCAACGTCTGCGCGACGAGCTCAAGAAACCGCCTCGCCCAGGTACGGACTGGCCTTATGGCCAGCCCCAGGTCGGGGAGGCGTCGACCTTCTCCGACCTGGATTCCGCACAGAAGATGACACAGTACAACATCGACCAGAACTCCAAGGAGATCAGCGAATGGATTGCCAAGCACAAGGACAATGACCCCGACAAGCAGAAGCGCCTGGACATCAGCGTCCCCAGTACTCCGTACGGAGACAGCGGCCGGAGCATCAGCAAGGCGGAGCTGAAGGGCGATCCTTTCCCGGCGGATAAAGCGAGGCCGGTGAAGGGTGTCGAGACGCGGCTCATCTACAACGGGGACCTTGATCCCCCCTTCACAGTGATGACCTCGATGCCGAAAAATGTGCAATAAGTAGGATGATCGCGTGACGAGTTTGAGATCTGTCGATTACTGGAGCCTTCAGGGGGCTCGTGTACTCCTCGCCCCGTACGACGGGTGGGGCAAAAGGATTCCAGACGACTCCGCTCACTGGCGGGGGCGGCTGTTTCCCCTCATCCGCGGCATGCGGACCGCCGAGCAGGACGGCGGCCGCAATCTGCGGGAGATCGCCGCCGAACTGCGCGTGGCCGCCGAGCTGTTCGAGGTTCGTCCCGAGGATGAGGCGCTGGGCCGGATTCCTCGCGCGGAGACCGAGGATCGCACGCCCCAGGTTCTCCGGGAGATCGCCGAGCATCTGGAGAGTGGTAAGTGGGGGTCCTCCGAAGATGTTCCGCTGGGTACGGGTGAGTTGCTTCTGCGCTTCCCGCGGTTCTCCCAGATCCTGCCGATCTACTGGGGGCAGGATGGCGTGGCGATCAGCGACGACATGCAGGACTCCACGGTGGAGGACGGAATCCGCCTGTTCATCGAGGAGGCGCACCCGCGGTGCCCGTGGCAGTTGCCGAGTGTCGTGTCTGAGTGCGCCCAGGCTCTCGCCCTTTTCCATACCGAGGAGCAGATGGAGGCGTTCTTCTGCGAGGGGATGGGCGGCGGGTCCGGCAGCGAGGACTTCCTCGACTTCTTCCCACTGCTCGCCCGGCACTGCGTCGATCATCTGAAGGAATCCCACGCACCGCTCTGGACGCCCCGCAGTTGACAGTCGAGGGGGCTTCGGCTGAAAGCCGTATACGGTACCCACCTCGACCCCCAGTGACAATCTCCCGAACTCATGAACGAATTTATAGCGGAATGGTGAATTATCGTGCTTGACGCTGCGTCGTGGAAGTCCGCCCTCTTCGACCTGTACGGGGGCGGCTGGACCTTCGCACGGGTGGGGCCGAGACGGTACGAGGACTGGCGGCGGGACGTGGCGGCGGTGATGGCCCTCAAGGTCGCCGACCCGCGCGGCTGGAAGTCGATCAACCTTGCGCCGGAGACCAACGAGGACCGAAGCGGCATCGGGGCCCCTTTCGTGCTGTGGTCCCCCGAGCAACTGGAAGAAAGCCTCTACGAAATCAGCAGAAGGCCGGCCTCCCAGCTCCTGGTGGCACTCAAGGGAGAATTCTTCCAAGTGGCCGGTATTCGCGATTTCGAAAGCCGCAAGGAAAGCTTGTTCAAGAGTTCCGAGGAAATCCTCTCCAGGTTCGACTCGAACTCTCTCTTCTTCACCAACGCGTCAGATGCCTACGAAAATCGAGATGCCGATCTGCTGAACCCGGACACCGAGTGGTCCTGTCTTTCCGTGTACACCACGGACTGCGGAGTCGTCGTCGTGTCCGACACAGAGGTAGCGGTTTTCTGGGCATTCTGGGAAGACTGAAAGGAAGGCCTGGATGCGCACCAGAAGTGCCACCTATCCCGACCGCGACACCGCCCAATGGGCCACCCAGCAGGTCGTCACCGCCAACGAGCAGCTCATCCACCGCTGGCTCGCGCAGTCCACGCGGGCGCGGTTGAGCATCGAGGCGGCCTGGCCCGCGCGGGAGGAGCCGGTCGGGCGGGTGTTGTTGCAGGCGATGATGCTGGCCGGCCGGGAGCCCGTCGAGGTGCGGGCCGCCCGGGTGGTCCTCAGCCGTGACCCCGCCCGCCCGCACGGCTTCACCGTGTACTCCACATTCCCGATCTATCTCTGAATCTCTCTGTAGAGCCGTAGACCCATCGACCCGTAGACCCGTAGACTCATCGACCCGTAGAGGCTGACCACCGTGCCCCTGAGCCCCCTCGAACACGACCGCCGTTACGGCGAGCTCGACCAGGTCATGCGCGCCTACCTCGGGCAACCCGCGGACGACACCCCGGAACAGCCCGGCCCGGCCCTGACCGCCTACCTCCGGCACACCTGGCACACCCGGCCATGGGCCCTCGCCACCGCCGAACGGCAGTTGCGGGAGTACGCCGACAACCCGCCCGGACGACTCCGGCTGCGGCTCGGCGAGTTCTACGCCATCCCCGATGTCGGCCTGCCCCAGGGCGAGATCCAGTCCTGGCTGCGCTGCCTCGCCGACCACATCAAGCACAGCATCGAGACGGGGGAGGTGCCGCCGCCCGCGGTCCCGGCCACCCACTGGGAGTGGCACGCCCGCTTCCCGGAGCTGGGGCAGTTCCTCGGGGGATGGTTCTCCCAGGACATGCCGGACGAGTTCGACGACCATCACGCCGCCGTCGAGGACTACCGCGACTCCACCGACCGCCACCTCGTGGCCCGCCTCGTCGGAGAGCTGCAAGAGCTGCTCGCCCTGGACCTGGACGAGCCCGACCACGCCCTCGCCCTCGCGGAACTCGGCATGGAGATCGATCCCCCCGCCCCCTACTCACCCAGCGGCTGGCTGGCGGTCCTCGCGGGCCAACTCGCCGTACCGACCGGCGAGAACTGAGCCTGGACACCGATTCGATGACGTGGGCAGACATGGATCCGGCCACGCACCCGTTCGATCCCGGGCAAGCGCTCGCCGTTGTACGCGAAGTGGTGTCGTCGTCGGATCCGGCGGCGGGTGGGCCACGCGGGCTGGTGTCGTCCCATTCGGTGGCCAGTGGCTTGGCCGAACGCTACGGATCCTGGGCTTTCGGCTGGTACGGGAACGTGGATCAGAACCCCGACTCGGGCGCCCTCGTCAGGAAACCTCTCGGTGGCACCGCCGGTGACCTGGATGCTCAAGCGCGGAGGTACACAGCGGTTTTGCTGGAGTGGCGTTCGTGGCTGGAGGAGCTGGCCGCGCTCTTCGCCGAGTCCGCGCCCGACGGTGATGCCGACGCAGGCGAGGAAGAAAGGCGACGCTCCCGCGAGCGCGGACACTGACCTGGTACCTCGAATCGACGGGCTTGGCCTCCGAGGACGCCGAGGAACTGGCGGACGACGTCGTCGACGGCGAGTTCGAGAGCTGGGTCGCGCCGGACGCCGAGGCGGTGGGAAAGGCGCGCGACATCATCGGGGAGCATGGTGCGTGACGATCTGCAGGCTTGGCTTCGCGTCCGTCGGGAGGTCGATTGGGGCGACGTCCGGGATGTGACCGGTCCGATCCGCGGGCGCCGCGACGGAATCCTGGCCGCGACCGCACTGCGGGACAAGCCGGGGGAGACCACGAGAGGTGACGGCCTGCGGGCCGCCTGGCAGCGGGCGCGCACCGACGCGACGGCCGGAGAGTCCCTCGGATTCCGCCTGCTCCAGGAGTGGCAGAGGCTCGTACTGGGCCTGCCTGAGGTCCCTTTCCGTACATTGCCGGCCTTCGCCAAGGAGGGCCGAGAACGGCCGGACGAAGTGGGCCCCATCCAGATCCGCAGGTACGCGGACGACCCTGTCGGCGCGCTCTCGCCGGCCCGGATCGTGCACACCGTGGCGGTGGCGGCCGAGCGACGGAACAGACGTTTCGAGGACGGCTGATCCTCGCGCCGGCTACACCGACGGCCTCAGCGGACGCTCCCGCACCCGCTTCAGATGCCGTTCGAACACATCCCTGGGTTCCGGGGTCAGGGTCCGCAGGGCGACCAGGGCGGTGATGACCACGTCGCACAGTTCGGCCTGGACGTCGTCCCAGGTGTGGGTGACGCCCTTGCGGGGGTTCTGGCCGGTCGCGCCGATCACCGCCTCCGCGACTTCTCCGGCCTCCTCCGACAGCTTGAGGATGCGCAACAGCAGGTCCTCCCGGCCGGGTTGGGCCGCCCGGGTGGCCTCCAGGCGGGAGAAGAGTTCGTCGATGGCGGGCCAGAGGGGCAGGGGGGTCGAGTCAGGGGTGGTCATGCGGGGCAGCCTGCCATGCGGGGGAGCCCCGCACGTCGTGGACCCCGGAGATCCACCCCTGCCGGGACCCTCACTCCTCCTCGAACAGCGCCTCCTGCTTCCCCTCCGCCTTCGCCCGGACCCGACACGTCCGCGCCCCCACCACCGCCGCCGTGCCCGCCGCCGTCGCCGCGAGGGCGACCGGGACCATCCAGCCGCGGTTGAAGACATGGCCGAGGGCGTGGTCCAGGGAGAGGCGGCCGGGGCCGCTGATCGCGAGGCCCACCGCGGCGAGGCCCAGGGTCGCCGCGTACTCGTAGCCGCCCGCCTGGGCGAAGAAGCCGTTGGGGGCGTGCACCGCCGCCGCTCCCGCCATCGCGCCCGCGGCCGCCGCGCCCGCCGCCGGAGTGGCCAGGCCCAGGGCGAGCAGGGTGCCGCCGCCGGTCTCCGCGAGGCCCGCCGCCGTGGCGCTCGCCCTGCCGGGGGCGTAGCCGACGGACTCCATGAACTGGCCGGTGCCCTCCAGACCGTGGCCGCCGAACCAGCCGAACAGCTTCTGCGCGCCGTGCGCCGCCAGTACCCCGCCCGTCCCCAGCCGGAGCAGCAGCAGGCCCAGATCGCGTCGGTCGTAACAGGTCATGGCGACTCCCAAGCCCAGGTGACAAAGCCCCTCCCGTGTTACCACCGTCACACCGGTCACACCATCGGACGCACCCCACCCCACGCTCCGGTGGCGGCGCCCATGACCCGGTGTGAGCCTGGCGCCATGACGATTCAGCCAGCCAAACTCAGCGATCCGGCCGTCCGGGCCTTCGTCAACGCCGTCAACGCCCATGATCGCGAGGGCTTCCTGGCGCTGCTCGCGCCCGACGCGACCATGTCCGACGACGGTTCCGACCGCGATCTCGCCGACTGGATCGACCGGGAGATCTTCTCGTCCCACGGTCATATGGACGTCGACAACGAGTCCCGCGGCGGTCGCGCCCTGGTCGCCCGCTACAGCAACGACACGTGGGGCGAGATGAACACCAGATGGAGCTTCACCGTCGACGAGGACGGACGGATCTCGCGCTTCGAGACCGGTCAGGCGTGAGGCTGCTCACGTCGGCCGCGTCACGTTATCCGGTCAGATTTTCATAACGTGGCAAATTCCCTGGCCGTCACCACCCTTCGGTGCCGAATCCGCTGCTCGGCGCGGTGTACCGTCCCGGGGTGCGCGAATCCACCCGGCTCAGCCGGCGTGCCGTCCTCGGGCTGACGGCCGCCGCCCTTCCCACGTCCGCCGTCCTCCCCCTGGCCGCGGCCGCCCCTGCCCTCGCCGCGCCCCCGGCCACCGCCATCGGCGGCGAACGGCTGGCCCGCGGCGGGCTCCAGGTGGACGGCGCGGCCGCGGTGCCCACCAAGCTGCTCACCGCCCGCGCCTGGCTGGTCGCCGACGCTACGACCGGTGAGGTGCTCGCCTCCTTCAACGCCCACCAGCGCCTCGCGCCCGCGTCCACGCTGAAGATGCTGTTCGCGGACACCGTGCTGAAGAAGTTCGACCGCACCGAGAAGTACACGGTCAAGGACTCCGACATCTCCGACGTCCCGGCCGGCTCCAGCCTCGTCGGGATCAAGGCGGGCATCACCTACACCGTCGAGCAGCTGTGGCAGGGCGTGTTCCTGCGCTCCGGCAACGACGCCGTGCACGTCCTCGCGCACATGAACGGCGGTATCGCGAAGACCGTCGCCGAGATGCAGGCCAGGGCGCAGGACCTGCAGGCCCTCGACACCCATGTGGTCAGCCCCGACGGCTTCGACCACCCCGGCCAGCTGTCCTCGGCGTACGACCTCACGCTCTTCGCCCGGCACGGCCTGGCGGACCCCGACTTCCGGGGCTACTGCGGCACCCGTACCGCGAACTTCCCGGCGGGCGGCAAGAAGACCTTCCAGATCCAGAACACCGACCGTCTGCTCACCGGGGCGTGGGGCCTGAAGACGTACGACGGCCTGATCGGTGTGAAGAACGGTTACACCAGCCACGCCGGCAACACCTTCACCGGCGCCGCCACCCGCGACGGCCGCACCCTGCTGGTCACGGTCATGCACCCGGCCACCGGCAGCAACGCCGTCTACGAGCAGACCGCCGCCCTCCTCGACTGGGGCTTCACCCGCGGCCGTACGGCCCGGCCGGTGGGCGCGCTGGTCAAGCCGCTCAGCGAGGGCGGCGCGGCCGCGTCCCCGGCGCCCGCGCACGCGGGCGCGCAGGGGGGCGGCCGGCGGCTTTCTGCTGCGGCGCCGCCGCCGGGCCGTCGAGGCCCGGGAGGCGGTCGGTGGCCACCGGCCCCCCGCGCCCCGTGCGGCGGAGCCGGATCCCCAGGAGCCCCCCGCCTCAACGGATCAGTCGGGCGGCGGCCGGCACCGGCGCTGACGTCGTACGGCGGTCGTCCCGCCGCCGGTGAGATGGCCGGTGCGGTGGGACGACCGCCGTATCCCCCCTCGCGATGGTCTCGGAATACGTGTGCCCAAGTGTGAAGCTCTTGTGGAGAAGAGTTGACCACGGGGGATCAACCGGCCGCAATACCCGGGGTGTTGGAATTCCAACGGAACGTATGTGCGTACGGGCGGCGGGAGTTGGGGATCAGCCGCGCCCGATGTACGGCATCGCGGTCGCCAGCACCGTCGCGAACTGCACGTTCGCCTCCAGCGGCAGCTCCGCCATGTGCCGTACGGTGCGCGCCACTTCGGCCACGTCCATCATCGGCTCGGGCGCCGTCTCGCCGTTCGCCTGGAGCACGCCGGTGCTCATCCGCCGCGTCATCTCCGTCGCCGCGTTGCCGATGTCGATCTGCCCGACCGCGATCCGGTACGGACGCCCGTCCAGGGAGAGGGACTTGGTGAGGCCGGTCAGCGCGTGCTTGGTCGCGGTGTAGGCGGCCGAGTGCGGGCGGGGCGCGTGCGCGGAGATCGAGCCGTTGTTGATGATCCGGCCGCCCCGCGGGGTCTGCTCCTTCATCGTCCGGTACGCCGCCTGCGCGCACAGGAACGCCCCGTTGAGGTTGGTGTCCACCACGTGCCGCCAGGCGTCGTAGGGGAGTTCCTCGACCGGGACCCCGCCGGGCCCGAAGGTGCCCGCGTTGTTGAACAGCAGGTCCAGCCGACCGAACCGGTCCACGGTCGCCCCGAACAGCGCCGCCACCTCCTCGGGCCGCGCCACGTCGGTGCGTACGGCGATCGAGGGCGCCCCGGGCGCGAGTGCCGCCGTCTCCTCCAGCGTCTCGACGTGCCGTCCGGCCAGCGCCACCGACCAGCCGGTGCGCAGCAGCTCCACGGCGACCGCCCGGCCGATCCCGGAACCGGCGCCGGTCACCACCGCGATCTTCGATTGCGTGTCAGTCATGGCACGGAGCGTAGGCGGCCTGATCGTCGCTCGTATGTTCCTCGGCAGTTTGTCTGAGCTGGGAACATGGGAGTCGCGTTTCAGTGGAAGTTTCAAGCAAGGCGTCCCGGCCAGGGGCGCCTCGACCCAGGAGGGGACCCATGCCCGAGCACGCGGCGGCACCGACACCGCGGACGGACCAGGACGACGACCGTGACGACCGTGACGACCGTACGGAGAACACCACCGCGTCCCCGGCCGCCCGCCGCACCGGCCTCCTCGTCACCCTCGTCCTCGGCGGCCTCACCGCGACGCCCCCGCTCGCCATGGACATGTACCTCCCGTCCCTGCCGGAGGTCACCCGGTCCCTGCACGCGCCCGCCGCCACCGTCCAGCTCACCCTCACCGCGTGCCTGCTGGGCATGGCCCTCGGGCAGCTGGTCGTCGGACCGATGAGCGACCGCTGGGGCCGGCGCCGCCCGCTGCTGATCGGCCTCGCCGTGAACCTCGTCGCGACCGCCCTGTGCGCCCTCGCCCCGAACGTCGAGACGCTGGTCGCCTTCCGGCTGGTCCAGGGCCTCGCGGGCGCGGCCGGCATCGTCATCGCGCGAGCCGTCGTACGCGACCTCTACGACGGTGTCGCCATGGCCCGCTTCTTCTCCACCCTGATGCTGATCTCCGGGGTCGCGCCGGTCGTGGCGCCGCTGATCGGCGGGCAGATCCTGCGGGTGACCGACTGGCGCGGGGTGTTCCTGGTGCTCACCGTGATCGGGGCGCTGCTCGGCGCGCTGGTCTTTCTGCGGCTGCCCGAGACGCTGCCGCCGACGGACCGGCACGGCGGGGGAGTGGGGCACGCCCTGCGCTCCATGCGCGCGCTCCTCGCCGACCTCCCCTTCACCGGCTACATGCTGGCCGGCGGCTTCGCCTTCGCCGCGCTGTTCGCCTACATATCCGCCTCCCCCTTCGTCATCCAGGAGATCTACGGCGCCTCCCCGCAGACCTTCAGCCTGCTGTTCGGGCTCAACTCGGTCGGTCTGGTGATCGCCGGGCAGATCAACGGCAAGGTGCTGGTCGGCCGGGTCAGCCTGGACAAGGTGCTGGGCGCCGGGCTCGCGGTGATCACGCTCGCCGCGACCGCGCTGCTGCTGATGTCCACCGGCGTCTTCGGCGAGGTGGGGCTCGCGCCCATCGCCGCCGCGCTGTTCGTCCTGATGTCCGCGATGGGCCTGGCCATGCCCAACGCCCAGACCCTCGCCCTGCTGCGCACCAAGCACGCCGCCGGGTCCGCGTCCGCGCTGCTCGGCACCTCCTCCTTCCTCGTCGGCGCGGTCGCCTCGCCGCTCGTCGGGATCGCCGGTGAGCACACCGCCGTCCCGATGGCCGTCGTCCAACTGGCGGCCGCACTGGTCGCGGGTGCCTGCTTCGTGGGAATGTGCCGTCCCTGGAACACGCGGGAGAACGCCCGTGCGGGGTCGGAAGGAGACGAGAGCTGAGCGCACCGAGACTGCGCGCCGACACACCGGAGCGGGCCGGGCTGGCCCCCGACGCGCTCGGACACCTGGTCGCCGGGGTGCACGCCCTCACCGCCGGGCCGCGCCCCTGGGCGTCCGGCGCGGTCGCGGTGGCCGGGCGCGGGCCCGTGATCGCCGTGGCCGAGGCGGCGGGCTGGGCCGTCCGCTACTCCTCCTACGACCCCCGCACCGACACCGGCGTCGAGCTGCCGCCCGGGGACCGGGTGCCGGTCGCCGTCGACACCCCCTTCGACCTGGCGTCCCTGACCAAGCTGTTCACCTCGGTCGCGGCCGTGCAGCAGATCGAGCGCGGCACGCTGGACATGGACACCCAAGTGGGCCACTGTCTGCCGGAGTTCCGGACCCTGTCCGAACACCGGGTCACGGTACGGCAGTTGCTCACCCACACCTCCGGGCTGCGCCCCGAACTCCCGTTGTACGACTGCCCGGACCGCGCCGCCAGGCTGACGATGCTGCGCGCCGAGGCGCCGTCGGGTCCGCCCGGCACCTACCGCTACTCGGACCTGAATATGCTGCTCCTCCAGTTCGTCCTGGAGCGCGTCACCGGCCGGACCCTCGACGTCCTCGTGCGCAACGGCATCACCCGGCCGCTCGGCATGACCGCGACGGGGTTCGGGCCCTGCCCGGGGGCGGCGGCCACCGAGGACCAGTGGCGGCCCTGGGCCAAGGCCGACCGGGGGATGCTGCGGGGCGTCGTGCACGACGAGAACGCCTGGGCGCTCGGCGGTATCGCGGGGCACGCGGGCCTCTTCTCCACCGCCCGCGACCTCGCCGTCTTCTGCCGCACCCTGCTCACCGGCGGCTCGTACGGCCCCGCCCGCATCCTCGCCCCCGACTTCACCGACCTCCTCCTCACCCCGCCCGGCCTCGGCTTCGCCCTCGACCAGCCCTGGTTCATGGGCGCCCTCTGCGGCCGCGGCGCCGCCGGGCACACCGGCTTCACGGGCACGTCCCTGGTCCTCGACCGGGCGACGGACACGTTCCTGGTCCTCCTGGCCAACACGGTCCACCCCCGCCGCCGCCCGCCGGACAGCACCCCGAGGGCGACGATCGCGACGTGGCTGGCGCGGGCGGTGGTGTGAGGGGACGGGTGACGCCGGTCCGGGAGCGGGGCGGTACAGGTTCGGGTGCCGGGTGCCGGGTGGCAGTGGTCGGGGGTCCGGGAGGCGAGAGATGCCGGTCTGGGTGCCGGGCGGTACAGGTCCGGGTGCCGGGCGGCGGCGGTCCAGACGCCCGGTGACAGCGGTCTGGCCGCCGGGCGATACCGGTCCGGGTGCTGGGCGGCGGCGGTCCAAGCGCCGGGTGGCAGCGGTCTGGGCGCCCGGTCCGGCTGCCGGGTGGCAGCGGTCCCGATGCCGGGTGATGCCGGTCTGGGACCGAGCGATACCGGTCCAGGCGCCGAGTGACAGTGGTCGGGGTGCCGGGCGGCGGCGGTCCAGACGCCCGGTGACAGCGGTCTGGCCGCCGGACGGTACCGGTCCGGAAGCCGGGCGGTACCGGTTCGGGCGCCGGGTGACAGCGGTCCGGGTGCCGGGCGGCGGCGGTCCAGACGCCCGGTGGCAGCGGTCTGGCCGCCGGGCGACACCGGTCCGAAGCCGGGCGATACCGGTCCAGGCGCCGAGTGACAGTGGTCGGGGTGCCGGGCGGCGGTGGTCCGGGGGCCCGGGGGTGGCCGGTCCGGCGGGGGCCGTCGTGCGCCATAGAATCTCCAGGTGACCGCCCCCGTACCACCGGCCGAAGTACTTCGCCGGAGCCTCGCCGAGATGCTCGACGGGCTGCCGCCCAGTCAGGCCGTCGGCGCCGTCGAGCGGCTCATCGCCGCCTATCGCGGCGACACCCCGACCCACGCGCCGATCCTCCGTGATCGCGCCGATGTCGCCGCGTACGCCGCCTACCGGATGCCGGCCACCTTCGAGGCCGTGCGCTCGGCTCTCGGGGCGTTCGCCGATGCCGTGCCCGGATGGGTCCCCGGCAGCCATGTGGACGTCGGTGGCGGCACCGGCGCCGCGACCTGGGCGGTCACCGACACCTGGGCCGGTACCCGCCCGGTGACCGTTCTCGACTGGGCCGAGCCCGCGCTCGCCCTCGGCCGGGAGCTGGCCGCCGCCAACCCCGCCCTGGCCGGCGCCCGCTGGCAGCGGGCCCGCATCGGCTCCGGGCTCGACCTGGCACCCACCGACCTGCTCACGGTGTCGTACGTCCTCAACGAGCTGGCCGAGCCCGACCGCACCGCGCTCGTCGACGCCGCCGCGGCCGCCGCGCGGTCCGTGGTGATCGTGGAGGCAGGCACGCCCGCCGGGTACGCCCGGGTCATCGAGGCCCGCGACCGGCTGATCCGCGCCGGGTTCGAGATCGCCGCGCCCTGCCCGCACAGCGCCGCCTGCCCGATCGCCCCCGGCACCGACTGGTGCCACTTCTCCGCCCGCGTCCCCCGCTCCTCCCTGCACCGCAGGGTCAAGGGCGGCTCCCTGGCCTACGAGGACGAGAAGTTCTCCTACGTCGCCGCCACCCGCCTGCCCGTCCGGCCCGCCCCCGCCCGCGTCGTCCGCCGCCCCCAGATCCGCAAGGGCCAGGTCCTGCTCGACCTGTGCGAGGCGGACGAGGAGCTGCGCCGTACGACGGTCACCAAGCGCCACGGCGACCTGTACAAGGCGGCCCGCGACACGGACTGGGGCTCCGCCTGGCCCCCGGAACCGGCGCTGTGAGCTACGTCTCGCCCGATTCCCCCCGTATCCACCCGCCGCCCCCCGAAGCGCACGAGGGTGGGACCATGAGGCATGCTGTCCGCACACCAGCGAGGCGAGGGGATTGATGAGCGGCACGTTCGGCGGCCAAAGCGGCCGACAGGGCAAACTCTCCCAGTGGCTGCGTGGACGCCGCCCGAAGGAAGCCGCCGCCGACGACGGACGTGAGGCTCTGCTGCTCGCCGCCGCCGAGGCCGGGCTTCCGCTCGCGCCGGCCGCCTACCCCGCGCCCGGTTACCGATGTTCCTGCGACCGCGTGGGCTGTCCCACCCCGGCCCGGCACCCCGTGTCGTTCGCCTGGCAGACGCAGTCCACGATCGACCGCCCCCAGATCGAGCGCTGGGCCCGGCACCAGCCGGAGGCCAACTTCATCACCGCGACCGGCATGGTCCATGACGTCCTGGACGTGCCCGCGCAGGCCGGCCGGGAGGCGCTGGACCGGCTGCTCGCGCAGGGCGTCGAGGTGGGGCCGGTCGCCGAGAGCGACGACGGCCGGATGCTGTTCTTCACCCTCACCCGGGGCACCCCCGAGGACGAGGACGAATGGTGGCCCTGCGAGCTGGACTGCCACCCCGAGACGATGGCCGAGCACCCCGGTCTGCGCTGGCACTGCCGGGGCTCCTACGTCCTCGTACCCCCGGCCCGGCTGCCCGGCGACGACGACCGGCAGGTCCGCTGGCTGCGCGGCCCGGAGCATCCGCTGCCCGAGCCCCTGACCCTGCTGGAATCCCTCACCGACGCCTGCGCCCGGCACGCCGCCAAAGACTCCGCCCCCGACCTGGGACGGCCCTGGCCGTTGCACAACTGAGGTCCCGGGGCCAAGGCCCTACTCGCCCTTCGCCCCCGTCACCCCGGTCACCTTCGCCACGATCGACACCGCCCCCTTGCCCGCCGGGTCGAGCGCGGCCTGCCCGGCCACCGACTCCAGCGTGAGGGACTGGTGGATCTCGCCCGTCGTGAGGGCCTCTACGGCCTTGCTGGGCGTCGGCACCGAGGTGTTCGCGGCGGCCGTCTCCTTCTCGTAGTGGTGCGTGGTGAAGAAGACCAGCGCGCCGCCGTCCGCCGTGCGCAGCGCCAGCGGGGCGTAGTCGCCACGGGTCAGCGGCTGGTCGATGTACTGGCGCACCAGCCCCGGCTTACGGGTCTGGCCCTGGCGGTAGGCGCGCAACTGGCTGGTGTTCGGCCCGTCGGCGAACGCCTTGCCGCCCTTTTTCAGGTAGTTGACGTACGAGCGGCTCAAGTCGTCCGGTGCCACGGCCAGTTGAGCCGAGGAAGCAGGCACCGCCTCGCCCCACCCGTCCTTGTCCTTCTTGAACCGCGGCACGGCGCCCGGCGCCGCCAGCGTCAGATACGCCACCCGCCACCGCTCACCCAGATCCGCCCGGGTGAACACCAGCAACCAGCGGTAGTTCCCGGCCTTGTTGCCCCGCGCGTCCGCGAGGAACCAGCGGGGCCAGCCCGCCTTCTTCGGGATCGTGATCCGCACGTCCGACAGCTTCAGCGGTACGTGACTCGCGTTGCCGGACGGGCTGTTGACGTGCCCCGCCTTCAGCCGGGCGGCGTCGATGTCGGCGAGCGGCCCGGTCACATAGGGCGCGTCGAGCGAACTGTCGTACGCCTGGTCGGCCTTGTTGTACGCGTCGGTGAAAGCGGCCACCGCCTTCGTGGCCTCCGCCCGGGTGGCGCCGGGCAGCACCGTACGCTCCCCGTGCACCACCACGCATCCGCTCGCCGTGCAGGACAAGGCGGTCAGTGCGGCCGCTATCAGTGCGTTCCGGTCACGCCGGCGAAGCCGTCGAGGGCTGCGTTCCCTGGTCATCGGGTTCCTTCACCTTCCCCTTCCCGGAGGCGAACCCTACCGGGGCGAGGAACACCGTGAGCACCGGGACCAAGTACAGGGCCCAGACCGTGACCTGGACGACCGTCGGGTCCGGCTGGAAGTTGAACACGCCCTTCAGGAGCGTGCCGTACCAGCTGTCCGGCTCGACGGTGTCGCTGATGTCGAAGGCCAGGTGGGTGAGGCCGGGGACCCAGTCGGCCTCCTGGAGATCGTGGAAGCCGTACGCCAGCACGCCCGCCGCGACCACGACCAGCATGCCGCCGGTCCAGGTGAAGAACTTCGCCAGGTTGATGCGCAGCGCGCCCCGGTAGAACAGCCAGCCCAGCACCACCGCCGTGGCGAGGCCGAGGGCGACGCCGATCAGCGGGCGCGGGGTGCCGTCCCCGGCCGCGTGCACCGAGGCCCACACGAACAGCGCGGTCTCCAGGCCCTCCCGGCCGACCGCGAGGAACGCCGTGGCGACCAGCGCGCCGGTGCCCATCGCGAGCGCCGCGTCCAGCTTGCCGTGCAGCTCGGACTTCAGATGCCGGGCGGTGCGCCGCATCCAGAACACCATCCAGGTCACCAGGCCCACCGCGAGGATCGACAGCGAGCCGCCGAGCGCCTCCTGCGCCTGGAACGTCATCTCCTGGGAGCCGAATTCGAGCGCGCAGCCGAAGCCGAGCGCCAGCGCGATGGCGACGGCGATGCCGGTCCAGATGGGCCGCAGGGCGTCCCGGCGGCCGGTCTTGACCAGATACGCGATCAGGATGCAGACGACGAGCGACGCCTCAAGACCTTCCCGCAGGCCGATCAGGTAGTTGGAGAACACGGGCTACGCCTCCTTCGAGAACAGTGAACGGCCCCACCAGTCAGCGGCGTCCCGGACACCCGGCGGGACGGCGAAGACCGCGGAACCCACGTGCTGGATGTACTCGTTGAGCGCGTCGTGCGCGGACAGCTTGCGCTGGAGCGGGATGAAGCCGCGGCGCACATCGCGCTGGTAGGCCAGGAAGAACAGGCCCGCGTCCAGCCGGCCGAGGCCGTCGGTGCCGTCGGTGAAGGAGTAGCCGCGGCGCAGGATGGTGATCCCGGAGTTGGCGTCCGGGTGCGCGAGCCGTACGTGCGCGGTGGGCTTCATCGCCTTCAGGAACGGCGCGTCGTGCTCACCCGCCCTGCCGACCGGGGCGCCCTCGCGCTTGTCCCGCCCGAACACGTCCTCCTGCTCCTGGAGCGAGGTACGGTCCCAGGTCTCGATGTTCATCCGGATGCGCCGGGCGACCAGGTACGAGCCGCCGCTCATCCAGTGCGGGCCGTCCCCGTCGCCGACCCACACATGCTTCTTCAGCCGGTCCGTCTCGGTGCCCGCGATGTTGCGGGTGCCGTCCTTGAAGCCGAACAGATTGCGCGGGGTCTGCGCGTCGGGGGTGGTCGAGGAGGTCTTGCCGAAGCCGAGCTGGGACCAGCGCACGGCGACCTTGCCGAAGCCGATGCGGGCGAGGTTGCGGATCGCGTGCACGGCGACCTGGGGGTCGTCCGCGCACGCCTGGACGCACAGATCGCCGCCGGTGCGGTTCTTCTCCAGGTTGTCGCCGGGGAACTCGGGCAGGTCGACGAGGGCTTCGGGCCGCTGCTCGCGCAGCCCGAACCGGTCGAACAGGGAGGGGCCGAAGCCGATGGTCAGGGTCAGCCGGCAGGGGGTGAGGCCCAGCGCCTCGCCGGTGTCGTCCGGCGGGGCCTCGGGAAGCCCGCCGTAGGCGCCCTCGCCGACCGGCTTGCCCCCGGTCATCCGGCGGGCCGCGGCCGTCCAGTCCTTCAGCAGCTGGACGAACTCCTCGCGGTCGTCGGTCTTCACATCGAACGCGGCGAAGTGCAGCCGGTCCTGCACGGGCGTCGCGATGCCCGCCTGGTGGGCGCCGTGGAACTCCACCGCGCCCCCGGCCGCGTCCGCCGTGTCGGACCCCGCGTCGGCCAGCGCCACCGCGCCCCCGGCCGCCACGGCCCCGAGCGCGATCCCGGCCCCGCCCCAGCCGATCAGCGCCCGGCGCGAGGGGCGGCGGCTCTCCTCAACCTCGGTCATCTGCCCGGCCCTTGCTTACTTCACGACCGCGGCGGCGAGCTTCGACAGCGGCTCGGCGAGCGCGTTCACCGCGTCCGACAGCTCCTTGCGCTGGGTCTCGGTGACCTTGTCGTAGGAGACGAAGTCGTACGACGCCTTGTCCGAGCGGTAGCCGTCCAGCACCTTGTCCAGCGCGGCGAACTGCTTGTCCAGCTCCTTGGTGAGCGCCGGGTCGTTCTTGACGGCGACCGGCTTGAGCAGCTCGTACGACTTCTGCGCGCCCTCGACGTTGCCCTTGAAGTCGGCCAGGTCGGTGTGCGAGTAGCGGTCCTCCTCGCCGGTGACCTTGCCGGTGGCGACCTCGTCCAGCAGCTCCTTGGCGCCGTTGGCCATGGACGTCGGGGTGATCTCGGCCTGGCCGACCCGGTGCTGCCAGTCCTTGAGGTCGCTCACCAGCTGCAGGGCGAGGGTCTTCTCCTCGGCGCCGATCTTCTTGTCGGCCCACAGCGCCTTCTCCAGGCGGTGCCAGCCGGTCCACTTCTGGCCCTTCTCCAGGCCGTCGGCGCGGGTGTCGGTCTTCGGGTCGATGTCACCGAAGGACTCCGCGACCGGCTCGGTGCGCTCCCAGCCCAGACGGGAGGGGGCGTAGGCCTTCTTGGCGGCGTCGAGGTCGCCCGCCTTGATCGCGTCGGCGAACTTCTGGGCGAGCGGCACGGTGGCGTCGGCCTGGTCCTGTGCGTACTGCCGGTACTCGGCGACCGCCTGGTCCAGCTTCGGGTCCCGCTTCGCCGCCGCCGAGCCACCGGTGACGGTGAGCTTCTGCCGGACGCCGTGGCCCTTCATGCCGGGGCGGCAGGCTATCTCGTACGACCCCGCCTTCACCTCGGCGGTCAGCGTGTACTTGGTGCCCGGGCCGATGTTCTCCTTCTCGGAGACGATCCGGTCGTCCGGGAACAGGATCTCCACCTCGGTGGCCTTGGCGCCCTTGTTCTCTATCTTCAGGGTGACCTGGCCGGCCGGGACCGACGTGGCGGAGGTGTCGCACGTCGAGTCCGCGGCGGTGACCTGGATGGCGTCGCCGTCCTTGGCCTCGCTCTTGGCGGTGCAGGCCGAAAGGGCGGTCAGTGCGGCCGCGGTGACGGCGGCGATGACGGTCGGACGGACGGCACGCATGCGGACTCCCTGACGATCCAGTGTGGTGAGGCTGCCCTAACTTACCTGAGGCTTACCCTCCTCATACCCTCGGGTGGCGTGATCCGGCTCTCAGGGCGTGCGCCTCGGGCCCACGACGACGCCCGTGCCACGGGGATGCTCGTACACCTCCACCGGGTGCTCGTACACCTCGGACAGCAGCGGCTCGGTGAACACCTCGGCCGGTGGCCCCGCCGCCGCGACCCGGCCGCCGCGCAGCACGACCACCCGGTGCGCGTAGGCCGCCGCGAGCGCCAGATCGTGCAGCACGACCACCACCGCGTCACCGGCCCGCGCCCGCTCCCGGCACAGCCGCAGCACCGCCTCCTGATGCTTGAGGTCGAGCGCGGCGGTCGGCTCGTCGAGCAGCAGCAGCGGGGCGCGCTGGGCCAGCACCCGGGCCAGCGACTCGCTGGGCCAGCAACCGGGCCAGCGCGACCGGGCCCGCTCGCCGCCGCTGAGCGCGCCGAACGGCCGCCCGGCCAGGCCGGTGACCTCGGTCGCCGCCATCGCCTCCGCGACGGCGAGGTCGTCCTCGGCGGGCGAGGCCGCGTGCGGCGCCCGGCCCATCCGCACGACCTCCGCCACGCTGAACGGGAAGGCCAGCGCCGCCGACTGCGGCAACACCGCCCGGCGCAGCGCGAGTTCGGCCGCCGTCCACGCGTCGACGGGGCGGCCGTGCAGTCGTACGACACCCCCGGCGGCCGGGACGTCCCCCGCGAGCGCGCCCAACAGGGTCGACTTTCCGGCCCCGTTGGGCCCGACCAGCGCCAGCACCTCACCGGCCCGGGCGTCCACGTCGACCCCCTTGAGTACCGGCCCCGCGCCCAGCCGTACCTGAAGGCCCTCGGTCTCGGCGAGCACCTCACCGGGGGCGGCGGGAGCGGGCGGGGCGGGAAGGCGGCGCAGCCGGATCCGGGCCCGGTCGAACAGCGCGCTCATGCCCAACCCCCCTGCCTGCGCCGGGTCCTGCGCAGCAGCAGGAAGAAGAACGGGCTGCCGATCAGGGCGGTCAGCACACCGAGGGGCAGTTCGGCCGGGGCGGCGGCGGTGCGCGCGACCAGATCGGCGCCGAGCAGCACCAGCGCGCCGAGCAGGGCGCTGCCCGGCACCAGGAAGCGATGGCCGGGACCCGCCATCATCCGCAGCAGATGCGGGACGACCAGGCCGACGAAGCCGATGATCCCCGCGACACTGACCGCCGCCGCCGTCAACAGCGCGATCACCAGGACCAGGACCAGGCGCAGCCGCTCCACGTCCACGCCCAGGTGCCGGGCCGGGCGTTCGCCGAGCGCCAGCAGGTCCAGCCGGCGCGCGTACAGCGGCGCGACGCCGAGGCCGAGCAGCGCGCAGGGCAGCACCGCGAGCACCTTCGGCCAGGTCGCCTGGGACAGCGAGCCGAGCTGCCAGAAGGTGATCTGGTTCACGGCGGCGGTGTCCGCGAAGAACAGGAAAAGACCGATCAGCGCGCCCCCGAAGGCGTTCACCGCGATCCCGGTGAGGATCAGCGTCACCACCTCGGTACGGCCGCCGGAGCGGGACATGGCGTAGACGAGCAGCACCGTGCCGAGACCGGAGCCGAACGCGAGGACCGGCACGGTCCACATCCCGAGGAAGTCCAGGCCGAACGCGATCGCGGCGACCGCGCCCACCGCCGCGCCCGAGGAGACGCCGATGACGCCCGGTTCGGCGAGCGGATTGCCGAACACACCCTGCATCAGCGCCCCCGCGCAGCCCAGCGAGGCGCCGACCAGCAGCGCCAGCACGATCCGCGGGAACCGCACGTTCCACAGCACCGACTCGGCGACCTGGTCCAGTGCCGTCCCGCCCAGGTGCGCCCGGTGCAGCACCGAGCCGATTACGTCGGCGACCGGGATCGGGTAGGCGCCGAGGCCCGCGGCCAGCGGCACCAGGACCAGCAGGGCGAGGACCAGGGCGGCGGTCAGCAGCCAGGCGGTGCCGCGCCGGGCGGGGGCCGGGGCGGGCGCCGTACGCCCGGCCGGTTTGTCGAGCACGGTCACTTGTCCCCGCCCCCGTAGAGCTGGCGCACCACGGAGGACAGCACCTGGTCGGTGCGCGGCCCGTAGTTCAGCAGCACCCCGTCCTCGACGGAGACGACCCTG
Source organism: Streptomyces sp. LaBMicrA B280 (assembly GCF_049222185.1). Classification (NCBI taxonomy): domain Bacteria; kingdom Bacillati; phylum Actinomycetota; class Actinomycetes; order Kitasatosporales; family Streptomycetaceae; genus Streptomyces; species Streptomyces sp. LaBMicrA B280. The sequence goes on along the minus strand of NZ_JBMJCT010000016.1, from coordinate 98,168 downwards.
CGGTGCATTCCGGCCGGCGTCTCGGCGACTCCCGGGATCTTCACCAGTCCGTCGACACCGCCCACGGACTGAAGTCCCTTGGTCATCACCAGGATCGCGTCCGGCGCGGCCTTGGCCAGCGCCTCGGCGGTGATGGCGGTGAAGTCCTTGGTCAGCCCGGACGCGGCCCCGGCGTCCACCGCTCCGGCGGCTTCCAGCAGCGAGGTCGCGCCCGAGTTCCTGCCGCCGATGAGATAGACGGAGGCCGAGCCGCGCAGATAGAGGAACGCGACCCGGGGCTTGTCCTTGTGCGCCGGAACCTCCTTGCGCACGGCGGCGATCCGCGCCTGCGAACGCCGGGCCAGCTCCTTGCCCGCGCCCGGGACGCCCAGCGCGCGGGCCACCGTCTCGATGCGCGGGCCCACATCGGACAGGCCCTTGGCCGGGGCGACGACGAGCACCGGGACCCCGGCCGCGCGGATCTGGTCGACGGCCTCGGCGGGGCCGGACGTCGTCTCGGCGATGACCAGATCGGGCTTGAGGGAGAGCACGCTCTCGGCGGAGACGTCGTGGTTGCGGGTGACGACCGGGAGCTTCGCCGCCTGCTGGAAGGTGGCGGTGATGTCCCGCGCCACGACCCGCCCGCCCAGCCCGAGGGTGAACACGATCTCGCTGAGGCTGCCGGACAGCGGTACGATCCGGCGCGCCTCGCGCACGGTCACCTGCCGCCCGTCGGCCGAGTCGACCGTGACCGGCAGCCGTGGCACCGGAGTGTCCTTCAGCGGCTCCACCCGGTCGGCCGCGGCGGCCGCCGGGGCCCGCGCGGCGGCCTTCGGGGAGCCTCCGCATCCGGTGGCGCCCGCGAGGAGTACGGCCAAGGACACCAGTGTCCCCGCCAGTTGTGTGCGGAACCGTCTCACGGCCTCGTCCCGTTCCCTTCGGTCGGCTTCTTGATCCCCCCAGGGGAGTTTAGGTTAGCCTTACCTTAGTTCGCTACCGGCCGTCGTTTCCGGAGGATTCCCATGCCCGCGCGCCTTCGTGCCCTGGTCACCGTGGTGTGCACGGCCGTCCTGGGAGCCCTGCTGCTCCCGGCCGGTGCCGCGCACGCCACGAGCCGTACCGTGCAAGGGGGACGGCTCGACTGGGGAGTGAAATCCTCCTTCCAGAGCTATGTCACCGGGCCCATCGCGCACGGCGGTTACTCCCTCACCGGGGGCGCCGGCACCGTGGGCAGCAGCCAGTTCCGCTTCCCCTCGGCGACCGGCACCTACGACGGCGACACCGGGAGACTCGGCACCTCCTTCGCCGGCGGGGTCCGCTTCGTCGGCCACCGGGCGAGCGACGGCGGCTACCAGCTCGACCTCACCCTCGCCCGCCCCACCGTCCGGATCTCCGGTGCCACCGGCACGCTCTACCTGGACGTCACCGGCAAGGCGAAGGGCACCGGGGCGGTCACGACGTCCCATCAGGTGCCGTTCGCCTCCCTCTCCCTGCGCGGCGTCGACATGCGCGGCGCGGGCGGCCAGGTCGTCCTGAACAACGTGCCCGCCACCCTCACCGCCCAGGGCGCCACGTCCTTCGCCGGGTACTACACCGCCGGGACCGCGCTGGACCCGGTGAGCCTCGCGGTCGACGTCGAGCCCGCCGCCTCACCCTCGCCCACCCCGTCCAAGACCGCCGGGCACAAGAAGCCCGCCGCGCCCGGCGCCCTCGTGGACGGCGCCGTCGACTGGGGCGTGCGCCGCACCTTCCGCGAGTACGTCACCGGCGACATCGCCCAGGGCGCGTGGAAGCTCACCGACGGCGCCCGCGACGGCGGTGCCCTCTTCCGCTTCACCGGTGGTCAAGGCACCTACGCCAAGGGAGAGTTGACGGCCCGCTTCCGGGGCGCGCTCCGCTTCACCGGCAAGCACGGTCTCGACCTCCGCTTCAGCGCGGTCCAGGTCGCCGTCCACGACGCCAAGGGCACCCTCTACGCCGATGTCACCACGGCGGACGCCACCCGCAAGAAGGTCCCGCTCGTGACCTTCACCGCCAAGGACCTCACCCCGGTGAAGGGCCTCGCCGAGCTGACGGAGGCCCCGGCGAAGCTCACCGCCGAGGGCGCCGAGGCCTTCGGCGGGATGTACCGGCCCGGCACCGCGATGGACCCCGTGTCCCTCGCCGTCGTCCTCGACGCCAAGGCCGAACTGCCCGCCCTGCCCGACCCGGGCCACATCACCGCCGCCCCGTCCTCGCCCGCGCCCGCCGCCGCGGCCCCGGCCCGTACGAAGGCCGCCACCGCGGACGACGGCACCCCCGTCCTGCCCCTCACCCTCGGCGCCGCGGCCGGTGCGCTGCTGCTCGCCGCGGCCGGTGTCTACGCCCTGCGCAGGCACCGCGCCCGCCGCGCCGCCGACGACAACTGACCCCCGCCCACCCCCCTTCCAAGGAGACGGAAACCAGCCATGCCCGCCATCACCCCCAGACGACTCGCCCTCACCGCCGCCGTCGCCGTCACCCTCGGCTGCGGCACCCTCACCGCGACCGCCGCCTCGGCCGCTGACGTCCCCCTGACCGGCTACCAGCTGACCTGGGGCATCAAGCAGTCGTACCGCTCCTACGTCACCGGCTTCGCCCAGGGCACCTTCACCGCCACCGACGGCGCCTCCCAGGCCGCGGACAACGGCGTCTTCACCTTCACCGACGGCAAGGGGACCTACGACAGCGCCAAGCACACCGTGCACCTGGCCTTCCAGGGCACCCTCACCATCAAGTCCACGCTGCACGGCTTCACCCGGGAGATCTCCGACGTCCAGTACGACAGCGCCACCGGCGCCCTCACCGCCGACCTGGTCTCCGACGGCGGCGCCAAGCAGCAGGACGTACCGCTCGCCCAGGTCGCGGCGCCGACCGGCCCGGACATGAGCGGCCTCGCGACGACGCTCACCACCGAGGCGGGCGGCTTCCTCGGCAGCTCCTCCTACGCGGGCGCGGCCGGCGACCCGCTGACGGTGGCCGCGCCGAAGCAGACCCCGGAGCCGGAACCGACGAAGACCACGAGCCCGTCCCCGGAGCCCACGAAGACCACGAGCCCGTCCCCGCAGCCGACGAGGACCACGACCCCGAAGCCCACCGGATCCCCCTCCAAGAGTCCGAGCCCGTCCGCCTCGACGGCTCCCGCCAAGGGCGCCATAGCCGACGGCACGCTCGGCTGGGGCGTCAAGGAGACCTTCCGCACCTACGTCGTCAGCGGCCCGGCCCAGGGGAAGATCACCACCTCGGGCGGCGCCGAGCAGGCGTCCGGCAACGGCGCGTTCACCTTCCCGGGCGCCACCGGCAGCTACGACACCAAGGCCGGCACCCTCTCCGCCGCCTTCAAGGGCGCGGTGAACTTCAAGGGCCATGAGAGCGACGGCACATACGGCCTCGACCTCACCCTCAGCGATCTGCACGCCAGGCTGAACCACGGCACCGGCACGCTGACCGCCGATGTCACCAGCCTCGGCAAGAAGTCCGAGGACGTGGTGCTGGCCGACCTGAAGGCCAAGTCCACCGGGCTCACCGCGAAGAACGACGTCATCACCGTGAACGGCGTCACCGCCACCCTCACCGACGCGGGCGCCAAGGCGTTCAGCGGCTACTACACCAAGGGCACCGCGCTCGACCCGGTCGCCCTGTCCGTGGCCCTGACCGACGACGCCGACCTGCCCTCCGGCGACGGCGCCACGGGCACGGCCGGGGGCACCGGCGGCTCCGGTACGGCGGGCGGCGCGGGCACGGCGGGCGGCTCCGGCACCTGGGCGCGGCGGCCGCGGTCGCCGTCGCGGCGGGCGCGGGCGTGGTGATCGCGGTCCGCAGGCGGCGCCCGGCGAGCGCCGAGGCGTAAGAACCGAGGCGTAAGAACCGAGGCGTAAGAACCTCAGTACAAGAGCCGAGGCACAAGACCGACGGCCCGGTCCTGGACGCTCAGGACCGGGCCGTCTCGTACCCTCGGGACATCTCAGCGAAGCGCGCAGGGAACCGCTGGGGCCGGGGCGCCTGGTGCGCGAGTGGCCCGGCGGGAGCCTCGGCCTGTACTGCGGCGGAGGCCGGCACGGCGTCGTACCGCTGCGGCGGCAGACCATGGAGCAGGGGTACGGCGACCTCCGCGCTCGCGGCGCGCGCGGTGTTTCAATTCCCCGGTGACTGACTACGACGTACTGCGCGTCTTCTGCGCACCGCACGGCGGCTACGGCAATGAGCTGGGCGTCGTCCGCGACGGCTCCACGCTGCCCGAGCCCGCCGACCGGCAGGCGCTCGCCGCCAAACTCGGCTTCAGCGAGACCGTGTTCGTGGACGACCCCGAGCGCGGCGTCATCGACATCTACACGCCCTCCACGCGGCTGCGGTTCGCCGGATACCCGTGCGTCGGCGCCGCCTGGCTGCTGGACGTGCCCGAACTCGTGGTCCCGGCCGGGACGGTGGGCGCCCGCCAGGACGGCGAGTTCTGCTGGATCGAGGCCCGCCCGGAGTGGGCCGCGCCGCGCACCCTGCGCCGGTACGCCACCCCCGCCGAGGTCGACGCGCTCCCCGTGCCCCCGCCGGGCGAGTGGCGGTACGCCTGGGCCTGGGAGGACGAGGCCGCGGGCCGGATCCGCGCCCGGGGCTTCCCCGGCCGCGGCGACGGCATCGAGGAGGACGAGGCCACCGGCGCCGCCGCGCTCCAGCTCACCGGCCGCCTCGACCGCGCCCTCAACATCACCCAGGGCAAGGGCTCCCAGCTCCTCACCGCGCCGCAGCCGGCGGGCTGGGTGGAGCTGGGCGGCCGGGTGTTCCTGGAGCGCTGACGTCCGGCCCGGTCCCCGGACCACGGTGAGCGTTCCGCCGCAGGGCGGTGGCGCCACCCCGTACGTCGGTTCGAGAAGATGTCCGCATGGCAGAAATCAATCTTGCAGCCCAGGCGGAACAGCGTCTTGCGGCAGGCGATCCGGCCGCGGCCCTCTCCCTCTACCTCCAGGTGTGGAACCGTCCGGACGACGAGGTCGCGGACCGGATCGACGACCTCGTCCTCGCATGGGGCGACACCGGCACCGCGCTGGAGATCATGGAGGCCGCGGCCACCGCGGGCAACGCCGGGGCCTACGAGGCCATGTCCGCCCTGCTCGTCGAACTCGACCGGCCCGAGGAGGCGTTGACCGCCCTCCAGAAGGCGGCGGACCGCGGCCGCGACGTCACCCTGCGGATCGCCTCGGTCCTGGCCGACGAACTCGGCGACCGGGAACGCGCCGAGACGTACTACCGGCAGGCGCTGACCGACGACGACCCCCAGGCGCTCAACGACTACGGCGCCTTCCTCAGCGAGGACGACGACCGCCTCGACGAGGCCGCCGACCTGCTGCGCCGGGCGATCGGCCAGGGCGACGACATGGCGGCCGGCAACCTCGGCCGGCTCCTGGTCGACGAGGAGAAGTACGAGGAGGCCCTGCCCTGGCTGCGGCGGGCGCTGGAGCACGGGTACCGCTCGGTGCTGCCCGTCCTCGGCGAGGCCGAACACGCCCTCGGCGAGACCGAGGCGGCCGGCGCCCACCTGCGGGCGGCCGTCGGCGAGCGGATCCCCGAGTCCCACTTCCCCTACGCGCTGTACCTGGCCGAAACCGGCTCCCCCCGGGAGGCCATCGCCCACTACGAGGCCGCCGCCGAGGAGGACGGGGAGATCAACGCCTATCTGAACCTCGCCCTCCTGCACGAGGAGCTGGAGCAGTGGGAAGCGGCCGACCGCCGCTACCGGGACGCGATGGAGCACCGGGACGAGGTCGCCTTCGTCTCCTACGCGCAGTACCTCGCGGAGCGGGGCCGGTCCGGCGAGATCGCCGCGCTGCTCGCCCCGGCGGCCGAACTGGGCCTGGACGCCGAGGACATGACGGAGCTGCGGGAACTCGCCGCGGGGAACGGACCGGGCGGCCACTGACCGCCGGGCGGCCGGGCGCTCACGCCGAGAGCGGGAACTCCTCGCCCAGGGCCCGGAAGACGTCCGTGTTCAGGGCGAACGCCCGCTTGCACTCGGCCGTGACGCGCTGCTTCTCCAGATCGTCCGCCCGTATCCCGTCCAGCAGTTCCCGGTACTCGCGCTTGAAGGCGGCCGGGTTGGAGATCTCCTCGAAGACGTAGAAGCGCACCCCGGCGCCCTTCCTGGCGAAGCCCCAGGTCTTCTCCGCCCGGTCGCGGATGATCTGACCGCCCGACAGGTCGCCCAGGTAGCGGGTGTAGTGGTGGGCGACGTAGCCGCCGGGCCACTCCTCGGCGCACTCGCGCACCCGGTCGGCGTACGCCCGGGTCGCGGGCAGGGCGTCCAGGCCCGCCCGCCAGTCGGGACCCCGCAGATGCGCCAGGTCCTGCTCCAGGGCGGCCAGCCGCAGCAGTTCCGGCCGGATGAAGGGACCGGCCACCGGGTCACCGGCCAGCCGCTCGGCCGCGCTCTCCAGTGCCTCGTAGACGAACCACAGCTGTTCGGTGTAGCGGGCGTAGGCGTCCACGCCGAGCCGGCCGCCGAGCAGATCGCTCATGAAGGTCGAGGTCTCCGCCTCCGTGTGCTGTTCGTGGGACGCGGTGCGGATGAGGCACGAGAAAGAGTCCATGACACACATCCTCTAAGGTAAGCCTTACCTAAGTCAATGGCCTTACCGACCTTATGTCGGTAACTTTCCCGACAGGGTGTCGGTAAAATCGTACAAGAGAAAACCCGCCCTCGCAGGGGCGGGTTCTCCTCGAAGCGGGCGGTGGTCAGGGCAGGGTCAGGATGTCCGCGCCGTCGTCCGTGACCACCAGCGTGTGCTCGAACTGCGCGGTGCGCCTGCGGTCCTTCGTCACGACCGTCCAGCCGTCTTCCCACATGTCGTACTCGTGGGTGCCCAGGGTCAGCATCGGCTCGATGGTGAAGGTCATGCCCGGCTGCATCACCGTGGTCGCGTGCGGGCTGTCGTAGTGCGGGATGATCAGCCCGGAGTGGAACGACGAGTTGATGCCGTGCCCGGTGAAGTCCCGCACCACGCCGTAGCCGAACCGCTTGGCGTACGACTCGATGACCCGGCCGATGATGTTGATCTGGCGGCCCGGCTTGACCGCCTTGATCGCCCGGCCGAGGGCCTCCCGGGTGCGCTCCACCAGCAGCCGCGACTCCTCGTCCACGTCCCCGACCAGGTACGTGGCGTTGTTGTCGCCGTGCACCCCGCCGATGTACGCGGTCACGTCCAGGTTGACGATGTCGCCGTCCTGGAGGACCGTCGAGTCCGGGATGCCGTGGCAGATGACCTCGTTGACCGAGGTGCACAGGGACTTGGGGAAGCCGCGGTAGCCGAGCGTGGACGGGTAGGCGCCGTGGTCGCACATGTACTCATGGGCCACCTTGTCCAACTGGTCCGTGGTGACCCCGGGCGCGATGATCTTCGCGGCCTCCTCCATCGCCTGGGCGGCGATCCGCCCGGCGACCCGCATCGCCTCGACGGTCTCCGGGGTCTGCACCTCGGGCCCGGTGTACGGCGTCGGCGCGGGCTTGCCGACGTACTCGGGGCGACGGATGTTCCCCGGGACGGAGCGAATGGGGGACTGTTCCCCTGGTACGAGCAGCGACTGGCCAGACATGCCGGCGAGTCTATCCAGCGGACATGAGGGAACATGTCGTTGGTCGGTGAGAGGAGCAGTCCATGGCCCTGTTCAAGAAGCGAACCGTGGGCAAGCCGGGTGAGTGGTACTACTGCCTGGAGCACAAGAAGGTCGAGGAGGGGCCGGACTGTCCGGGCAAGGACCGGTTCGGGCCGTACGCCTCCCCGCAAGAGGCCCAGCACGCGATGGAGTTGGCGGCCGAGCGGAATCTGGAGTGGGAGAACGATCCGCGGTGGCACGACGCCTCCAAGGCGGACTCCCCGGACGCCGACGAGGACTGATCACGCCTTCGCGGGGGCGGCCTCGGCGCGGCGCTCCCGCATCCGTACCGCGTGCGCGTTCGTCCGCGCGTCGTACGTCATGAGGCCGGGCAGGCACAGCGCGAGCAGGCCCACCGCGCCCGCGCAGGCCAGCCCGCCGCAGGCGATGGACGTGCGCAGGCCCGTCCACGCGGCGAGGCCGCCCGCGCGGACCTGGCCCAGCTGGGGGCCCACCGAATAGGACAGCAGTTCGATCCCGGCGAGCCGGCCGCGCAGCTCGTCGGGGATCGTCTGGTTCCACATGGCGGACCGGAAGATGCCGCTGACCATGTCGAACCCGCCGCCGACGGTGAGCAGGAGCAGCACCAGCCAGACCTGCCGGGTCAGCCCCGCCGCCGCGATCGACAGGCCCCAGCCGGCCGCCGCCAGCACCACCATCAGGCCGTGCCGGTGCACCCGTGAGGCCCAGCCGCTGGTCAGGCTCACCAGCAGGGCCCCCGCCGGGATGCTCGCGTACATCAGCCCGAGCGCCCAGTCGGCGTCCAGTGCGTCGGCGAGGAACGGCAGCACCGCGAGCGGCATCGCCAGGGCCATCGCCGCGAGGTCCACGACATACGTGCCGAGGAGTTCCTTGCGGCTCCACGCGTACCGGGCGCCCTCCGCGATCGCCCGCAGCGAGGGCCTCGCGGCCTCGTGGGCGGCGGGGGAGGCCGCGATCCGCACGATGTACGCCAGCGAGACGGCGAAGGTCAGCACATCGACGGCGTACGCCCAGCCCAGGCCCGCGTACGCCACCACCACACCGGCGAGCGCCGGGCCCGCGACGCCGCCCACGGTCCAGCGCAGCGAGTTCAGGGACGCGGCGGCGGGCATGTCGTCATGCGCGACGATCCTCGGCCACAGCGAGTCCAGGGCCGGGCGCTGCACCGCGCCGAGCGCGGAGGAGAGCGCGGCGACGGCGTACAGGGGCCAGACGGCGGGGCCCGGGAGCAGGGCGTTGAGCAGCAGCAGCGCGCTGAGCAGCCCCTGCCCGGCCTCCGTCCACAGAATCAGGCGCCGCTTGTCCAGCGCGTCGGCCAGCGCGCCGCCGTACAGCCCGCACACGATCAGCGGCAGCAGCTCCACCGCGCCGATCGCCCCGACGGCCGCCGTGGACTCCGTCAGGTCCTTCAACTGCACGGGCAGCGCGACCAGGGTCAGAAAACTGCCGAAGTTGCTGATCAGTCCCGACTTCCACAGCCGCCGGAAGTCGACGGAGGCCCGCCAGGGAGCGAGATCGGGAAGCAGCGCGGAAGTCACCTGGGCATGCTCGGCCGAGGGGGGCGCGGGGGCAACTGCTTTTCCGGCGACTGCTTTTCCTGCGAGCATGGGCACCGCACGGAAGGCAGGGAAGCATGCGCGAAGTACCCACCAAGGAGATCCCGGCTCTGCTGCTGCGCATGATCCCGGAATCCGCCGAGCCCATCGCCGAGCTGTACGACCGGCCCGCCGAAAGAGCCGTGGCGATGGAGGACGCGTGGACGCGGTTGTACCGGCTGCTGGCCGACTGCTTCACCACACCCGTGCTGATGCCGCAGCTGGAGAGCGGGCGCCCGGACGCGGAGCTGCTGACCCGGTGCTGGGACTTCGTGGAACGCGTCGTGGACCACTCCTCGGAACTCGTTCGCGGCGCCGTCCACTTCGAGGTGCTCGAACAGCTCCTGAACGCCGAGGGGCTGGTGGAGGCCGCCTGGCCCCGCATGAAGGACAGCACACGGGCCCGCACCCTGGAAATGCTGGACTGCTACGGCGTCCGCCTGCGGGGCGTCAACCGTCGCTAGGCCCGGGACCCGGTCTTGCACGATGTCCGCCTGGTCGTCGGCCGTCCGGACGTAGAGTCGCCCCATGACCTCTACCGACAGCGCACAGAAGGCCCCCGCCAAGGATCCCTGGGACCTGCCCGATGTCTCCGGGTACGTCGTCGGCGTGCTCGGCGGCACCGGACCGCAGGGCAAGGGACTCGCCTACCGGCTCGCCAGGGCCGGGCAGAAGGTGATCATCGGGTCCCGGTCCGCCGACCGCGCACAGGCCGCCGCGGACGAACTCGGCCATGGCGTCGAGGGCGCCGACAACGCCGAGGCCGCGCGCCGCAGCGACATCGTGATCGTCGCCGTACCGTGGGACGGGCACGGCGACACGCTGAAGTCGCTCGCCGCCGACCTGGCGGGCAAGCTCGTCGTGGACTGCGTCAACCCGCTCGGCTTCGACAAGAAGGGCGCCTACGCGCTCACGCCCGAGGAGGGCAGCGCCGCCGAGCAGGCCGCCGCGCTGCTGCCGGACTCCCGGGTCGCCGCCGCCTTCCACCATCTGTCGGCCGTCCTGCTCCAGGACCCGGAGATCGAGCGGATCGACACCGACGTCATGGTGCTCGGCGAGGAGCGCGCCGACGTGGAGATCGTGCAGGCGCTCGCCGGGCGCATCCCCGGCATGCGCGGCGTCTTCGCGGGCCGGCTGCGCAACGCCCACCAGGTCGAGTCGCTGGTCGCCAACCTGATCTCGGTCAACCGCCGCTACAAGGCGCACGCGGGACTCCGGCTCACCGACGTGTGAGCCGTCCCTCGGCGAGCCGGGGCCGACCTTCCTCTGAGCCGGCCATGGCCATGGGGGACACTGTTCGCCGTAGCAGTGTCCCCCGACAGGAGCCACCCGTCATGCCCCGCATCGCCCTCTACACCCTCGTCGTCTGCGTCCTCTCGCTGGCCGCGGCCGTGGTCTCCTTCGTACAGGGCAGCTGGCTGGGGATCGTCTGGGTGCTGCTGGCGGGCCTGTCGTCCAACATGACCTGGTACTACGTCAGGCGCGCCCGCGCCGCCGCACAGGAGGAGCCGGTCACGAACTGACCGTGCACACCTCCGGCGTCCCGTTCCAGAAGCGGTAGAGCCAGTACCCGCAGTCCGAGTAGGCCGAGTCCACCCCGAGCCCGCGCAGGATGTCGTGGATCAGGCCGAAGAAGGCGATGTTCAGCGACGGGATCCACAGCAGCGCGAACACGATCAGCAGCCCGAACATCGGGAACGCCTCCACCTGCCGCTTCACGCCGTGCGGCAGCCACGGCTCCAGCACGCCGTATCCGTCCAGGCCCGGCACCGGCAGCAGGTTCAGCAGCGCCGCCGTCACCTGGAGCAGCGCGAGGAACGCCAGCGCGAAGCGGAACTCCATCGGCACCCCGTCGAGCGCGTGCAGCCAGAACGGCGCCGTGCACACCACCGCGAACAGCGCGTTCGTCAGCGGGCCGGCCGCCGAGATCAGGCTCAGCCGCCCCCGGCCCCGGATCCGGCCCCGCTCGATGAACACCGCGCCGCCCGGCAGGCCGATCCCGCCCATGATCACGAACAGCACGGGCAGCACGATGCTCAGCAGCGCGTGCGTGTACTTCAGCGGATTCAGCGTGAGATAGCCCTTCGCGCCGATCGTGATGTCGCCGCTGTGCAGGGCGGTGCGCGCGTGCGCGTACTCGTGCAGGCACAGGGAGACGACCCAGGCGGCGGTCACGAACAGGAACACCGCGATGCCCGGCCGCTCCGCGTACCCGGTCCAGGTGGCCCAGCCGGCCACCGCGGCGACGGCCAGGATCCCGATGAACACCGGGCTGATCCTCCGGTCGCCGGGACGTCGGGTGGTGGCGGTGGTCATGAGCGGCTCCTGTGCTGGGCGGAGGAACTGGGCGGAGGAACTGGGCGGACGGGCGGGCCGGACGGGCGGATCGGCGCGCGGGACGCCCCCGGCCGACACGCGGAAAACGTCTCGCACGGGCCTTCCGGTTCCTGGAGAGTGGGTGAATGCCACGGAAGAGTGTGCGCTACGGGGACCGGCGGCGGGGGTGTCGCGGGGCGCCGTCCGCGGGGGCCGCAGGGCCGGAGACAGGGCCCGCGCCGGGCCTCGTCCCGCGTCCGCCGGGGCGCCGCCTCGAACCGCTCGCCGGGTCCGTGACAATGGAGTCCGACCGCGGTCGCCCGAGGCGGTTCGAGGAGACCGGCCCCGGCGCCGCGGACGGCCCGCGCCGGATCCGTCGTACCGTGGGCGTCCTCGTCACCCTGGACCTCACCGGGAGCGCCCGCCGCCTCCGGTGACCACCCCCTGACCGCTTCCCGAGCCTCCGGAGACAATGGACCCCGTGCGCTATCGCCTTCTCGGCCCCACTCAGGCGCTCCGCCCCGACGGTACGGCCGTCCCGGTCGGCGGAGCGCGGCTGCGCGCGCTGCTCAGCGTGCTGGCGCTGCGGGCCGGACGGACCGTGCCCGTGGGCGTGCTGGTGGACGAGGTGTGGGGCGCGGAGCCGCCCGCCGACGCCGCCCTGACCTTCTACTGGCCGGTGCTGGGCCGCCAGGTGCGGGTGCGCGGGCCGGTCGCGGTGGCGCCCGAGGAGGAGAGCCAGGCGGATCTGCACGCCCGCTCCACGGGTGCCCTCGCGGTGCGCTCCAGGCGCTCGTGGGCCGGCTGCGGCGCGCGCTCGGCGCGGACGCCGTGGCCTCCGCCGACGGCGGGTACCGGCTCGCCGCCTCCGCCGACGACCTCGACCTCACCCGCTTCGACCGGCTGACCGGCGACGGCCTCACCGCCCTCGCCGAGGGCGATCCCGCCAAGGCCGCCGGTCTGCTGGACGACGCCCTCGCGCTGTGGCACGGCCGGCCCCTCGCCGACCTGCCCGACCGCACCGCCGAGGCCGCCCGCTGGGAGACCCGGCGCCTGGACGCGCAGCGCGCCCGGCACACCGCCGCGCTCGCCCTCGGTCAGGCCGAGGGCGCCCTGCCCGAACTGACCGCCCTGTGCGACGCCCACCCGCTGGACGAACCCCTCCAGGCGCTGCGGCTGCGCGCCCTGCGCGACCTCGGCCGCCCGGCCCAGGCACTCGCCGGGTACGAGGACGTACGACGGCTCCTCGCCGACCGGCTGGGCTCCGACCCCGGCGCCGAACTGCGGGCGCTGCACGCGGAGTTGCTGGGCGCGGACGGCGGGTCCGGGCGTGATTCCGGGGCGGCGCGGGGCCGTTGGGGCCGGGGTGCCGGACCCGGCGACGGTGATGGTGACGGTGCGCGGGGCGGCGTGGGCGGCATGGCCGGTGGCCGGGGCGGCGATGTCGTCCAGGGTCTCCACCCCGACCGACGTACCCCCGACGCCCGGCCCCACACGTCCCACGGACCCCACAGCTCCCACGGCTCCCACGGCTCCCACGGCTCCCACGGCTCCCACAGCTCCCACAGCTCCCACGGCCCCCACAGCCCCCACGGGTCCGACCGGCCCCACGCCTCCGACCGGCCCGCCCAGGGCAACCTCCCCGCCCGCCTCACCTCCTTCGTCGGCCGTGAAGCCGACCTCGCCGCCCTGGGCGCCGACCTGGAGACCGCCCGCCTCGTCACCCTGCTCGGGCCCGGCGGCGCGGGCAAGACCCGGCTCTCCCAGGAGGCCGCCGAGGCGGTACGGCACTGGGCGCGCGACGGCGTGTGGCTCGCCGAACTCGCGCCCGTGGACGACCCCGAGGCCGTACCCCAGGCCGTGCTCACCGCGATCGGCGCCCGCGAGACCGTGCTGCACGGCGCCGGCGCCGAGAGCATCCGCGCGGTGGTCGACGGGCACGACCCGCTGGACCGGCTGGTGGAGCACTGCGCCCGGCGCCGGATGCTGATCGTCCTCGACAACTGCGAGCACGTCATCGAGGCCGCCGCCCACCTCGCCGAACGGCTGCTGGCCCGCTGCCCCGAGCTGACCGTCCTCGCCACCAGCCGCGAACCCCTCGGCGTACCGGGGGAGTTGGTGCGCCCGGTGGAGCCGCTGCCCGAACCCGTCGCGCTGCGGCTGTTCGCCGAGCGCGGCGCGGCGGCACGGCCCGGGTTCCGGGTCGCGGACGACCCGGAGGCGTGCGCCGAGATCTGCCGCCGCCTCGACGGACTGCCCCTCGCCATCGAACTGGCCGCGGCCCGGCTGCGGATGCTCACCCCCCGGCAGATCGCGGACCGCCTCGACGACCGGTTCCGGCTGCTCACCTCCGGCAGCCGCACCGTGCTGCCCCGCCAGCAGACCCTGCGCGCCGTCGTGGACTGGTCCTGGGACCTGCTGGACGCCGACGAACGCGAGGTGCTCGCCCGGCTGTCCGTCTTCGCGGGCGGCTGCGATCTGGCCGCCGCCGAGGCCGTGTGCGGTTCCGTCGCCCTGGACGCCCTCGGCTCCCTGGTCGACAAGTCCCTGGTGGTGGCCGCCCCTTCGGCCGACGGCACCATGCGCTACCGGCTCCTTGAGACCGTCGCCGAGTACGCCGCCGAGCGGCTCGCGGAGACCGGCCACCGCACCGAGGCCGAGCGCGCCCATCTGACGTACTACCGCGAACTCGCCCGCACCACCGACGCGTTGCTGCGCGGCCCCGGCCAGCGCGCCGCCATCGAACGCTTCCAGGCGGAGTACGAGAACGTGCGCACCGCCCTCCGGCACGCCGTCGCCGCCCGCGACGAGCAGGAGGGGCTGTGCCTGGTGCTGTCCCTGGTGTGGTTCTGGCAGATGCGGGACCAGCGTCTGGAGACCCGCACCTGGTGCCGTGAGGTCATGGCGCTCGGCCCGGACCCCTTCGCCGAACCGCCGCGCCGCGCCGAACCGGTGTGGCAGCGCTGCAACGACAACCCGCCGCCCTACACCGGCGAGGTCCTCCTGGAGGCCCGGCGCGGCATCCACCTCGCCCATCTCGCCTGCATGGACACCGAGTTGGATGCCTGGCAGACCCCCGCGGCGCAGGCCAAGCTGCGCGCCGTGGCCCAGGTCTACGAGGAGGGCATGCCGCAGACCTGCCGCTCGCCCGGCATGGTGTGGTTCTTCGCGGTGATGCTCACGGGCGGGGCGGAGCGGATACGGACCATCGCCGACGCCAACGTGGAGACCTGCCGCACCACCCCCGGCTTCGAGTGGGAGCTGGCCGGCTCCCTCCAGATGCGCGCCAACTTCCTCGCCAACCGCACCGCCTGGGCCGGTGACGCCACCCGCGACGCCGACGAGGCGCTCGCCATCTACCGCCGCCTCGGCGACGACTGGGGCACCGCCGAGGCGCTGTCCGCCCGCGGCGAGTCCCATGAGCGCAAGGGCCTGTACACCGAGGCCGCCGCCGACTACCGCGCCGCCATCGAGCACGCCGAACGCCTCGGCGCCCGCGCCCAGACGGCCGTGCTCGGCGCCCGCCTCGGCAGCGTGCTCATGGAGTCGGGCGAGGTGGAGGAGGGCGAGCGGATGCTGCGGGAGGTGGTGGAGAGTCAGGACGCCATGCACACCGAGGCGATGCCCGCCGCGCGGCTCTTCCTGGCCTGCTGGCTGGGCCTGACCGAACGCACCGCCGAGGCCCGAGAGCAACTCCAGCTGCTGCGCGAGGAGTTCAGGATCGCGAACTTCGTCGTCTTCGACGCGCTGCTGCTCTGCCAGGAGGCATGGGTGGACGCGGCGGACGACCGCAACGAGGAGGCGCTGGAGAAGGTCCGCACGGCACTCGGGCACACCACCGACCCGCTCGCCGAAGCCGTCATCCCCCAACTTCCCTCCACCGCCCTCACCGTGGGCGCCATGGCGCTCGCCCGCATCGACTCCGGCGCCCGCGCCGCCGACGCCGCCCGGGTACTGGCCGCCGCCGACCACCTGCTGCCGGTCGGCCATGTCCCCTCCGGCGTGGAGCGGCGGGGCCGCGGCATCACCGAGGCCCGGATTCGCGAGGCGCTGGACGAGGAGTCGTACGAGCGGGCGTACGCCGAAGGCGGTGGCCTCTCCCTCGTGGAGGCCACCGCCCTGGTGTGACGTACGGCGTGAACGTCAGCTCTTCGTACGGAACTTGTGGATCGCGACCGGCGCTATCACCGCGGTGATCGCCACCGACCAGCCCACGGTCACCCAGAGATCGTGTGTCACCGGGCCGCCGATCATCAGCCCCCGGGCCGCGTCCGCGAGCGTGGACAGCGGGTTGTAGTCGGTGAAGGCCTGGAGCCAGCCCGGCATCGACGCGGTCGGCGCGAAGATCGAGGAGCCGAACTGCAGCGGGAACAGCACCAGGAAGCCGACGCCCTGCACGGACTGCGCGCTCTTGAGGATCACGCCGAGGGTGAGGAACACCCACATGATCGAGGAGGCGAACAGCGCCGACAGGCCCACCGTGGCGAACAGACCGGGCCAGTTGGTGATGTGGAAGCCGACCAGCACGGCGACGACCATCAGGATGGCGGTCGCGAACAGCATCCGGCCCAGCTCCACCGCGATCTTCGCGAACAGCACCGAGCCGCGCCCGATCGGCAGCGACCGGAACCGGTCCATCACCCCGCTGTTGAAGTCCTGGCTGAAGCCGGTGCCGACGCCCTGGGACAGGGTCATGCTCATCATCGCGAGCATGCCCGGGATCACGTACTGGACATATCTCTCCTGGCCGCCGCCGAGCGCCTGCCCGATCGAGCCGCCGAAGACGTACACGAACAGCAGCGTGAAGACGATCGGCATCAGCAGCGCGTCGAACATGGACTCCGGGTCCTGCCGGATCCACAGCAGATTGCGCCGGATGAGCGCGCCGGTGTGCCGCAGGTGCCCGCGCAGCGGGATCCGGACGTCGTCGGCGGTGGCGGCGATGGGGGTGGTGACGGCGCTCATACGGCGACCTCCTGGCGGGCGTCGGCGGGCTTGGCGTCCTGGGTGTCACCGGCGCGGTGGCCGGTGAGGGAGAGGAACACCTCGTCCAGGCTGGGCAGTTCGGTGGTGATGGAGGAGAGGGTGATACCGCGCGCGGTGACCGCGCCGACCACGGCGGTCAGCTGCTCGTCGCTGAGGATCGGCACCAGCAGGGTGCCGGTCTCGCTGTCCACGGTGGTGGCCGCGAGGCCGGTGATGCCCAGCTCGTCCAGCATCGAGGCGAGGGGGCGCAGCTCCAGCGGGTTCACCGGGCGCACCCGCAGGGTGCGGCCGCCGACCCGGGCCTTCAGCTCCTCGATGCCACCGGTCGCGATCACCTTGCCGCGGTCCACCACGGTCAGCTCCGAGGCGAGCTGCTCGGCCTCCTCCATGTACTGGGTGGTGAGCAGCACGGTCACGCCCTCGCCGACCATCGTCTGGACCTCCTCCCACACCTCGTTGCGGGTACGGGGGTCGAGACCGGTCGTCGGCTCGTCCAGGTACAGCACGGCCGGGCGGCCGATCATCGAGGCGGCCAGGTCCAGCCGGCGGCGCATACCGCCGGAGTACGTGCTGGCGGGGCGCTTGGCGGCCTCCGTCAGGGAGAACCGCTCCAGCAGCTCGTCCGCGCGGGTGCGGGCGTCCTTGCGGGACAGGTCCAGCAGCCGCCCGATCATGTACAGGTTCTCCCAGCCCGGGAGCTTCTCGTCCACGGAGGCGTACTGGCCGGTCAGGCCTATCACCTTCCGCAGCTGCCGGGGCTGTCGTACGACGTCGTACCCGGCCACCGTCGCCGCTCCGGCGTCCGGGGTGATCAGGGTCGACAGGATCCGCACCAGGGTGGTCTTGCCCGCGCCGTTCGGCCCGAGCACGCCCATCACGGTGCCCTCGCGCACATCCAGGTCGACGCCGTCCAGCGCCTTGGTCTCGCCGTAGTGCTTGACCAGTCCCCGCACAGTCACGGCGTTGCGTCCGCCGCCGGGGTTCTCATCGATTCGCGTCATGCCCTTGACAGTGCCAGGCCCCACCGACAAACCACCGACAGCGCCCCGACAGCGCGCCGACAGCCCCTCTCCGGGCGGTGGCGGGTGGTGTTGAATCGGCCCCATGAGCGAGAACGAGCGCACGGCGAGCCGTACGGCGGTGCTGGTCTGCCAGAGGCGGGCGGCCGCGGACGGCAGGGCGGCGGTGGGCCGGTTCGCCGACCCGGTGGCGGTGCGGCTGCTGCGCGCCGAGGAGCGCATACGGGTGGACGAGGTGCGCGCGGGGACCCCGCCCAAGGGCTGGCAGGCGCGCACGGCGTACGAGAGTGTGCGGGCGTGCGCCGAGGTGGTGGTGCCCCGGACGGTCGCGATCGACGAGGCACTGCGCGCCCGCCCGACCGGCCAGCTGGTGATCCTCGGCGCCGGTCTGGACACCCGCGCCTGGCGGCTGGCGGAGCTGGCCAGAACAGATGTCTGGGAGGTCGACCACCCCGCCTCCCAGCGCGACAAGCGCGCCCGGCTCGCCGGGGCCGAGCCCGCGCCGGTGGCCATCGCCCGTTCCGTACGGTTGACCCCGGTCGACTTCGCCGTCGACGATCTCGGCGCGGCCCTGGACGCCGCGGGACACGACCCCGCGGCGCCGACGACCTGGCTGTGGGAGGGCGTCGTCCCCTATCTGACCCGCGACCAGGTCCGCGCCACCCTGACCGCCCTCGCCGCCCGCACGGCCCCCGGCAGCACCCTGGTCGTCAACTACCAGACCCCCTCCCCGAAAGCCACCGTCGGCCGGCTGCTGGCCCGCCTCCTCGGCAACTCCGCCACCACCGGCGAACCCTGGCTCTCCCTCTGGAAACCCGCTCGAATGGCCGCCCTGCTCCAGGAGTTCGGCCTCCATGTGACCTCCGACGACGACCTCCTCACCCTCGCCCGCTCGCTCGGCGCCCCGGCCCGCAACCGGACGTCCCTGGACTCGGGCCGGGTCGCGGTCGCGGAGCACCGCTGACATACGGCCGGGAACGGGGGCAGCCCCGCTGACGGGGGAAGATCAGCGGGGCTGCCGGTGGTGCCGCGGTGGTCCGGGGGTCAGTGGACGGAGTGCTCCGCCGCCGGGAACACGCTGCCGACCACGTCCTCGGCGAAGGACTTCGCCGCGGAGCCCATCACCGCACGCAGATCGGCGTACTTCTTGACGAACTTCGGGACGCGCCCGGAGGTCAGGCCCAGCATGTCCGTCCAGACCAGGACCTGCGCGTCGGTGTCGGGACCCGCGCCGATGCCGACCGTGGGGATCTGGAGCGAGCGCGTCACCTCGGCGGCGAGCTCGGCCGGGACCAGTTCGAGGACGACCGCGAAGGCGCCCGCGTCCTGGACCGCCTTGGCGTCCTGGAGCATCCGCGCGGCCGCCTCCTCGCCGCGCCCCTGCACCCGGTAGCCCATCGCGTTGACGGACTGCGGGGTCAGCCCGATGTGGGCCATGACCGGGATGCCGGCCTCGACCAGCAGCCGGATCTGTTCGTGCGAGCGCTGGCCGCCCTCCAGCTTGACCGCGCCGACCCCGGCCTCCTTGACCAGCCGGGTGGCCGAGCGCAGCGCCTGCGTCGCGCCCTCCTGGTACGTGCCGAAGGGCAGGTCGGCGACGATCAGGGAGCGGCTGGTGCCCCGTACGACCGCCGACGAGAGCATCGTCATCTCGTCGAGGGTGACGGGCACCGTGGTGTCGTAACCGAGGTGACAGTTGCCCGCCGAGTCGCCGACCAGCAGGACCGGGATGCCGGCCTCGTCGAAGACGGACGCGGTCATCGCGTCGTAGGCGGTGAGCATGGGCCACTTCTCGCCGCGTTCCTTGGCGAGAGCGATGTCGCGGACCGTGATGCGGCGAGTGCCCTTACCCCCGTACAGCGCCTTGCTGCCGTCGGAGGGCGTGTTCTGGGCAGCCGAAAGCTGCGTCATGGCAACGGCTCCTTCAAGTCATCTCGAGGCGCCCTGACGGCGTCCCCGGATCCCCTCCATGGTGGCACCTCGTGCCAACCAGGGCCAGGGGGGTCCCGGTGATCCTCCCGGGGGCCGAACCCACCGCTCCACTTCGGGCAATGCCATGCCCTCGAACACGCAAGGTCTTGGCAAATAAATTCCGATACGAGACGGTTCCGTATCGGAATGCCTCTACGCTCGAACACATGACAACTTCCGTCCCTGCCTCCCGCATACCGGAGGCGGTGCACCGCCGCCGTTGGGCGATCCTCGGCGTGTTGATGTTGAGCCTGCTCATCGTGGTGCTCGACAACTCGATCCTGAACGTCGCCATCAAGACCATCTCCACCCCGGCCCCCGTCGGCCTGGGCGCCACTCAGAGCCAGATCGAGTGGGCGATCAACGCGTACACCCTCGTCTTCGCGGGCCTGCTGTTCACCTCGGGCCTGATCGGTGACCGCCTCGGCCGCAAGAAGGTGCTGCTGGGCGGCATCGCCGTCTTCGGCATCGGCTCCGCCCTCGCCGCCGAATCCGGCTCCCCGGGCCAGCTGATCGCCTACCGCGCGCTGATGGCCCTCGGCGCCGCGTTCGTCATGCCGGCCACGCTGGCCGTCCTGATGAACGTCTTCGAGCGCGAGGAGCAGCCGAAGGCCATCGGCATCTGGGCGGGCGGCGTCGGCCTCGCCATCGCCATCGGCCCGATCACCGGCGGCGCCCTCCTCGACCACTTCTGGTGGGGCTCGGTCTTCTTCATCAACGTGCCGATCGTGATCATCGCGCTCGTGCTGATGGTCTGGCTCGTCCCCGACTCCCGCGACCCGCGCCCGGGCCGTCTGGACCCGATCGGCGTCGTGCTGTCCGTCGTCGGCCTCGTCCTGCTGGTCTACGGCATCATCAAGGGCGGCCAGGTGGCCGACTTCACCGACCCGACGGTGCTGGCCACGATCGGCGCGGGCGTCGTCGTACTCGCCGCGTTCGTGGTCTTCGAGAAGCGCAGCGACCACCCCTCGCTGGACGTGAGCTACTTCAAGAACAAGGTGTTCTCCAGCGCCATGGCCGCCATCGCGCTGGTCTTCTTCGCGCTGATGGGCGTCACCTTCTTCTCGGTCTTCTACACCCAGAGCGTGCGGGGCTACTCGCCGCTCCAGTCCGGCCTGCTGATGCTGCCGCTGGCCGCCGCGCAGATGATCTTCGCGCCGCGGGCCCGCCTGGTGGTCCAGCGGTTCGGCAACAAGGCCACGACGACCGCCGGCCTGGTGGTCATCGCCGGCACCCTGGCGGCCTTCGCCACCTTCGACGCCGACACGCCGATCTGGCTGCTGGAGGTCATCTTCTTCCTGATGGGCACCGGCATGGCGCACATCATGACGCCGACCTCCGTCGTCATCATGCAGGCGCTGCCCCGCGAGAAGGCCGGTTCCGCCTCCGCGCTGAGCAACACCTTCCGCCAGGTCGGCGGCGCCCTCGGCATCGCCGTCCTCGGCTCGGTGCTCGCCACCGCCTACCGCAACGGCATCGAGGACAAGCTCACCGTGCTGCCCGCCGGGCTGCGCGACCAGGCGGGCGACTCCATCGAGGCCACCCTCGGCATCGCCCAGAAGCTCGGCCCGCAGGGCAAGCTCCTGGTCGGCCCGGCCGACGACGCCTTCCTGCACGCCATGCACGTCACCGCCTTCTGGGGCGCGGGCGTGGCGCTGATCGGCGCCGTGATCACGGCCCTGTACCTGCCGGGCCGGACGCGGGCGGACGAGCAGGAGAACGAGGAAGAGGAACTGGTCGCCGCCCTGGACTGAGGCACGCTGGCCTGAGGGCCAGGGAGCGGGGCACCGGCCCCGCGCCCGGCCCGGTGCGCCGACCGGACGGACGGCGCGCCGGGCCCGCGGCCATGAACGGTTCGACGGCGGCTCGACGACGGTGCGACAGCGGTTCGACGGCGGCTCGACGGCGGCTCCACGGGGGGAGGAGGCGGCTGCGGGAGAATTGCCGCAGCACAGTGAGAGGACGGATCGACGTGAGCTTTGCCGACAACCGGTCCTGCCCGGCCGGACCCGCTCGGGGACGGCCCCGCAGCGAGGCCGCGGAACAGGCCATCCTGGAGGGCGTGATGCAGCTCCTGGAGGACGGCGTACCCCTCGCCGAACTCTCCATCGAGCGCATCGCCCGCACCGCCGGGGTCGGCAAGGCCACCATCTACCGCCGCTGGAGCGGCAAGGAAGAGCTGTTCGTCGACGTCCTGCGCACCGCCGAACCGCCCGACCCCGAGCTCCCCGGCACCTCCATGCGCGCCGACCTGATCGTCATCCTGGAGTCCCTGCGCCAACGCGGCCTGGTCAGCCGCTCGTCGGCGATCCTGCACAACGTGTACGCGCAGATGAAGTCCAGCCCCCGCATCTGGGCCGCCTACCACGCGGGCGTCATCGCCCCCCGGCGCCTCCTCATGCTCGACGTGCTGCGGCGCGGCCAGCGCGACGGCGAGCTGCGCTCCGACATCGACCTCGACCTGGCCAACGACATGTTCGTCGGCGCCATGCTGGTACGCACCCTCATGCGCCCCGACGGGGATCTGCCCGAGGGACTGGCGGAACACCTCGTGGACATCACCCTGGAAGGGCTACGACCCGTCAGCTCCACAGTCCTGTAGCGCTGATGTGCATGTTTTGTCACAGACCACCCGCATCGCACCGCTGACCGGAACTCCCCGCGCCACCCGTTCGTCATCGTCTTCCGTACGGCCGTCATGGGACGGCGAGAACGGAGCCGATCATCCCCTAGGGTCGGAAGCAGGGGGCGAACGGTGTGCACGGCGGGCAGTGAGGCAGACGGCATGGCGCAGCAGGCATACATGACGGAGACGGCGGACGGCGGCTCGGGGCCCGAGCGACCGGGATCCCGGGTCCGACGCCTGCTGCACCGGATGATCGCCCCCTGGCGCAACGACTCCGGCATCTGGCGCCGGGGCGCCGTCCTCGCCGCGCTCGCGCTGCTGCTGGCGCTGGTGATGCTGCTGCACGCGCACGTGCCCAACACCGTGGGCAACCTCGGCAGCCTCACCGAGACGTTCCTGCCCTGGCTGGGCGTGTTCGTGCCGGTCCTGCTGCTGCTCGGCCTGTGGCGCAAGTCGGCGATCACCCTCATCGCCGTACTGCTGCCGGCGATCGTCTGGCTCAACCTCTTCGGCGGACTGCTCACCGACAAGTCGGGCGGCGGCGGCGAGCTGATGGTGGCCACGCACAACGTCAACGCCGACAACCCCGACCCGGTCGGCACCGCCCGCGCGGTGGCCGGCTCCGGCGCCGACATCCTCGCGCTGGAGGAGATCCCCGCGTCCAAGGTGTCGGTCTACGAGCAGGCGCTCGCGCCGACGTACAAGTACCACGCGGTCGAGGGCACCGTCGGGCTGTGGAGCAAGTACCCGATGACCGGCGTGCGGGCCGTGGACATCAAGCTCGGCTGGAAGCGGGCGATGCGCGCGACCGTGACCACGCCCGAGGGACCGGTCGCGGTGTACGTCGCCCACATGCCCTCGGTACGGGTGAAGCTGAAGGCCGGCTTCACCGCCCGGCAGCGGGACACCAGCGCCGACGCGCTCGGCGAGGCCGTGGCCGACGAGACCCTGAGCCGGGTCGTCCTCCTCGGCGACCTCAACGGCACGATGAACGACCGCTCGCTCAACGGCGTCACCTCCCAGCTGCGCTCCACCCAGGGCGCGGCGGGCAGCGGCTTCGGGTTCAGCTGGCCGGCCGCGTTCCCGATGGCGCGGATCGACCAGATCATGGTCAAGGGCGTCGAGCCGGAGAGCAGCTGGACCCTGCCGCGCACGGGCAGCGACCACCTCCCGGTGGCGGCCCGTGTGAACCTGGACACGCCCTCGTAACCCGGTGGAATAGCGGGCCTGGGAGACTTTGTTCCGTACCTGAACTTTGACACGTCCCCGGTACGACTCGTACCCGGTACGACGCGCCCCTGATGCGACGCGTCCCCGGTACGACACCCTCCCTACGCTCCCGAAAGGCACAGGCTTCTCCATGCCCCTGGCCCTGCTCGCGCTGGCCGTCGGCGCCTTCGGTATCGGAACGACCGAATTCGTGATGATGGGACTGCTCCCCGACGTCGCGTCCGACCTGCACATCTCCATACCCTCGGCCGGGCACCTGGTCTCGGCCTACGCGCTGGGCGTCGTCATCGGCGCCCCGCTGCTGGCCGCCGCCACGGCCCGGATGTCCCGCCGTACGGTCCTGATCGCCCTGATGGCCCTGTTCGTCGTGGGCAACGCCCTGTCGGCGTTCGCCCCCGGCAACGGCTCCCTGCTCGCCGCGCGCTTCCTCAGCGGGCTGCCGCACGGGGCGTTCTTCGGGGTGGGCGCGGTGGTGGCGACCGGCATGGTCCCGCCGGAGCGCAAGGCACGCTCGGTGTCCCTGATGTTTCTCGGCCTGACGGTCGCCAACATCGCGGGCGTCCCGGCGGCCACGCTGATGGGCCAGCACCTGGGCTGGCGGGCCACCTTCCTCGGCGTGAGCGCGATCGGCCTCGCCGCGATCGCCTCCCTGGCCCTTCTGATCCCGCACGACCACACCCACGCCTCCGCGACCGGCCTGCGCGGCGAACTGGCCGCGCTGCGCTCCCTGCCGGTGTGGCTCGCGCTCGGTACGACCGTGGCGGGTTTCGGCGCCCTGTTCGCGGCGTACAGCTACGTGACGCCGATGCTGACGGACGCGGCGGGTTACGCGGAGACGAGCGTCACCCTCCTGCTGGCCCTGTTCGGCGTCGGCGCGACCGCCGGAAACCTCCTGGGCGGCCGCCTGGCCGACCACTCGCTCCGCGGCACCCTGTTCGGCGGCCTGACCTCCCTCGCCGTGGTCCTGGCCCTGTTCCCGCTCCTGATGCGGGCGGAATGGAGCGCGGCGCTGGCGGTCACCCTGCTGGGCATGGCCGCGTTCGTCACCGGCTCCCCGCTCCAGCTGATGGTGATGGAAAAGGCCTCGGCCGCCCCCTCCCTGGCCTCCTCCGCCAACCAGGCGGCCTTCAACCTGGCCAACGCGGGCGGCGCCTGGGTGGGCGGCATCGCCCTGGCCGCGGGCTACGGCACGACCTCCCCGGCCCTCGCGGGCGCGGCGCTCGCGGTGCTGGGGGTGGGCGTGGCGTTCGCGGCGTACACGGTGGACCGCCGCCGTACGGTCCCCTCGGCCGGCCGGGTCGTCACCTCGCACCTGTGCCTGCCGGAGGACTCGGAGGCCCTGCGCTCCTGAGCCTGGTGACCGTCGTGACCGTGGTGACCGTCGTGACCTTGTGCGACGATGCGGCTACCCCGCCGACCACGAGGTGCGCCATGACCTGGAAGCCCACGGACCGCGACCTCTCCCGCCTGGTCCGGCGGGGAGAACACGAGGCGGCCGCCGATCCGACGGCGACGGAACTCCACCGGCGCCTCCGGGACCGGGACAACCTGGAACTGGACCACGACCACCGGGCCCGCTCCGACCGCTCCGCGATCCTCGGGGCGCTGGCCGGTCTGGTCCTGCTGGCCGTCTTCGTCGTCGGCTCGCTCCTCACGCATCACGGATAGCGGCCGAGGGCGACGCTCGCCGTAGCCCCAAGGGGCGGTTCCCTTTGGGGCGTTGCCCTTAAGGACAATTCCCTGCCGTCCGGTCCTCTCCTACGCTTCATGACGGCAACACGGACAACTCGTGCGAAGAGGGGACTTCCGCGTGACCATCCGGACCGCGATACGCAGGACCACGACGCTCGCTCTGTTCAGCTCCGTCATCCTCGGCGGCCTCGCCGGAACCAGCGTCGCCGCACCGGCCTCCGCGACCGCGGCCGTCCCGGCGTGCAAGGGCGGGTTCAAGCACGCCGTCTCCGACGTCAGGTTCGCCCGCATGCCCAACGGCCGGCTCACCTGGAGCTTCAGGCTGACCGCGACGGCGAAGAAGAAACTCGGCTCGCTGGTCAACGTCTCGATGCCGCAGGCATTCGTCTCCGGCTACGAGATCAACCCGCCCTACGGCCCCCACACCAAACCGAGTTCCTACGACTTCCACTCCAGCGTCAAGGGCTACCAGCGCAAGGGCAAGAAGTGGAAGGGCCGCAACTTCACCATCAAGACCAATGACGAGATCAGCTTCTTCTGGCTGATCAAGAGCATCAGCCACCCGAAGTCCGGCGCCTACCGCACGATCACGTGCAAGGTACCCTCGGCCTGATCTCACGCACGGGGACCAAAGGGGAGATGAGCCGCGTGAAGACCGTTCCCGTTCTGGGCGGACGCCATGAGCTGATCATCGACGGCTTCGCCGCCACCACCGCACACATGGAACTTCGCTACCGTCTCAGGCCCCCTCTCCCGCAGAGCGAACCCGACGAGAACGGCGAGTACGTCTTCCTCTCCCTGGAAGCGGTCGACGATGTCGGCAACGAGTACCTCGACTCGGGAGGAGCCTTCGGTCCCTCAGCCGACGGCAGCGCCACCGAAGGCTCCCTTTCCGTGCAACCCGGACCGTACGCGGACGCGCGCTCGGCCACCCTGCGCCTCACCCTCTTCGACGGCACCCACGAGGAGACGCACTCCTTCACCTTCCCGCTCGGCCCTGCCGCCGGATGACCACGGGCGGTCCCTCAAGGGGCCGCCGCGATCGGCCTGCCGGCCGCGCCCCCGCCCTCCACCTCACCGAAGTCGGCAGCCCCCCGCCCCCGCACCACCTCACACCAGACCGTCTTACCCCCCGGCCCACGCTCCACGCCCCACCGCTCCGCCAACAACGAAGCGCACGCACAAGGGAGTTCCGTCCCCGACGTGCTCGACGACGTTCGTCAGCGGCTTCCGGTACGGCCGTCAGCTGCGGCTCGACCGCCCTCATTCCTCGCCCGCCGTCTTCTTCAGCACGGCGGCGAGCGCCCGCGCCGTGGCCATGTTGCAGTTCCCCAGCGTGACGAGCCCCTGCGTGTGCCCGTACTTCCCCGCGAAGCTCGGCAGATGGACGGTCAGGGAGGGCAACTTGATGTCGTGCAGGGCGAGGGCGGCGCGGAGTTCTTCCACGCAGAGGACGACGTCGTAGGGGGTGGTGGGGGAGTGGTCGGACATGGGGTATCCAGCCTTCTGTGCGTTGTGTGACAAACGCCTCACAGAGTGTCGTCGTGATCGCTACGGTGGAAGACGTTTCGCGTTCACAACGCGATCAGCGGAATGGGATACGGCGGTGGGCGTGTGGTTCGGCGCAAGGAAATCGACGGTTCGTCGAGCGTGCCCTGCTTCTACGGCAAGGAGCTGCGGTACAAGCGGGAGGAGGCGGGGCTGTCACTGGAGGCGTTCCTCGAAGGCAGCTACTACGGCAAGTCCTACCTCAGCGACATCGAGCGCGGTGGACGGAGGATGCCCGTCGCGCTGGCTCGGCACGCGGACCAGAAGCTGGGGACGGACGGGTTCTTCGAGCGGAACTGCAAGGACGTGCAGAGGGCCGGCAAGGACGGTCACGCCGAGTACTTCGTGGATGTGCTCGAGCTGGAGAAGCAGGCGGTGGAGATCGAGGAGTGGGAACCGCTGCTGATCCCGGGGCCGCTTCAACTGGAGCCGTACATGCGGGCCTTGATGCTCGCCGCGTATCCCAGGGAGTCCGAGGAGGTGCTGGCGGCCAGGGTGGCCGCCCGGCGGTCTCGGGCCTGGCTCTTCGAGGACAAGGACTCACCGGAGAGCTGGGTGGTGCTGCACGAGTCCGTGCTCTGGCAGCCCTTCCTGCCGCCCGACGAGATGGCCGAGCAACTGGCCCATGTGGTGGAGGTGATGCGCAAGCGCCGGGCGTTCCCGCAGCTCGTGCCCCAGAAGTCGGGCCCCCACCCCTTCATGATGGCCATGTCCAGATTCCTGGCTTTCAACGATGCCCCTCCGGTCATGTACACCGAGGGGATGTACCACGGGCAGTTGATCGACGAGCCAGGACTCGTGAGGCAATACTCAAAGGCATACGGTCGCCTGAGGGCCGCCGCACTGGACCCTGAGACGTCTCTGCGACTGATCGAGCGAGCAGCTGAGGACTACCGAAATGGCAAGCGGCCCCGACCACTTGAGTGACACCCTCTGGCGCAAGTCGAGCTACTCCGAGGCGAGCAGCGGCAACTGCGTCGAGGTCGCCGACAACGTGCCCGGCGTCATCCCGGTCCGCGACTCCAAGCTCCCCGACGGCCCCACCCTCCTCCTCACGGCCACCGCCTGGGCCCCGTTCATTGGCTCACTCAAGTAGAACCGGATCACCCCCGTCGTCAGCAACGGGCAGGCGCATTCACCCCGTTCCGGCGTAACCGTGCCCGGCCTGCGAGCCCGATCTCGCGCGGCGGCCGGTTCTGATGGGGAATCATCTAGGTATGGCTACTGACAGCTTTCTTCCCCCCTCCGGCACCCGGGATTTCCTCGCCGCTGAGTCGGACGTCCGCGAGCGGGCGTTCGCCACGGTCCGAGAGGTGTTCGGGCGGTTCGGATTCCAGCCGCTCCAGACGCCCGCCTTCGAGCGGCTGGAGGTGCTGACGGGTAAGTACGGAGACGAGGGCGACAAGCTGGTTTTCAAGATCCTCCGCCGGGGTGAGCACGAGGCCACCGGTGAGGCGGATCTGGCGCTGCGATACGACCACACCGTTCCGCTCGCCCAGTAGTGGCGGCCTACGGCAGTCAGCTGCCGACGCCGTACAAGCGGTACGCGCTGGCGCCGGTATGGCGGGCGGACCGGCCAGGGAAGGGCCGTTTCCGTGAGTTCGTCCAGTGCGACCTGGACGTCGTCGGAACGACTTCTCCGCTGGCCGACGCCGAGGTGGTCTCGGCTCTGTACGAGTCGCTCGACGCACTGGGCGTCCCGGAGTTCCGGTTCCTCGTCAACTCGCGTAAGGCTCTCGCGGGCCTGTTGGAGGTCTACGGGGTTCCGGGCGATGCCGGGGGCGGGGTGCTGATCACGCTCGACAAGCTCGACAAACTCGCCCCCACGGTGGTCGTCCGTGAGCTGGTGGACGGCCGAGGTCTGCCCCAAGCAACGGCCGAGGGCCTGGTGGACGACCTGACGGCGCCGGACGCCACGGAGCGGATCCGGAAGGAGCTGGAGGGCAGCGCGACGGGCCAGGAGGGACTGGCCGAGGTTGATCGGCTGCTTGCGCTGGTCGCGGGGATCATCCCGCCAGAGCGCATCGTGTTCGCCCCGAACCTGGTGCGCGGCCTGGATTACTACACCGGCGTGATCTACGAGGTGACCGCCCCGGGCATGCCCGGCTCGATCGCCTCGGGCGGCCGGTATGACGGGCTGATCGGACGGATGTCCGGCAGCGACGTGCCCGCCTGTGGGGGCTCCCTGGGCATTGAACGCATCCTGCCGCTGCTGCCCTCGGCCGGTGAGCAGTCTGCCCCGGTCCTGGACGTCGCCGTGACTGTACTTGGTGACGACCTGGCCGACGAGGCGTTCCGGATGGCTGCCGCGATCCGCCGCGCGGGACTTCGTACGGGGGTCTACATGGGGGACCAGCGGCAAACTGGCCCGTCAGCTGAAGTGGGCTGCCGACCAGGGCGCCCGGTTCTGTCTGATCTACGGCGAGCGGGAGTGGGAAGCCGGAGAGGTCATCGTCCGGAACATGGCTTCGGGCGAGCAGACGACGCACCCTGTCGATCGGGTGGCGGAGCACTTCGCCTGATGGCAGACGAGGCGGTGCCTATTCGTCCAGGTACAAGATGGCCGTGATCGTCTTCTTGCAGACGTCACAGTGCATCGGTGCCTCGATCGACGCCAGGTCGCACTCGATGGTGGTCAGACGGTCGATGACACCCGTCTTCCGCTCCTTGGCCCAAGCGGCTTCCCACCGCTCGGTGTTGGCGATCAGAGCGGCGACGTAGCCCGTCGTCATCTGGTAGAAACCGCGAACGCCGTGCGTCTTCATGTATCGCCAGTTGAACCTCAGCGACTCGACCACGACCGGATACGGATGGAGCCCGACGACGCGTCCCCAGTTCTCGGCGACATCCTCGATGTCCAGCCGGCCGGCCTTCTCGTCCAGGTGCTCCCACTCGCCCGATACGTCGTAGTCGGACAGCACCTGCGACAGCAGCCGCTCCGAGTGCCGCAGGTTGTCCTTCTTCGCGGTGAACGCCGCCTCCACGGCGAACAGGTTGCCCGCCGTGTCCTCCTTACGTGCGGTCCCGATGGCGTGCTTGAGTTCGGTGGACAACGACGACTCGCTGCACAGGCTGTCCCCGAAGCTCAGCCACGGGTCCGGAAACCCGCGCTCCGCCGTCACGGCGAAGATCCGATCGCCTTGCTGACCCATGAAAGGTGCCTCCAGCTTTCGTTCACGCCCCGGTCGCGCGGTCGCAACCGTCGGCGTTGTTCCTGGTGAGTCACCACGTCCTGCTTCAGTGCGATGTGTGGTGGACCAATCGCAGAGTGTCGTTCGGGTCTCCGTCGAGGAAGAGGCTTCATGTCCACGGCGCCAACAGCGGAATCGGTGGCGAGTTACGGCGGTGGACGCGTGAGGCGGCGATCTTGAGCCGTGCCGGAGTGGAGCTTCACCCTCCTCGTCAACCAGCCTCTCACCGCCGAGCAGGCCGATGCCTTCGATCACTGCGATGCGTTCGCGGACGGGGCCGTCTCCTACACGCTGGGTCCCGAGAACCCCGGAGACCACGCGCGCGTCCCGGACTCCAGCGCGCTCGAAGAACTGTCCTGCGACATCGACGCCCCGACCCTCCTGGACGCCGTCGCCCAGGTGGCCCGCGCCGTCCGTCTCGTTCCTGGGCTGCGGGCGGTCGGTGTCCGGTACGACGACATCGTGACCCTGGAGGAGGCCGCCCAGCGCTGCGGACGGGAACTGTCCCGGCGGCGCGAGGAGTTCACCGGCTTCCCGGACCCGGAACCCGGTACCGGCGGCACGGAGTTCTACTCCTGGCGCAAGATCGCCGAATGGCTGGCCCGCGTCGGCGACGACGTACCCGAGACGCCCCCCGACCTCATCGTCGCCGACCGCGCCCTGCGCCTGGCCGACGCCCTCGAAGACGCCGACGTACCTCCGGGCACACTCCGCGCCCTGGGTCTCCCCGCCACCCGAGTCTCACCCTCCCCGCCTCGGGGGGTTTGACAGGATTTCGTAAAGCCGTCGTACGGGACCCAACCCGACCCCCCACCCCGCCCATCTGAAGAACCAGCGAGGCGCAATCCGGCGCTTTCGGAAGGAAACGGGTCTCTCCAGACCAGGGAGGCCCGGGGGAGGGAAGCATATGAACGGGACGAAGAAGGCGCGGGGTGTTCGCGCGGTCGTGATCGGCGCACTGGGGCTCGCCTCGGTGACGCTGGCCGCCGTACCGGCGTTCGCCAAGGGGGACGTGGCGGTCACCGTGCCGCGCACGGCGCACGTCGGCAAGACGTTCACCATCAAGGCGGACGGCGACGACGACATCGCCGGCTATCTGCACCAGCTGTGCCTGGAGGAGCGCACCGGCAAGCAGACCTGGCACCAGGAGAACTGCACCACCCCGGCCAAGGGCGACGCCCGCCTCACCACCCACGGCTCGGCCGCCCACCGCGGCGACCTGCAACTCCGCGCCGTCCTCTACGGCCTGAAGAACAAGCACGACCACCACCCCGTGCACCTGCACACCTCCAGCGTGGCCACGGTCCACATCCGCTGAGCCCCACCGGACCGGCGCCCGCCTCCCTCCGAGGCGGGCACCGGCACCGGGCCGAGGTCAAGGCGATCGGTCAGACCCCGGTCGGCGTCACCGCCGGGCGCGCCTCACGGGCTCCCGTCGCGCTCGCCCCGCGATGCCGTCGCTCGATGCCCTGCGCCCAATACGTCCCCCCGACCATGAGCACCGCGCCCGACGCGGCCCACAGGGTGAACCGTTCGCCGCCGAGAGCGATCCCGATGGCGACGGCCCAGATCGGCTCCGTGCCCAGGAGCAGGCTGGCCCGGGTCGCGGAGGTGCCCTGGACCGCCCAGGTCTGGGCGAGGAAGGCGAACACGCTGCAGAACAGGGCGAGATAGCCGAGCTGAGCCCAGGTGGCGGCGCCGCTGTGGGCCAGGGCGGGCAGGGAGGGGACGGCGGCCGGGAGGAGGACGGCGGAGCCGAGCGCGGTCTGTACGGTCGTCAGGTGCAGGGGGTCGATACGGCGGCCCGTCGTGAGGCGTCCGACGAGCGTGACGTGAGCCGCCCGGACCACGGCGGCGGCCAGTATCAGCGCGTCGCCGAGCCGCGGGGCGTGCAGCCCGTTGCCCGCGGTGAGGAGCCCGACGGCCAGCACGCAGAGGCCGGCGGCGAGGAAGAAGGTCCGGGGGAGCCGACGGCCGCCGCCCCGGTCCAGCAGCGGTGTCAGCACGATCGTCAGGCTGATGATCAGCCCGGCGTTCGCGGCGCTGGTGTGCGCCACCCCGTACGTCTCCAGCACGAGCACCGCCGCCTGGGTGACCCCCAGCAGCGACCCGACGCGGAACTCCGCCCGGGTCCAGGAGCGGCGGGACCGGAGGGTGACCAGCGCCAGGCAGGCCGGCGCGGAGATCGCGTACCGGGCGAACAGGACCGCCAGGACCGGCAGCGCGGCGGTGGCCGTCTTGGCCGCGAGGTAGCTGGAGCCCCAGACCAGCGCGACCAGCAGAAGTACCGCATCGGTACGGCGGGTGGCGTTCATGCCCCCACGCTGCCCCAGCAGGACGTTGAAGGCCATGACCAACTTCTACAACGAAGGTGTAGCGCACCTACACTGTGTACCTACACTGTCACCGTGGACGAACGGCAGCTGCGGATCCTGCGCGAACTCGGCGACCTGGGCAGCGTCACCGCCGTCGCCGAGGCGCTGCATGTGACGCCCTCCGCGATCTCGCAGCAGCTGCGGCTGCTCCAGCGCTCGATCCCGGTCCCGCTCACCGAACGCGCGGGCCGTCGTGTCGTACTGACCGACGCCGGACATGCCCTGGCCGCGGCCGCCATCGAGGTCGAGTCCGCCCTGGCCAGGGCCCGGCACGCCGTCATCGACTTCGCCGAGCACCCCGCCGGTGTCGTGTCGGTGGCCGCGTTCCACAGCGCCGCCTCCGCGTTCTTCCCGCTCCTGCTGCGCGGCCTCACCGGACCGGAACACCCCCGCCTCGCGCTCGCCGACGAGGACGTCGCCCAGGACCGCTTCCCCGCACTCACCCGCGACCACGACCTGGTGCTCGCCCACCGCCTCGACCACGCCCCGCCCTGGCCGCGCACCGTCACCTCGGCCACGCTGCTGCGCGAGCCCCTCGACGTGGCCCTGCCGGTGGGCCACCCGCTGGCCGACAGGCCGCGGCTCTCGCCCCGTGATGTGGCGGACGAGCCGTGGATCACGGTCCACGACGGCTTCCCGCTGATGGCCACCATCGAGGCCATCGCCGCCTTCGCCGATCGCGCGCTCGACATCGTCCACCGGATCAATGAGTTCACCGTGGTCGCCGAGGTGGTGGCCGCGGGCGGCGGAGTCGCGCTGATGCCCCGCTGGACCGCCCGCCCGCACCCCGGCATCGTCCTCAGACCGCTGAGCGGAGTGCACGCCCGGCGCCGTATCGACGTACTCCACCGGCCCGAGCGCACCGCCCGCAAGGCCGTACGGACCGTCCTCGCCGAACTGCGCACCACCGCCGCACGGATCCAGGGCCGGGACACCGCCGAGACCTGAGACGCGTCACCCGGCCGCGTGCGGTGCGCTCTCCTCGGCCACCCACCTCAGATACGCCTCGGAACCCCCGGTCACCGGCAGCGTGATCCACTCGGGGACCTCGTAGCCGTGGTGCTCGGCGACCCAGGCCGCCAGCTCCGGCAGCCGGTCCGCGGTCGTCTTGTACGAGATCCGCCACTCCCGAGCGGTCTCAACGGCCCCTTGCCACCGGTACACCGCGGTGAACGGCGGATCGATGTGGGCGCAGGCCGCCAGCCGGTGCTCCACCGCGCCCCGGGCGAGCGCCCCCGCGCGTTCCTCGTCGTCGATGGTCGTCTGCGCGATCACGATCTCGGTCATACGACTGCCTTTCCGGGTCGGGGAATTGGACCCTATCCGCCCTCACGACGGGGCCGCTCCGTCCCCGTCCCCGTCGCCCGCGTCGCGCAGATCCCGGAAGAACGCCCGGATGTCGCCCACGAGCAGCTCCGGCTGCTCCATCGCCGCGAAGTGGCCGCCCCGGTCGAACTCCGTCCAGCGGACGATGCGGTCGGTGCGCTCGGCGACATGGCGCAGCGCGATGAAGTTCTCCCGGGGGAAGGAGGCGAACGCGGTGGGTCCAGGACGGCTCCGGCGGGCGGCCCCGGTAGTCGGCGTGGGCGCGCTCGTAGTAGATGCGGGCGGCGGAGGTGGCGGTGTTGGTCAGCCAGTACAGCATCACGTTCGTCAGCAGATGATCGCGGCCGACGGCGTCCTCCGGGCGGTCGGCGGAGTCCGTCCACTCCTTGAACTTCTCGACGATCCATGCGAGTTGGCCGACGGGCGAGTCGGAGAGCCCGTAGCCGAGGGTGCCCGGGCGGGTCGACTGGATGTCCGCGTAGCCCTGCTGCTCACGGCTCCAGGCCCGCATCCGCTCCCAGGACGCCCGGGTGCGCTCCCGCTCCGCCGGGGAGAGCGCGGCGAGTTCCTCCGGCGTCGGCTCGGCCGTGGCGCCGGCGCCGGGCAGCAGGTTCAGATGGACGCCGATGACCTGGTCCGGGCGGACCCGGCCCAGCTCCCGGGAGACGGCCGCGCCCCAGTCACCGCCCTGAGCGCCGTAACGGCCGTACCCCAGACGGGACATCAGCTCGGCGAACGCGGCAGCGACCCTGCGGTACTCCCAGCCCTTCTCGCGGGTGGGTCCCGAGAAGCCGAAGCCGGGGATGCTCGGCAGGACCAGATGAAAGGCGTCCGCGGGGTCGGCGCCGTGCGCCCGGGGGTCGGTGAGCGGGCCTGCGATCCGCTCGAACTCGACGATGGAGCCGGGCCAGCCGTGCGTGATGATCAGCGGGGTGGCGTCCGGTTCCGGGGAGCGGATGTGCGCGAAGTGGAGGTGGGCGCCGTCGACGGTGGTCGTGAACTGCGGCCACCGGTTCAGCCGGGCCTCCGCCGCCCGCCAGTCGTAGGCGTGCCGCCAGTAGTGCGCGAGTTCGCGCAGATAGTCACCCGGGACGCCGTACTCCCAGCCCGCGCCCGGCAGTTCGTCCGGCCAGCGGGTACGGTCCAGGCGGCGCCTCAGGTCCTCCAGCTCGTCGTCCGGGACCGCGATGCGGAACGGTCGGATGCTGTCCTGCGGGGGAGTCGTCATGGTGGTGCAGCCTAGGTGTCCGGCCCCGTCCGCACCGGGAGGCACCGCCCGCACCGGGAGGCACCGCCCGCACCGGGAGGCCCCGTGCGCGAGGGCGACGCGGGAACTGAACCCCGGGCCCCCGGCCTATCCCGGAGCGTTTTCCGGAACGTTCCGGAACGCGAAAGGGACGCGAGGCCGGTGATGGCCCCACGTCCCCTTCTTCAGAAGCTCAGTTCAGCTCGGTGGAGCCGTTCAGTGCTTCTTGCTGCTCTTCTTGGCGTACGACGCGACATAGCCGTTCGCCGGGGAGCCCACGCCCGTCACGTCGTCGTAGCCCTTGGTCGCGGACAGGGAGCTGTCCTTGCCCAGGGTGCGGACGGAGTAGAGCAGGCCGCCGGTGGCGTCGATGCTGTTGGCGTAGTCCACGCGGACGACACCCAGGCCGTGGCCCGTGGGGTTGTCCGTGACGTCGTGGTAGACGCCCTTCTTGCCGAACTTCGCGTAGATCGACGGGTTGGCGAAACCGATCGCCTTGCCGCCGCGCGCCTGCTCGGCGAGTGCCTGGACCGCCGCGATGGTCGGCGCGGCCAGCGAGGTGCCGCCGATGCGGTACTCGCTGTACTGCTGCGACCCGTCGGGGAAGGTCTGCGTCTGGCCCACCAGGAACCCGGTGTTCGGGTCGGCGATGGCCGCGATGTCCGGGACGACGCGGTTGCCGGAGGCGTTGTTCGCCTTGGCGAGCGAGTCCGGGACGACGCCCTTCTGGTAGTACGGCTCGGCGACCGTGCTGCTGGTGCCGCCGCCCGCGCCCGAGGTGAAGGCGCCGGGGAAGTTGGTCCAGCTCTTGCCGTCGGCCGACAGGCTCGACTTCGTGGTGCCCCAGCCGGTCTCCCACAGGTACTTGTCGCCCTTGCCGACCGCGAGGGAGGTGCCGCCGACGGCGGTCACCCAGGCGGAGTTGGCCGGGGTGTCGACCTGCTTGGTGCCGGTGTTGGCGACCTGGTCGCCGTCGTCACCGGAGGAGAAGTAGAAGCCGATGCCCTGCACCGCGCCCAGCTGGAAGACCTGGTCGTAGGCGGCCGCGAGGTCCGGCGTCTGGTTGGCCTCGACGTCGCCCCACGAGTTGGAGACGATGTCGGCCAGGTGGTTGTCGACCACCTTGCTCAGCGAGTCGAGCAGGTCGTCGTCGTAGCAGGACGCCGCACCGACGTAGGTGACATCGGCGTCCGGCGCGACCGCGTGCACGGCCTCGACGTCGAGGGTCTCCTCGCCGTACCAGCCCGACGCCTTGCACTCGTCGGTCCGGGTGAAGTTGGCCGGCAGCGACTGGTGCAGCTGACCGGTCTTCCAGGCCTTGTCGCCGTTCTTCTGCGCGTACTTGCCGGCGTCGTAGGCGATGGTCGGCGAGGCGTAGGCGTCGGTGATGGCGACGCGGACACCCTTGCCGGTGTACTTGCCGGCGCCGTAGACCGAGCGCAGCTGCTTGCCGGTGTAACCCTTGACGGCGTAGGGCAGCTTGGTGCCGTACGCGTCCGGCAGCGTGCTCGCGGTCTTCGAGCCGTAGTACGACGAGAACGGACCGGCGTTCTTGAACACCGCGTCCGGGGGCGGCAGCGTGTCGTCGTGGTCGGCCTTGTGCGGGGCGCTGTCCAGACCGGTGACGGTCAGGACGGTGCCCTTGAGGCCGGCCGGGACGGAGGCCGCCTGCGCCGGGGCGCGGTAGGTCTTCGAGCCCTTGGCGTAGTTGTGCAGCTGGGTGCCGAACGCCTTCTCGGCGGAGGCGACGTCACCGGAGACGGCGACGTAGTGCTGCGTGACCTCGGTGACCTTCAGACCGGCCGACGTCAGCCAGGACTTGACGGCGGCGACCTGGGCCTTGGTGGCGCCGAAGCGGGCCTGGGCCTGCTTGGGCGACAGGTACTTGCCGTAGTACGGCGAGCTGGGGTCGGACACGGCCTTGGCGTAGGCCGCGAGGCCCGCCGAGTCCTGGCCGGCCAGGTACACCCGGGCCTTGACCTGGGAGCCGTTGTCGGTCGAGCCCTTGTCCGCCTTGGCCGTGGCCCACAGCGGCTTGGTGCCCTTCAGAGCGTTGCGGGCGGGGCTGTCCGCGGCGTGGGCCGCGGGTATGCCCAGCGCCAGCGCGCCGGCGATCATGGGCAGCGCGGCTGCCATGCTCACGGCGCGCGTGCGGTTGGATCTCATAGAACCCCCTGCGATGCGTTGCGCATGCACGTAGTAGGTAGGTACACGCGGTTCCGCGCCGGCCGGCGGCGGTGGTGAACAGCCGGCGAATGGATCACACGATGGGGGCAACTCTGACCGATGAACCGTTCATGCCAGGTAAATGGGACGGAAAGAGAAGCTCAAGTAACCGTCACCTAGGGGGATTTGAGCGGTTTTTCCTTACAGCTGTGTTACGAAGGGACTTGTTCCCTGGTCAGGAGAGCGGCTTGGTTCCGCGCTCCTTGAGCATCCCGGCCATCACCTGGAGCTCCGACTGCTGCGCGTCCACCATGCCCTGGGCCAGCCGTTTCTCCACGCCCACCGTGCACTTGGCCACGCAGCCCTCGGCCATGTGGATGCCGCCCTTGTGATGGTTCGTCATCAGCTGGAGATAGAAGACCTCGGCCTGCTTGCCGTTCAGGGTCGCGAGCTTCTTCATCTGCGTATTCGTGGCCATACCGGGCATCAGCGAGCCGTCCTTGGCCGTGACCATGCCGCCCATGCCCATCCAGGTCATCGGCGGGTCCGCGGACACCTTCGGCAGCCCCCACAGATCCAGCCAACCCAGCAGCATCCCGCGCTGGTTGGCCTGCGTCTGCGCGATGTCGTAGGCGAGCCGCCGTACGTCCTCGTTCTTCGTGTGGTCGCGGACGATGTACGACATCTCGACGGCCTGCTGGTGATGCACGGCCATGTCCCGGGCGAAACCCGCGTCCGCCGAGTCCGCGGTCGGCGTCCGCCGCGCCGCCTCGCCGTCACCGGATCCGGCGCCCGGGCCCGAGCCCGAGTCGGCGACCGCGTACGTGACGGCACCGGCCGCGACGAGCACCGCCGCCGCGGCCCCCGCCGCCCAGCCGATGGCGCGCCGGCTCACTTCATCACCCCGCCGGTGCACGAGGCACCCGGCTCGGGCGTCTGCGGCCCCTGCACGAAGTCCGCGAAGAACTTGTTCACTTCGGGATCGCTCGCGCTCTTCACGACCACCTGGTGCCCCCACGCCGACAGCATCAGCGGCGCGGCCTGGTTCTCGTACGGGCTCATCAGCGAGTACGGCGTCTTCTTCACCTTCGCCGAGAGCGCCTCGATGTCGGCCTTCGCCGCCTTGGGGGTGTACGTCACCCACACCGCGCCGTGCTCCAGCGAGTGCACCGCGTTCTCGTCGTGCAACTGCTGCGTGTAGACGTCGCCGTTGCAGTCCGCCCACACCGGGTTGTGGTTGCCGCCCACCGGCGGATGCATCGGATACGACACCGGGGTCGTCACATGGGTCCGCGACAGCGTGCCCTTCCAGGTGCGCACCCCGTCCTTCCCGGTCGTGAAGTGCCCGGAGTCCCCGGAGCTCTTGCTGTTCACATCCCCGGTGTCCTTGCCGTTGTCGCCGCTCGCGGCCGTGTCCTTCTTGCCGGACCCGGACTTCGAGTCCGCGAGGACGACCCCGCCCACGACGAGCCCGGCGACGACGACCACGGACGCGGCGATGACGAGCGTCCGGTTCCGGCGCGCGCGCGAACGCTCCGCGCGCCGCATCTCCTCGATGCGCGCCTTGCGCGCCGCGCTGTTGCTGTTGTTGGCGGAACCCATGAGGCGATGTCCTTCTGGGGGAGCGGGCGGACGGGGGTGGAGCCCGCTGATCGTAATGGGGGAGTGGGGGGCCGCCGTAGAGCGAGCACGGCAAAAGGGTTAAATTTGCACCCGGGATGCGTATTATTTACGCTCGCGCTATGAGGCTGCTGCGTTCCACCGACCTCGCCCTGCGCATCCTGATGCGCCTCGCCGTATCCACCGCGGACACGCCCGCGACCCGCAAGGTCGCCGAGGACATGGGCGTGCCCTATACGCATGCCGCGAAGGTCGTCGCCGAACTCCAGCACCTGGGCCTGGTCGACGCCCGCCGCGGCCGCGGCGGCGGCCTGGCGCTCACCGAACGGGGTCGTACCGCCTCCGTCGGCGCGATCGTGCGCACCTTCGAGGGCGACGACGAGGTGGTGGAGTGCGAGGGCGCCACCCCCTGCCCGCTGCGCTCGGACTGCCGGCTGCGCGGGGCGCTGCGCCGGGCCCAGGAGGCGTTCTACGGCTTCCTGGACCCGATCACCCTGGACCAGATCGTCAGGGACCCCACGGGCCCGGTCCTGCTGGGCATCTCGCTGCGCCCCGCCGAGCCGCCTCGCTCCTGAGCCGCTCGGGGCGTCAGGCGGCGAGCCACAGATCGGGCCCGAAGACCTCGTAGTGGATGTCGGCCGGCGCCACGCCCCGCTCGATCAGCTGGCCGCGCACGGCGCGCATGAACGGCAGCGGCCCGCAGAGGTAGGCGCAGGTGCCGGGCGCGATGTCGATCCCGGACAGGTCGACCAGACCGGTGCGGCTGCCGGGCACGGCGTCCCGCTCGTAGAAGAAGCTGACGTCCGAGTCCGCGAGCTTGTCCGCGTACGCCCGGTGAGCGACGCGCAGGGCGTGGTCCGCGGGGGAGCGGTCGCCGTGCACGACGGTGACCGGCGCCTCGTGCCCGTCGGCCGCGAGCGCGGCCAGCATGGCGACCATCGGGGTCACACCGATGCCCGCGGAGGCGAGCAGCAGGGGCCGCCCGGCGACACCGTCGAGCACCAGATCGCCGTACGGCTCCGACAGTTCGAGGACGTCACCCACCCGTACGCGCGCGTGCAGCTGACCGGACACCTCCCCGTCCGGCGTCGCGCCCCCGTGCACCCGCTTGACGCTGAACTGCCGTACGTCCTCGCCCGGCGCCCCGGACAGGCTGTACTGCCGTATCTGCCGCGCCCCGTCGGCCAGCTTCACCCCCACGGAGACGTACTGCCCCGCCCGGAAGCCGCGTACGGGGGACCCGTCGACGGGCCGCACCCGGAAGGAGACGACATCGGCGGTCTCCTCTTCCCTCCCCACGACCTCCCACTCCCGGAACTCCTGGCCGCCGCTCTCCTCGTACAGCCGCTTCTCGATGGCGATGAGGGCGTTGGCCATCAGCCAGTAGACCTCGGTCCAGGCGGCGGCGACCTCGGGGGTGACGGCCTCGCCGAGGATCTCCGCGATGGCGGCGAAGAGGTTTTCGTGCACGACCGGGTACTGCTCCGGTACGACGCCCAGCGAGGCGTGTTTGTGGGCGATGCGGCTCAGCATCGCGTCCGGCCGCTGGTCCGGGTGCTCGACCAGGTGCCCGGCGAACGCGGCGATGGAGCCCGCGAGGGCCGACTTCTGGGCGCCGGAGGCCTGGTTGCCGCGGTTGAACAGGTCCCGCAGCAGCTCGGGGTGGGCGTCGAAGAGCCGGGCGTAGAAGCGCTCGGTGATCTGCTCGATGGCGGCCCCCACGGCGGGGAGGGTGGCGCGGACGGTGGCGGCGGACTTCTCGGACAGCATCGCGGACTCCTGGCGATCTCGACTGATCGAACGCTATTTAAATATGCATCGAAGATGCAAATTTAAAGAAGGTGTCCTGCCTCACGTCACCCCACCCCACCTCACTCCACCTCCCCTCACCCCGCCCGGCCGTTACGGATGCCGCCGCCGACAGGCAAGATGGGCGGCAGGGCAGTACACCTGCCGTAAGAGAGGCGTTCAGAAGGTGGACGTCGGGGCGATCAAGGTCCGCAACACGGATGAAACGGTGTTGTGGTGGGATGCTCCTGACCAGCAAGGATGGGGAATCGGAAGATGGACAAGCAGCAGGAGTTCGTGCTCCGTACCTTGGAGGAGCGCGACATCCGGTTCGTACGCCTGTGGTTCACGGACGTGCTGGGCTTCCTCAAGTCCGTCGCCGTGGCCCCCGCCGAGCTGGAGCAGGCCTTCGACGAGGGCATCGGCTTCGACGGCTCCGCCATCGAGGGCTTCGCCCGCGTCTACGAGTCCGACATGATCGCCAAGCCGGATCCGTCGACCTTCCAGATGCTGCCGTGGCGCGCGGAGACCCCCGGCACGGCCCGGATGTTCTGCGACATCCTGATGCCGGACGGCTCCCCGTCCTTCGCCGACCCGCGCTACGTCCTCAAGCGCGCGCTGGCCCGCACCTCCGACCTGGGCTTCACCTTCTACACCCACCCGGAGATCGAGTTCTTCCTGCTGAAGGACCGCCCGCTGGACGGCACGCGCCCGACGCCGGCCGACAACTCGGGCTACTTCGACCACACGCCGACCAGCGTGGGCATGGACTTCCGCCGCCAGGCGATCACGATGCTGGAGTCGATGGGCATCTCGGTGGAGTTCTCCCACCACGAGGGCGCCCCGGGCCAGCAGGAGATCGACCTGCGCTACGCCGACGCCCTCTCGACGGCCGACAACATCATGACCTTCCGCCTGGTCATGAAGCAGGTCGCGCTGGAACAGGGCGTCCAGGCCACGTTCATGCCGAAGCCCTTCTCCGAGCACCCGGGCAGCGGCATGCACACCCACCTCTCGCTCTTCGAGGGCGACCGCAACGCGTTCTACGAGTCCGGCGCGGAGTACCAGCTCTCCAAGGTGGGCCGCTCCTTCATCGCGGGCCTGCTCAAGCACGCCGCCGAGGCCGCCGCCGTCACCAACCAGTGGGTCAACTCCTACAAGCGCATCTGGGGCGGCTCCGAGCGCACGGCGGGGGCGGGCGGCGAGGCCCCCTCCTACATCTGCTGGGGCCACAACAACCGCAGCGCCCTGGTCCGCGTCCCGATGTACAAGCCCGGCAAGACCGGCTCGGCCCGCGTCGAGGTCCGCTCCCTGGACTCCGGCGCCAACCCCTACCTGGCCTACGCCGTCCTCCTCGCCGCCGGCCTGAAGGGCATCGAGGAGGGCTACGAGCTCCCGCCGGGCGCCGAGGACGACGTCTGGGCCCTCTCGGACGCCGAGCGCCGCGCGATGGGCATCGAACCCCTCCCGCAGAACCTCGGCGAGGCCCTGACCCTGATGGAACGCAGCGACCTGGTCGCCGAGACCCTGGGCGAACACGTCTTCGACTTCTTCCTCCGCAACAAGCGCCAGGAATGGGAGGAGTACCGCAGCGAGGTCACCGCGTTCGAACTGCGCAAGAACCTGCCGGTGCTGTAACCGGCGGACGGGCTCTGCGCCCGCAGCGACGCCCCGGGGCCGACGGACACGACCCGCCGGCCCCACCGGTGCTCACTCATCCGGATCGGGCCAAGTCGCCACCAGGGCCCGCAGATCCGGAAAACGGGGTCCGGAGACGTACCCTCCCTCCGTTGAGCCAGCACACCCCCTCAAGATCGCCTTCTCCCGTGTCGAACAGGCAGCACACCCCGCCGCTGGCGGCGGTGAGGTCGCTGAACAGCTCCCTGACCCGGGCCGACCACGCGAACATGCGGCTCATTGCCGACGTCGCCGCCCTCGGTCAGACGTCCGTGCGCCCGTGACACCACGTACTCGCGCACCACGTCATCGACACCGAACATCAAAGACGTGTCGAGATCGAGCGTGCCGCGCACGGAGCAGTCGACCGGTTCGCTCTTGAAGTCCGACGTGAACGGGAGGGTGAGCCGGTCACCACCGGGCAGCGTGACCTCCGGCGGCGGCACGCGATGGTCCGGCGGCGCCGGCTCCGCCAGATCGCCCAGCGCCCTGGCGACGTCACGAGGACGCAGATACATGTCATAGCCGTAGTTCAGCCCCACGCACATCCCCCCTTGCCGAGGCGACCGGCCGCCCCCGACCGAAAACCACCGGCCCCCCCAGTCTTCCCCCTGCCAGAATCAGGCGCACGCCTATTCGATCTCGGGGGAGCTTGGTGAAGGAC
This sequence comes from Streptomyces sp. LaBMicrA B280, assembly GCF_049222185.1. Lineage (NCBI taxonomy): Bacteria > Bacillati > Actinomycetota > Actinomycetes > Kitasatosporales > Streptomycetaceae > Streptomyces > Streptomyces sp. LaBMicrA B280. The sequence continues at coordinate 55,512 of NZ_JBMJCT010000016.1, read as the reverse complement.
GCGACGGAACTGATCAAGGCCCTCACCGGCCTGGCCTGGCCACTGATGGCCGGCGTCGCGCTGTGGCGCCTCTTCCCCCTGATCAAGGAGATAGTCCGGTCCCGGGGTTTCACGATCAAGGTGGGCGAGGCCGAGCTGTCGGTGCAGGAGGTCTCGGAGAACCTGATCCGCACCACCGCCGACCTCCAGGGCCGCCTGGCCTCCGTGCGCGCACCGGCGGCCACCCGCGTCCTGGACTCAGTGCTCTGGGTGGACGACCGCCCCGAGAACAACGCCACCGAGGTGGCCCAACTCCGCGCCCTGGGCGTCGAAGTCACCCTGGCGAAGTCCACCGACGAGGCCCTGCGCGCCCTCGCCCGCCCCCACCACCCCTTCGACGCCGTGATCTCGGACATGAGCCGCAGGGAACGGACCCGCACCAACCGCACCGCCGGCCTCGACCTGATCCGTGAACTGCGCGCCCAGGACGACCCGATCCCGGTCTTCGTCTACGCCACCGCCCGCGCCCTCGCCCTGCGCGAGGAGATCACGAACGCGGGCAGCACCGGAGTGGCCGGCTCCTCCACCGAACTCTTCGAACTCCTCCGGGGCATAGGGGAGTTCCCGGCCCAGCGCACCTGACCGGAGGCCCATCGGGCCCGCAGTCGCCCACGGCGGGGAGGGGACACGGCGGGTGGTGTCCGCCCGCAGCGGCCGGCGAAAACCCGTCGCACCTCTGAACCCCCTGAACGCCGGACCGAGGACGGACACCACCCGCCGGGGCACCGACTCACCGCCTCCCCCAGGCGCGACAAAAGCCACGACGGCGCCGAGGGGGCCGCCGCAGGCATCCGGCGACGGCGAGCCAGCCGCAGGCGGCCGACCGCGACGGCGCTGAAGGGGGCCGCCGCAGGCATCCCGACGGCGAGGCAGCCGCAGGCGGCCGACCACAACGACGCTGAGGTGCCGCCGCAGGCATCCGGCATGGCGAGCCAGCCGCAGGCGGCCGACCACAACGACGCTGAGGTGCCGCCGCAGGCACCCGGCGACGGCGAGCCAGCCGCAGGCGGCCGATCACGACGGCCGCTGAGGGGGCCGCCGCAGGCACCCGCACCACCACGGCGAGCCACCCCACAGCCACCCGACCCGGCACAGCCCGCCGCAGGCGACTACGCTCCCTCCAGGACCAGAGCTGACCCCGAGGGGAGCCCCACAGATGACGCCGGGCCGCAGAAGCAGCACCTTCACGCGCCTGCTCCGACACGGCTTCACCGACGCCACCGCCGCCGAGCGCCTCCTCGACACCCCCGAACTCTCCCCGGTCCGCGACGACCCCTTCCTCCTCGAAGCCCTGGGCGCCACCGCCGACCCCGACCTCGCCCTGCACGGCCTCGTCCGCCTCCTGGAAGCCCAGCCCGCCCCGAACTCCCACCGCGAACTCCTCGACACCCTCATCGCGGCCAAACCCCTGCGCGACCGCCTCCTGGGCGTCCTCGGCGCCTCCGCCGCCCTCGCCGACCACCTCGCCCGCCACCCCACCGACTGGCAGGCCCTGGTCACGTACGAGCCCCAGGACCTCCACCCCGGCGTCACCGAGTTCGAACGCGGCCTGGACGGCGCCACCGACCCCGTCGCCCTCCGCGTCGCCTACCGCCGCTGCCTCCTCTCCATCGCCGCCCGCGACGTCTGCGGCACCACCGACGTCACCGAGACCGCCGCCGAACTCGCCGACCTCGCCACCGCCACCCTCCGCGCCGCCCTGACCATGGCCGAGGCCGCCGCCCCCGAGGACGCCGCCGCCTGCCGCCTCTCGGTGATCGGCATGGGCAAGTGCGGCGGCCACGAACTGAACTACGTCTCCGACGTGGACGTGATCTTCGTGGCGGAGGCCACCGAGGGCACCGACGAGACCAAGGCCCTGCGCGCGGCCACCAGCCTCGCCTCACACCTGATGCGGATCTGCTCCGAGACCACCGTCGAGGGCTCCATCTGGCCGGTCGACGCCAACCTCCGCCCCGAGGGCCGCAACGGCCCCCTCGTCCGCACCCTCTCCTCCCACCTCGCCTACTACCAACGCTGGGCGAAGACCTGGGAGTTCCAGGCCCTCCTCAAGGCCCGCCCGGTCGCCGGCGACGAGGACCTGGGCCAGGAGTACCTGGCCGCGCTGCACCCCCTGGTCTGGCAGGCCGCCGACCGCGACAACTTCGTGGCGGACGTGCAGAAGATGCGCCGCCGCGTGGTCGACAACATCCCCGCGGCCGAAGTGGACCGGGAACTCAAGCTGGGCCCCGGCGGCCTGCGGGACGTCGAATTCGCCGTACAGCTCCTCCAGTTGGTCCACGGCCGCACCGACCCCACGCTGCGCAGCGGCACCACCCTGGACGCCCTGGAGGCCCTCGCCGCCGGCGGCTACGTGGGCCGGGAGGACGCCGCCCGCCTGGACGAGGCGTACCGCTTCCTGCGCGAGATGGAACACCGCATCCAGCTCTTCCGGCTGCGCCGCACCCACCTCGTCCCCACCGCCGAGGAGGACCTGCGCCGCCTCGGCCGCTCCCTCGGCCTGCGCGCCAACCCCGTCACCGAGCTGAACCGCGAGTGGAAGCGGCACGCCGGCGTCGTACGACGGCTGCACGAGAAGCTGTTCTACCGCCCGCTCCTGGACGCCGTCGCCCAGCTCGCCCCCGGCGAGGCCCGCCTGCGCCCCGAGGCCGCCCGGGAACGCCTGGTGGCCCTCGGCTACGCCGACCCCGCCGCCGCCCTGCGCCACCTGGAGGCCCTGGCCTCGGGCGTCACCCGCAAGGCCGCGATCCAGCGCACCCTGCTCCCCGTCCTCCTGGGCTGGTTCGCCGACTCCGCCGACCCGGACGCCGGTCTGCTGAACTTCCGCAAGGTCTCCGACGCCCTCGGCAAGACCCCCTGGTACCTGCGCCTGCTCCGCGACGAGGGCGCCGCCGCCGAGAACCTGGCCCGCGTCCTGTCGGCGGGACGGCTGGCGCCCGACCTCCTGATGCGCGCCCCCGAAGCCGTCGCCCTGCTCGGCGACGGCGACGGCGCGGCGAGGGGCCTGACCCCCCGCAGCCGCGCCGCGCTGGAACAGGAGATCCTGGCCGCCGTCGGCCGGGCGGAGAACGGCGAGCAGGGCGTCACCGCCGCCCGCGGCGTCCGCCGCCGCGAGCTGTTCCGCACCGCCGCCGCCGACATCGTCGCCTCCTACGGCACCGAGACCACCCCCGTGCAGGCCGACCAGGGCGCCCTGGTCGACCTCGTCGGCGGCGGCGTCTCCGACCTCACCGCGGCCACCCTCGCGGGCACGCTGCGCGCGGTGGTGCGGGCCGGCTGGGGCGATCTGCTGCCCACCCGGTTCGCGATCATCGGCATGGGCCGGTTCGGCGGCCACGAACTGGGCTACGGCTCCGACGCGGACGTCCTGTTCGTGCACGAACCGCAAGAGGGCGTGGACGAGCAGGAGGCCGCCGCCGCCGCGAACAAGGTCGTCGCCGAGATGCGCCGGCTCCTCCAGCTGCCCAGCGCCGACCCGCCGCTGCTGATCGACGCCGACCTGCGCCCGGAGGGCAAGTCGGGCCCGCTGGTGCGCACGCTGAAGTCGTACGCGGCGTACTACCGCCGCTGGTCCCTGGTGTGGGAGTCACAGGCGCTGCTGCGGGCGGAGCCGTTCGCGGGCGACGCCGACCTGGGCCGCCGCTTCGTGGAGCTGATCGACCCGCTGCGCTACCCGGCGCGCGGCCTGACCGAGGACTCCGTGCGCGAGATCCGCCGGCTGAAGGCCCGCATGGAGTCGGAACGGCTGCCCCGCGGCGCCGACCCCCGGCTGCACACCAAACTGGGCCCCGGCGGCCTGTCGGACGTGGAGTGGACGGTCCAGCTGCTCCAGCTGCGGCACGCCCATGAGATCCCCGGGCTGCGGACGACCCGCACCCGGGCCGCGCTGGGGGCCGCGCGGGAGGCGGGCCTGCTGGGCGAGGAGGAGGCGGCGACCCTGGACGAGGCGTGGGTGCTGGCCACCCGGGTCCGCAACGCGGTGATGCTGGTGCGCGGCCGGGCCGGGGACACCTTCCCGACCCAGCCCCGCGAGCTGGCCGCGGTGGGCCGCTACCTGGGCTACGGCGAGGGGCACGTCGGCGACATGCTGGACGCGTACGGCCGTACGACGCGCAAGGCGCGCGCCGTCATGGAAGAACTGTTCTACGACGACGAGGCGTAACCGGGCTGACGGCCCGCGCTCCCGCGCACTCCCCGGGGCAGGCCGTACGGCCCCGTCCCGTACCAGACCCGCGCCACCCCGAACCCGAACGAGAGGCAGAGAACGCCGCCCACCGCGTCCAGCCAGAAGTGGTTGGCCGTGGAGACGATGACCACCAGCGTGGTCACCGGGTACAGCAGCCCCAGCACCCGCGCCCACGGCACCGACGCCAGCGCGAAGATCGTCAGCCCGCACCACAGCGACCAGCCGATGTGCATGGACGGCATCGCCGCGTACTGGTTGGACATGTGCTTGAGGTCCCCGGAGGCCATCGAGCCCCAGGTGTGGTGCACCATCACGGTGTCCACGAACCGCCCGCCCCGCATCAGGCGGGGCGGGGCGAGCGGGAACAGGTAGTACCCCGCCAACGCGCCTCCCGTGGTGGCGAAGAGCGCGAGCCGCGCGGCCGCGTACCGGCCCGGGTGCCACCGGTACAGCCACACCAGGACGCCGAGCGTCAGGACGAAGTGCAGTGTGGCGTAGTAGTAGTTCATGCCGATGATCAGCCAAGTCACCGTGTTCACGGCGTGGTTGACGGACCGTTCGACATCGATGCCCAGCGTGTGCTCGGTGCGCCAGATCCAGTCCGCGTTGCGCAGCGCCTCGGCCTTCTGCTCGGGCACCGCGTTGCGGATCAGCGAGTACAGCCAGTAACTCACCGCGATCAGAAGGATCTCGAACCGGAGCCGGGGTCTGCGCGGCCGCCGCAACCGGCCCAGCAGGCCGCTCGCGCCGCCGCCGGCCCTGCCCGTGTCGGCCCGGGGACCGGCCGCCTCTTCGCGACCTTCCCACTGCGTCACGGTCGAGTCACTCATAGGCATCAAGTCTGCCAGAAAAGGCTCCGGAGCCCGATCATCCCAAGGCCGGGTCCACCCCGCATCTTCTGCGGCCCGCGCAGGAGTTCTACGACGTGCGCAGCAGATGCGGCGCCGAGGCCGTGGACCCGCGCACCACCAGCTCCGGCATGAACACGAACTCGCTGTGCGGCGCGGGCGTACCGCCGATCTCCTCCAGCAGGGTGCGCACCGCCGCCTGCCCCATCGCCGGGACCGGCTTGCGGATGGTGGTGAGCGGCGGGTCGGTGAAGGCGATCAGCGGGGAGTCGTCGAAACCGACCACGGACACGTCCCGCGGCACCTCCAGACCCCGCTGCCGGGCGGCCCGTATGGCGCCGAGGGCCATCATGTCGCTGGCGCAGACCACCGCGGTGCAGTCCCGGTCGATCAGCGCCGTCGCGGCGGCCTGACCGCCCTCCAGGGTGTACAGCGAGTGCTGCACCAGCTCGGTCTCCACCACCTCGGCGCCGAGCCCCAACTGGTCCTGCATCGCCCGCACGAAGCCCTCGATCTTGCGCTGCACGGGCACGAACCGCTTCGGTCCGAGCGCGAGCCCGATCCGGGTGTGGCCGAGCGAGACGAGGTGGGTCACCGCGAGCGTCATCGCGGCGCGGTCGTCGGGGGAGATGAACGGCGCCTGCACCCGCGAGGAGAACCCGTCCACCAGCACGAACGGCACGCCCTGCGCCCGCAGCCGCTCATAGCGCTGCATGTCGGCGGTGGTGTCGGCGTGCAGCCCGGAGACGTAGATGATGCCCGCGACCCCGCGGTCCACCAGCATCTCGGTCAGCTCGTCCTCGGTGGAGCCGCCCGGGGTCTGGGTGGCGAGCACCGGGGTGTAGCCCTGGCGGGTCAGCGCCTGGCCGATGACCTGCGCCAGGGCAGGGAATATCGGGTTCTCCAGCTCCGGCGTGATGAGCCCGACCAGGCCCTCGCTGCGCTGCCGCAGCCGCACCGGCCGTTCATAGCCGAGCACGTCGAGTGCGGCGAGCACGGACTGGCGGGTGGTGGCGGCGACGCCCGGCTTCCCGTTGAGGACCCGGCTGACGGTCGCTTCGCTCACCCCCGCCTGCGCTGCGATGTCGGCAAGCCGTGTGGTCACGCCACTGGACTGTACCGGTCGTCTCTCGCCTTGCACACCGCTCGGGCGCCGGGTGCGCCCGGTCGTACGACCCCCTGCGGGTTGCTGCCTCATTGCGCTCCCTTTGAGTTCGTCGTGGCAAGAGCTTGCAGAGTCTTGCACAAGTTCCCGTGCGCCGCTGAGCGGTAACGACGGGGTAACCATCGTGTTCCCTTGCACTTTTTTTCTGCAAGGTCTTTCGCAACGCTTACATCGCTGTTACGTTCCCTGACGCCCGGCGGCCGCAACGGCGCAGTCGGCATCACACGGGCTTAACCCTCAAGGAGAACTCATGCGGCGTGGCATAGCGGCCTCCGCGCTGGTGGCGTCCCTCGCCCTCGCGGCGACGGCCTGCGGCGGCGGGAGCAGCGACGGCAAGTCGGACGGACCGGTGACCATCACCTGGTGGGACACCTCCAACGCCACGAACGAGGCGCCGACGTACAAGACCCTTGTGCAGAAGTTCGAAGCCGCGAACAAGAACATCAAGGTCAAGTACGTCAACGTCCCGTTCGACCAGGCGCAGAACAAGTTCGACACCGCCGCGGGTGCCTCCGGCGCCCCGGACGTGCTGCGCTCCGAGGTCGGCTGGACCCCCGCCTTCGCCAAGAAGGGCTACTTCCTGCCGCTGGACGGCACCGAGGCCCTCGCCGACAAGGCCAAGTTCGAGCCGAACCTGATCAAGCAGGCGCAGTACCAGGGCAAGACCTACGGCGTGCCGCTGGTCACCGACACCCTGGCCCTGGTCTACAACAAGGACCTGTTCAAGAAGGCCGGCATCACCGCGCCGCCCAAGACCTGGGACGAGCTGAAGTCCGACGCGGCCAAGGTCAAGGACAAGACCGGCCAGGACGGCTACTGGGGCTCCACCGCGGGCTACTACGGCCAGCCGTTCCTGTACGGCGAGGGCACCGACACCGTCGACGTCGCCGCCAAGAAGGTCACCGTCGACTCGCCGGCCGCCAAGAAGGCGTACGCGACCTGGCTGAGCCTGTTCTCCGGCAAGGGTCTGCACAAGGCCGACACCACCGCGGACGCCTACGCCCACATCATGGACGCGTTCTCCAACGGCAAGGTCGCCGCGATCATCCAGGGCCCCTGGGAGAACACGAACATCTACAAGGGCAGCGCCTTCAAGGACAAGACCAACCTGGGTGTCGCGGTCGTCCCGGCCGGCTCCACCGGCAAGGCGGAGGCCCCGACCGGCGGTCACAACCTCGCGGTCTACGCCGGTTCCGACAAGGCGCACCAGGCGGCGGCCCTGAAGTTCGTCAACTTCATGACGTCGGCCTCCTCCCAGGAGACCATCGCCCTGGGGAACGCCACCCTGCCGACGCGTACGGACGCCTACACCGCCAAGGTGACGGCCGACCCGGGCACCGCCGGCTTCCAGCGCGTGCTGTCCGCCGCCCAGCCCCGCCCCTCGCTGCCCGAGTACGGCTCGCTGTGGGCGCCGCTCGACACCGAGCTGCCGAAGATCGCCAGCGGCAAGGAGTCGCTGGACCAGGGCCTGAGCAACGCCGGTGCCGCCATCGGCAAGCTGGTCCCCGACTTCAGCAAGTAAGCCCGGACGGCCGTCGGCTGCCTCACCCACGAGGAGGCAGCCGGCGGCCCCCGCCCTGTGCCCGGCCATCCTTGAACCATTTGAAGGTGTCGAACCATGACAGTCGCCATCGACCGCGCGACCGGCAAGAGCCGCGGTGACCGCGCGCCTCGGCCAGGGCTGGGGCAGCGCATGAAGAACAGTCTGCAGAAATACTGGTACGCCTACGCGATGATCGCCCCGGTGGTCATCGTGCTCGCCGTGCTCGTCGGCTACCCGCTCGTGCGCGGCTTCTACATCACGCTGACCGACGCCAACAGCCTCAACTCGGCGCGCACCATCGGCGTCAACCACATCGCCGCGACCTACAAGTTCGTCGGTCTGGACAACTACAAGAACATCCTGTTCGGCCCGTTGTCCTACGACCGCTTCTGGTCCCATGTGATCTGGACGATCGTGTGGACGGTCGCCTGTGTCACCCTGCACTACACCTTCGGCCTCGGCCTCGCGATGATGCTGAACCAGAAGCTGCGCGGCCGCACCGTCTACCGGGTGCTGCTCGTCCTGCCGTGGGCCGTGCCCACCTTCGTCACCGTCTTCTCCTGGCGGATCATGCTCGCCGACTCCGGCGCGATCAACCAGATCCTGCACGCGCTGCACCTGCCGCAGCCGCAGTGGCTGGAGGACACCTTCTGGCAGCGCTTCGCCGCGATCATGGTCAACACCTGGTGCGGTGTGCCGTTCATGATGCTCTCGCTGCTCGGCGGCCTGCAGTCCATCGACACCACCCTGTACGAGGCGGCGAAGATGGACGGCGCCAACTCCTGGCAGCGCTTTAGGCACGTCACCCTGCCCGGGCTGCGCTCGGTCAGCTCCACGGTGATCCTGCTCGGCGTCATCTGGACCTTCAACCAGTTCGCCATCATCTTCCTGCTGTTCGGCCCGACCAGCGCCCCGGACGCCCAGATCCTCGTCACCTGGGCCTACTACCTGGGCTTCGGCCAGCAGCCGCGCGACTTCGCGCAGTCCGCCGCCTACGGCGTACTGCTGCTGTCGATCGTCACCGTCTTCACCTCCTTCTACTTCCGCTGGCTGAAGCGCAATGACCAGCTCGCCGTCTGACGCCGCAGGAGCCGCCGCCATGAGCACCACCACCCTCGAGAAGCGGGCCGACGCACCGGCCCCCGCCGCGAAGCCCGCCGGGCGCAGCCGCCGACCGGGCGAGCGCGGCCCCCTCGGCACCGTCCTGCTGCACGCCGCCCTCATGGTCGCGAGCCTCGTCGCCCTGGCCCCGGTGGCCTGGCTGGTCTACCTCTCGCTCGGCCCGGACAAGAACGACTATCTGCACCCGGGCGGCATCGCCGGGAAGATGAGCTTCGTCAACTACGGCTTCGTGCTCCAGCACACGGAGTTCCTCAGCTGGTTCAAGTCCACGATGATCGTGGCCCTCGGCACCACCGTCGTCGGTGTGCTGCTCGCCGCGACCACCGGCTACGCCGTCTCCCGGATGCGCTTTCCCGGACACAAGCAGCTGATGTGGGTCCTGCTGCTCACCCAGGCGTTCCCGATCGCCGTCCTGATCGTGCCGATGTACCAGATCTTCAGCGACCTGGGCCTCATCGACTCCTACTGGGCGCTGATCCTCGTCAACTGCACCACCGCGGTGCCGTACAGCGCCTGGCTGCTCAAGGGCTACTTCGACACGATCCCGATCGAGATCGACGAGGCCGGCCGGGTGGACGGACTCACCCCGTTCGGCACCTTCTTCCGGCTGATCCTGCCGCTGGCCCGGCCGGGCCTGGCCGTCGCCGCGTTCTACAACTTCATCACCGCGGTCGCCGAGGTGGCCTTCGCGACCACCTTCATGCTGGACGACTCCAAGTACACCTTCTCCGTCGGCCTGCAGACCTTCGTCAGCGAGCACGACGCCGAGTGGAACTACATGGCCGCCACCGCGGTGCTGATCGCGATACCCGTCTCGCTGTTTTTCTACCTGGTGCAGAAGAACCTCGTCACCGGTCTCACCTCCGGCGGCACCAAGGGCTGACGCCCTCGGCACACAAGAGGCTCCCGCGTGCCTGACACGCGGGTAGGCGGCCGCGGTGTCCCTCCGACCCCGCTGACATCGCGGCCGCCTCGCATCCGTTCCCCCGGCCCGCCTCCGCCGCCGAGCTTCACGGTCCGCGTCCCCACGCGCCCATGACCCGAATTCCGTTACCACCAAGGAAGCCATGAGCCAGCAGCACACCGCCGCCCCGGCCACCGACTCCGCCACCGCCACCGTCGCAGGCCACCGCCGCGACTGGTGGCGGGAGGCGGTCATCTACCAGGTCTACCCGCGCAGCTTCGCCGACAGCAACGGCGACGGCATGGGCGACCTGGAGGGCGTACGCTCCCGTCTGCCGTACCTGCGCGACCTCGGCGTCGACGCGGTGTGGCTCAGCCCCTTCTACGCCTCCCCGCAGGCCGACGCCGGTTACGACGTCGCCGACTACCGCGCGGTCGACCCGATGTTCGGCACCCTGCTGGACGCCGACGCGCTGATCCGCGAGGCCCACGGACTCGGCCTGCGCATCATCGTGGACCTGGTGCCCAACCACTCCTCCGACCAGCACGAGTGGTTCAAGCGCGCCCTCGCCGAGGGCCCCGGCTCCCCGCTGCGGGAGCGCTACCACTTCCGCCCCGGCAAGGGCGCGGCGGGCGAACTGCCGCCCAACGACTGGGAGTCCATCTTCGGCGGTCCGGCCTGGACCCGGGTCACCGAGCCCGACGGGACGCCCGGCGAGTGGTACCTGCACCTCTTCGCCCCCGAGCAGCCCGACCTCAACTGGGAACACCCGGCGGTCGGCGACGAGTTCCGCTCCATCCTGCGCTTCTGGCTGGACATGGGCGTGGACGGCTTCCGCATCGACGTGGCGCACGGCCTGGTCAAGGCCGAGGGCCTGCCCGACCTCGGCTCCGGCGAGCAGCTGAAGCTGCTGGGCAACGATGTCATGCCGTTCTTCGACCAGGACGGCGTGCACGCCATCTACCGGCAGTGGCGCACGATCCTCGACGAGTACGCCGGTGAGCGGATCTTCGTCGCCGAGGCATGGACGCCGACCGTCGAGCGCACCGCCAACTACGTCCGCCCGGACGAGCTGCACCAGGCGTTCAACTTCCAGTACCTGTCGACGGCGTGGGACGCGGCCGAGCTGCGGGCGGTCATCGACGGCACGCTGGAGGCGATGCGCCCGGTCGGCGCCCCGGCCACCTGGGTGCTGTCCAACCACGACGTCACCCGGCACGCCACCCGCTTCGCCAACCCGGCGGGGCTCGGCACCCAGATCCGCACGGCGGGCGACCGCGAACTCGGCCTGCGCCGGGCCCGTGCCGCGACCCTGCTGATGCTGGCGCTGCCCGGCTCCGCCTACCTCTACCAGGGCGAGGAGCTGGGCCTCCCGGACGTCGTGGACCTGCCCGACGAGGTGCGCCAGGACCCGGCGTACTTCCGCGGCGCGGGCCAGGACGGCTTCCGCGACGGCTGCCGGGTGCCGATCCCGTGGACCCGCACGGGGTCGTCGTACGGCTTCGGCGACGGCGGCAGCTGGCTCCCGCAGCCGGCGAGCTGGGGCGAGCTGAGCGTGGAGGCGCAGACCGGGACGGCGGGCTCCACCCTGGAGCTGTACCGCGCCGCCCTCGCCGCCCGCCGCGCCCAGCCCGACCTGGGCGCCGGGAAGACGCTGGAGTGGCTGCGCGCCCCGGAGGGCGTCCTGGCCTTCCGCCGGGGCGAGTTCGTGTGCGTCGCCAACACCACGGGCGAGTCGGTGACCACCCCGGCGTACGGCCGGGTGCTGCTGGCGAGCGGTGAGGTGGCCGAGACCGGCGGCGAGGCGAAGGTGCCCGCCGACACCACGGTGTGGTGGACCGCGGCGGTCTGACGCCCCGTGTGAAATTTCTTGCATCAACTTCTCTACGGCCCGCTGCCTTTTCCGGCAGCGGGCCTTTAACATCTGCGTCACCGCAAGGTTTCTGAAACTTTGCAGCAAGCACCTTCAAGGACGAAGGAACCCCCGCATGGTACGCAAGACGCTCTCCGGGGCGGTCGCCCTCGCCGCCGCCGCCCTTGTCATGACCCCGACGACAGCGAACGCCTCCCCGCCCGGCACCAAGGACGTCACCGCCGTCCTGTTCGAGTGGAACTACGCCTCGGTGGCCCGCGAGTGCACCAGCACGCTGGGCCCCGCGGGCTACGGCTTCGTGCAGGTCTCGCCGCCCGAGGAGCACATACAGGGCTCCCAGTGGTGGACCTCGTACCAGCCCGTGTCGTACAAGATCGCGGGCCGGCTCGGCGACCGGACCACCTTCAAGAACATGATCTCCACCTGCCACGCGGCCGGGGTGAAGGTCGTGGTGGACACCGTCATCAACCACATGACCGCAGGCAGCGGCACCGGCACCGGCGGCACGCAGTACACCAAGTACAACTACCCGGGCGTGTACTCGGACTCCGACTTCCACACCTGCCGGACCGAGATCAACAACTACCAGGACCGCTCGAACGTCCAGAACTGCGAACTGTCGGGCCTGGCCGACCTGGACACCGGCGCGGAGCACGTCCGCGCGACCATCGCCGGGTACATGAACGACCTGCTCTCGCTCGGCGCCGACGGCTTCCGCATCGACGCCGCCAAGCACATCGCCGCCGCCGACCTGGCGAACATCAAGAGCCGGCTGACCAACCCGGGCGTCTACTGGAAGCAGGAGGTCATCTACGGCGCGGGCGAGGCCGTCCAGCCCACCGAGTACACGGGCAACGGGGACGTCCAGGAATTCCGCTACGGCTACGACCTCAAGCGCGTCTTCAACAGCGAGAAACTCGCCTACCTGAACAACTTCGGCGAGGGCTGGGGCTATCTCCCCAGCAACGTGGCCGGTGTCTTCGTGGACAACCACGACACCGAGCGCAACGGCGCCACCCTGAACTACAAGGACGGCGCCAACTACACGCTGGCCAACGTCTTCATGCTGGCCTGGCCCTACGGCTCCCCGGACATCAACTCCGGCTACGAGTGGAGCGACGCGGACGCGGGCCCGCCCGACAACGGCCAGGTCAACGCCTGCTGGCAGGACGGCTGGAAGTGCCAGCACGCCTGGCCGGAGATCAAGTCCATGGTCGCCTTCCGCAACACCACCCACGGCCAGGCGGTCTCCAACTGGTGGGACGACGGCGACAATCTGATCGCCTTCGGCCGCGGCAACAAGGGCTATGTGGTCATCAACCACGAGGGCGCGACGGCCAGTCGCTCCTTCCAGACCTCACTGCCCGCCGGTACCTACTGCAACGTGCAGAACAACACCACGGTGACGGTCAACAGCACCGGCTGGTTCACGGCCTCGGTCGCCCCGAACACCGCGCTGGCGATCTACGCCGGCAAGTCCTCCTGCTGAACGAGGAGTCGGCCCGCACCGCGCCCCCGCGGCGGTGCGGGCCGCGGCATTTGAAATTCCTTGCCGATGCTTTCACGGCTCTTGCTGCAACCCTTTCGCGAAGGATACGGTCACGCGGGCGCCCGGCCTCGAAGCCGAGCCGCGGCGTGGGGTCGGACCCGAACGAGCCGCCATCGCAAGGAGTTCATGCCTGTGATACCGAGATGGCCGACGCCCGCACGGCGTCGCACCACCCACCGCAGGAGAGCCGCGGCCCTCGCCGTCGCCGCGCTCACGGCCGCACTCGTGCAGCCACTGGCCGCGCCCGCCGCGCAGGCCGCCACCCCGCCCCCGCCCCCGTCCGACTCGGCCCTTGCGGCCCAGCCGGCCCGGCACGGCGACACCCATGAGCAGTTCTACTTCGTCCTGCCGGACCGGTTCGCCAACGGCGACAAGGCCAACGACCGGGGCGGGCTCACCGGTTCGCGCATGACGACCGGCTACGACCCCACCGACGAGGGCTTCTTCCAGGGCGGCGACCTCAAGGGCATCACCCGGAAGCTGGACTACATCAAGGGGCTCGGCACCACCGCCCTGTGGCTCGCGCCGATCTTCAAGAACATCCCGGTGCAGGGGAGCGGTGCCAACGCCTCGGCGGGCTACCACGGTTACTGGATCACCGACTTCACCCAGGTCGACCCGCACTTCGGCACCAACCAGGACCTGAAGAACCTCATCGCCACGGCGCACGCCAAGGGCATGAAGGTCTTCTTCGACGTCATCACCAACCACACCGCCGACGTGGTGACGGACAAGGAGAACTCCTCCGACTACCGCGCCAAGGGCGCCTACCCGTACCTCACCAAGGACGGCAGGCCCTTCGACGACGCCGACTACGCGGACGGGACCAGGAAGTTCCCGGCCGTCTCCGACGCCTCCTTCCCGTACACCCCGCAGGTCACCGCCGAGTCCAAGGTCCCGGCCTGGCTCAACGACCCGACGATGTACCACAACCGGGGCGACTCCACCTTCGCCGGAGAGTCCGGCACCTACGGCGACTTCGACGGCCTGGACGACCTGTGGACCGAGCGTCCCGAGGTCGTGCACGGCATGGAGCGGATCTACGAGCGGTGGGTGAAGGACTTCGCCGTCGACGGATTCCGCATCGACACCGCCAAGAACGTCGACCTGGACTTCTGGACCCAGTGGGCCACCGCGCTCGACCGTTACGCGGCGGCGCACGGCCGGAAGAACTTCTTCATGTTCGGCGAGACGTACGACACCGACACCTCGGTGACCGCCCCGTACGTCACCCAGGGCCGCCTCGACGCCACCCTCGACTTCCCCTTCCAGGGAGCGGCCCGCGGCTACGCCTCCCAGGGCGCGAGCGCGCGGAAACTGTCGGGCGTCCTCGGCGACGACTACAAGTACACGACCGACCGGGCCAACGCCTACGAACAGGTCACCTTCCTCGGCAACCACGACATGGGCCGCATCGGGTACTTCCTGAAGCAGGACAACCCGAACGCCTCGGACGCCGAGCTGCTGAAGAAGGACGAGCTGGCGAACGAGGTGATGTTCCTCAGCCGCGGCAACCCGGTCGTCTACTACGGCGACGAACAGGGCTTCACCGGCGACGGCGGCGACAAGGCGGCCCGCCAGACCATGTTCGCCTCCCAGGTGCCCGGCTACCTCGCCGACGACGAGATCGGCACCGACCGCACCCACGCCAGCGACTCCTACGACACGAAGGCGCCGCTGTACCGGCAGATCGCCGGACTCTCCGCCCTGCGCAAGGCCAACCCGGCCCTGACCGACGGCGTGCAGAGCGAGCGGTACGCGGCCGACGGCGCCGGGATCTACGCCTTCACCCGCACCGACGCCCGAAGCGGCCAGGAGTACATCGTCGCGTTCAACAACGCGAGCGAGGCCAGGTCGGCCACCTTCGCCACCGGTTCGGCGGACATGTCCTACCGGGGCGTCTACGGCGCGACGGGCAGCGTCAGCTCCGACGGCGACCGCGAGGTCGGCGTCACCGTCCCGGCCGAGTCCGCCGTCGTCTACAAGGCGACCGGCACGCTCGACAAGCCCGCGAGCAGGCCGACGCTCACCCTGAACGCCCCGGCCGCCGGTGCCACCGGCACCGTGACGCTCGGCGCCGACGTCGACGGCGGCCGGCTGAACCGGGTGGTCTTCGCCGCCCAGGTCGGCGACGGAAAGTGGCAGGTCCTCGGCTCCGCCGACCACGCCCCCTACCAGGTCACCCAGACCCTCGGCGGCAAGGTCCCGGCCGGTACCGCGCTGCGCTACAAGGCCGTCGTGATCGACAGCGCGGGACACACCGCGAGCGCCACGGCGCGGAGCACCACCGGCGCCGTACCCGCGCCCGCCCCGCCCACCGCCTCCTCGCGCGACTACGTGATCGTCCACTACCAGCGCGCCGACGGCGACTACGCCGACTGGGGCCTGTACGCCTGGGGCGACATCGCCGACGGCGAGTCCACCACCTGGCCGGCCGGGCACCCCTTCACCGGCCGGGACGCCTGGGGCGCCTTCGCCTACGTCAAGGTGAAGCCGGGCGCCTCGAACGTGGGCTTCCTCGTCGTGGACAAGAACGGGAACAAGGACACCGACTCCGACCGGAGCATCGACGTCACCAGGACCGGTGAGGTCTGGGTGAAGCAGGGCGACGCCGGCGTCCAGACCCAGCGGCCCTCGTCGTACCCCGCGCCGGACACCACCAAGGCGGTCATCCACTACCACCGCGCCGACGGCGACTACGACGGCTGGGGGCTGCACGTCTGGACGGGCGCCGCGAACCCCACCGACTGGTCGGCCCCGCTGAAGCCGGTGAAGACTGATGCCTATGGCGCCGTCTTCGAGGTCCCGCTCGCCGCGGGTGCCACCAGCCTCAGCTACATCATCCACAACGGCGACGAGAAGGACCTCGCCACCGACCAGTCCCTCGACCTCGGATCCGACGGCTACGAGGTGTGGCTGTTGAACGGCCAGGACAAGCATCTGCTGCCGGGGCCCGCGGGCAGCGCCGCCGCCCTCGACCTGACCACCGCCAAGGCGGTCTGGATCGACCGGGACACCGTCGCCTGGGACGGCGCCGACGGCGCCGCCTCCACCCAGCTGGTCTACTCCCACGACGGCTCCATCACCGCCAAGGACGGGGCCCTGACCAGCGACGACGAGCGCTGGCTGCGACTGGGGAAGACCGTCCTCACCGACGCCCAGAAAGCCAAGTTCCCCTATCTGAAGGACTACACGGCCTGGTCGGTGGACCCGCGTGACCGCGGCCGGGTGCGCGAGGCGCTCACCGGTCAGCTGGTCGCCTCCCAGCGCGCCGCGAACGGCGCCGTGCTGGCCGCGACCGGCGTACAGACCGCGGGCGTCCTGGACGACCTCTACCCGGCCGCCACCAAGGCGCGGCTCGGCCCGGTCTTCCACGGCGGCAGGCCCACCCTCTCCGTGTGGGCGCCGACCGCCCAGAGCGTCGCCCTGGAGATCGGCGGCGCGGTCAGGCCCATGCGGCGCGACGACACCACCGGCGTCTGGTCGGTCACCGGGCCCGCGTCCTGGAAGGGCAAGAGCTACCGGTACGTGGTCAAGGTGTGGGCGCCCAGCGTCCGGCAACTGGTCACCAACAAGGTCACCGACCCCTACTCGGTCGCCCTCACCGCGAACTCCGAGCGCAGCGTCGTGGCCGACCTGGACGACAGGTCCCTCGCCCCGAGCGGCTGGTCCACCCTGCGCAAGCCCAAGGCCGTGCCGCTGCGGGACGCGCAGATCCAGGAGCTGCACGTCCGGGACTTCTCGGTCGCGGACAAGACCGTCCCGGCGAAGGACCGGGGCACCTACCTCGCCTTCACCGACCAGGACAGCGACGGCTCCAAGCACCTGAGGGAGCTGGCGAGGTCCGGGACGTCGTACGTGCATCTGCTGCCCGCCTTCGACTTCGCCACCGTGCCCGAGAAGAAGGCCGACCAGCAGAGCCCCGACTGCGATCTCGCCGCCTACCCGGCCGACTCCGACCAGCAGCAGGCGTGCGTGGCGAAGAGCGCCGCGCAGGACGCCTACAACTGGGGCTACGACCCGTACCACTTCACCGTCCCCGAGGGCTCCTACGCCACCGACCCGGACGGCACCGCGCGCACCCGGCAGTTCCGGCGGATGGTGCAGGGGATCAACCAGGACGGCCTGCGGGTCGTGATGGACGTCGTCTACAACCACACCTCGGCCAGCGGCCAGGCGGACACCTCCGTCCTGGACAAGATCGTGCCCGGCTACTACCAGCGGCTGCTCGCCGACGGCTCGGTGGCGAACTCCACCTGCTGCTCCAACACCGCGCCGGAGAACGCGATGATGGGCAAGCTGGTGGTGGACTCGATCGTCACCTGGGCCAAGGAGTACAAGGTCGACGGGTTCCGCTTCGACCTCATGGGCCACCACCCGAAGGCCAACATCCTCGCGGTCAGGAAGGCCCTCGACGCGCTCACCCTGAAGAAGGACGGCGTCGACGGAAAGAAGATCATCCTGTACGGCGAGGGCTGGAACTTCGGGGAGGTCGCCGACAACGCCCGCTTCGTGCAGGCCACGCAGGCGAACATGGCCGGCACCGGCATCGCCACCTTCTCCGACCGGGCCCGCGACGCGGTGCGCGGCGGGAGCCCCTTCGACTCCGACCCCGGCGTCCAGGGCTTCGCCTCCGGTCTGTACACCGACCCCAACGGCTCGGCGGCGAACGGTACACCGGCCGAGCAGAAGGCCCGGCTGCTGCACTACCAGGACCTGATCAAGGTCGGGCTGACCGGCAACCTCGCCAAGTACCGCTTCACCGACACCGACGGCAAGGAGGTCACCGGCGCCGAGGTCGACTACAACGGCGCGCCCGCCGGATACGCGGACGCGCCCGGCGACGCCCTCGCCTATGTCGACGCGCACGACAACGAATCCCTGTTCGACGCGCTCGCCTACAAGCTGCCCCAGGGCACCTCGGCCGCCGACCGGGCCCGGATGCAGGTCCTCGCGATGGCCACGGCCACCCTCTCGCAGGGCCCGTCCCTCTCACAGGCGGGCACCGATCTGCTGCGCTCGAAGTCGCTGGACCGCAACTCCTTCGACAGCGGCGACTGGTTCAACGCCATCCACTGGAACTGCGCCGACGGCAACGGCTTCGGCCGGGGCCTGCCCATGGCGGCCGACAACCAGGACAAGTGGCCGTACGCCGAACCGCTGCTGACCTCGGTCAAGGTCGGCTGCCCGCAGATCGAGGGCAGTTCGGCCGCCTACCAGGATCTGCTGAGGATCCGTACGGCGGAGAAGGCGTTCTCGCTCGACACGGCGGGCCGGGTGCAGAGCGAGCTGTCCTTCCCGCTGTCCGGCAAGGACGAGACCCCGGGCGTGATCACCATGACCCTCGGTGACCTGGTCGTCGTCTTCAACGCCACCCCGCAGGAGCAGCGGCAGACGGTCTCCGCGCTGGCCGGGACCGGATACCGGCTGCACCCGGCGCAGGCGTCCGGCGCGGACCCGGTGGTGAAGACCTCCGGCTACGCGGCGGCCACCGGCACCTTCACGGTGCCGGCCAGGACCGTGGCGGTCTTCACCCGCTCCTAGCGCGCTCCGGCGCGCTCTACGAAGCCAGGGAGGTGAGCCGGCCGATGAGCTCCGCGAAGGGGCCGTCGGCCGGTTCGTCCTTGAGGATGGCGCGCAGCACGTCCGCCATGCCCTCGTCCGAGGTCGCGCTCACCGCGACCAGGGCGGCGAAGTCGTGCACCAGCTGGAGTTCCAGTTCCTCGCGCGGGATGCGGCGGCCGTCCAGCCAGATCAGCGCGGTGGACTCGGCGAGCGAGATCCAGGAGCGGATGACCAGCTCCAGGCGCGGGGGCGCCTTCGCGATCCCGAGATGGGAGAGCATCTGCTCGTAGGCGGACTGCCGTACGTCGTCGATCAGCGCGTTGGTGGTCGAGACGTGCTCCTTCTCCCGGGAGCCGGTCGCGGACACCGCCGGGCCGCCGCGCATCAGGGCCGAGAAACCGGGGCCGTACTCGTCCACATGGGCGAAGAAGCGGTGCATCACATGCAGCAGCCGGGCGCCGAGGGGGCCCTCGTGCGGCTCGGTGAAGCGGGCCTTCAGCTCCTCCGAGGCGCGCCGCAACGCGGCCTCGTACAGGCTGAGTTTGCCCGGGAAGTAGTGGTACACCAGCGGCCGCGAGATGCCCGCGGCCGCCGCTATGTCGTCGATGGAGACCTCGTCGGGCGAGCGGCGGCTGAACAGGTCGAGAGCGACGCTGATCAGCTGCTGCCGTCGCTCCTCGACACCCATCCTGCGGCGCACCCCGGTAGTCATACGAACACCTTACCGAGCGGATCCGGCCGCCAACGGTTCGGACCCGGACCGGTGTTCACCTCATTCCGTCACAGATCGAGCACGAGGCGTTCGCTCCGGGCCCGGGACACACAGATCAGCATCGAGTCGTGGCGCTCCGCGTCCGTGAGCAGCTCGTCCCGGTGCTCCACCTCGCCCTCCAGCACCCGCTGCTGGCAGGTCCCGCAGAAACCCTGCTCACAGGAGTAGACGGTGCCCGGCAGCTCCCGGCGCACGGCGGCCAGCACCGTGGAGTCGGCCGGCACGCTCACCGTGCGCCCGCTGCGCCGCAGTTCCACCTCGAACGCGGTGTTCCCGTCCGTCGAGGCGCGCGGCGCGAACCGCTCCAGATGCAGCGCGGCCCCCTCCGGCACCCGCTCCGCGACCGCCTCCATCAGCCCCTCGGGACCGCAGCAGTACACCGCCGTGCCCGGCGCCACCGCCGCGAACAGGGCGTCCAGGTCCGGCCGCCCGTCCTCGTCCTCCGCGACGAGCGTCAGCCGGTCCCCGGCCAGCTCCCGCACCTCGTCCAGGAAGGGCATCGAGGCGCGGGTGCGCCCGCAGTACAGCAGCCGCCAGTCGGCACCCTCCTCCAGCGCGCGCAGCATCGGCAGCACCGGGGTGACGCCGATCCCGCCGACGACGAAGACGTACGACCGCGCCTCGGTGAGCGGGAACCGGTTGCGCGGCCCGCGCACCTCCAGCTCCATGCCCTCGGCCAGCTGCTCGTGCACCTCCCGCGAACCGCCCCGCCCGTCCTCGACCAGCCGGGTGGCGACCGTGTAAGCGGAGGTGTCCTCGGGGTCCCCGCACAGCGAGTACTGCCGCACCAGACCCGAGGGCAGCACCAGGTCCAGATGCGCGCCCGGCGCCCAGCGCGGCAACTCCTCGCCCTCCAGGCGCAGTCGTACGACACCGTCGGCGATCGTCTCGTGCGCGGTGAGCAGCAGCCGCAGCGCCCGGGAGCGCGGCCGCCCGGAGACCGGTGTCTCCAGCGCGGGCATCGGCCACAGCGGCGAGACCTGGACGCGGCGGCGCAGCGCGCTCCGGGTGAGCAGGGCGGCGCCCGCGAGCAGGGCGACCGTGAGCGGCTTCGGCATCAGGCGGGACCCTTCGAGGAGCGCTCCGCCTGCTCGGCGGCGAGCGCGGCCGGGGAGGCGGACAGATAGGCGACGGCCTGGGCGGTGGAGAACTCGTGCGAGGGGTGGTAGTCCCGGCCGAGATAGCGCGGGATGGAGCGCAGCATGGCGCCGGTGCCGGGCAGGACGCCCTCGCGGCCGCGGTCGTAGAAGTCCTTGAAGGACGCCCTGGACGCCTCGGGGCCGGTCAGCGTCGGGTCGTTCGCCATGAAGAAGCGGACCCCGCGCTGCCACAGGAAGAGCAGGGCCGAGAACGCGCTCGCCCAGGTGCGGGCCCGGCGCCGGTAGCTGCCGTCCAGGTGGGTGAACAGGTCGAAGGCGACCGAGCGGTGCTCGACCTCCTCCGCGCCGTGCCAGCGCAGCAGGTCCAGCATGGTGGGGTCGGCGCCGCGCCGGTCCAGCTCGGCCGCGCCGAGCACCCAGTCGCCGAGGAACGCGGTGTAGTGCTCGATCGCGGCGATGAGCGCCACCCGTTCAAGGAGCCACCAGCGGCGCGCCCGGCCCGGCGGCAGGGTGCGGTCACCGAGCAGCTTCTCGAAGAACCAGTCGACCTGCGCGGTGTACGGCGTCGGGTCCAGGCCCTGCTCGCGCAGATGCGGCAGCACCTCGTCATGGGACTGGGAGTGCATGGCCTCCTGTCCGATGAACCCGATGACGTCCTCGCGCAGCCGGTCGTCCTTGATCAGCGGCAGCGCCTGCTTGTACACCTGCACGAACCAGCGCTCACCGGCGGGCAGCAGCAGGTGCAGCACATTGATGGTGTGCGTGGTGAACGGATCCCCGGGCACCCAGTGCAGCGGTGTGTCCTCCCACGAGAAGGACACATTGCGGGCCTTGAGCGCGACGCGCTCGGACTCCACCGGCCGGGCCTGCGTATGAGACATGGCGTCAATGTACTGACGGGTAGGCGCTCTGAGAAGGGTTCCGGCGCGGCTTGTTTACGCAGATGTCAATAACATTCGTACGCGCGGGTCCTAGTGCAGCCCGTCGATCACCTTGCCGCCCGCCAGCGTGCCCTTCAGCTGAGCCTGTGCACCCTTGGTGGCCTTGGAGATCAGCAGCGAGCCCGGCGCCGACGCGGTGATCCCGCCGCTCGCGTGGATCGCCACCGTGTCCGGGGAGCCCGCGGCCAGCAGATACCAGTGCCCGCCCCCGGACTTCCACAGCACCCCGGCCAGCACATGCGGATCGCGCGGGCCGCACGCCGCGGTGTCGGTGCCCTTCGCCGTGACGGCTCCGTAGCGGGAGCCGGGGACGCGGAACTGGGCCAGCGCCGCGGTGCCGTCACCGCGCCAGGTCTCGGCGCGGGTGCAGACCCATTGACCGGCCCCGCTGCCGTCGGGCAGCGGCTGCTCCGCGTAGTCCCAGGCGTTGACGCTGCGCACGCCCGAGGAGCGCTCGGTGGCCAGCGAGCAGGCGAACGGCGCCCACGCCCTCAGCCCCTCGGGACCGGCGGCCCCGCCCGTCGCGCCGGGGCGGCCCGCGGTGAGGTGGGCCGGGACCAGCTCGCCGAGGTCGGTGGCGAGCTGGGTGCCGGGTCCGCCGGAGACCTGGAGCACGGTCCAGGAGGTGCAGTTGCCGGTGGCCAGGGCGGGGCTGGTCAGCGGGGCGGTGACGCCGTCGGTGACCGTGAGCGGGGTGGGCGCCGCGGCGGGTTTCAGCAGATCGCGGGTGGCCGCCTTCTTCACCCAGGGGGCCAGCAGGTACTGCACATTGCCGTCGGCGCGGCCGAGGACCAGGGCGCTCGCCTCGGCGCCGGTCGCGCCGTCCACCCGGGCGAAGTCCAGGGCGGCGCCCTGGGTGCCGTCGGTCGGTTCCGCGTAGCGGGCGATGCGCAGACCGTCGTAGAGGATCACCACCCGGGCGGCGTCGACCTGCCCCGCGTACAGCAGTTGGGGCGGGCCCGCGGGGCCGCCGGTCTGGGTGCCGGGGGTGGCCGAGACCCGGACGTTCTGCCCGGGCCTGGCCCAGACCGCGAGGGCGCGGCGCAGCAGGTCCTTGTCGCCGGTGAGCGGGCCGCGCGCGGGCCAGGCCGAGAAGTCGGTGCGGGCCGCGGAGCGCCAGGCGGTGGGGGAGACCCGGGTCAGCTTGCCCGGGTCGAGGGCGGCCTGGGCGGCCGGGTTCTCGGCGTAGACGGGGGCGGCGGCGCCGTCCGGGCCCCAGCCGGAGTGCGGCAGCGCGAGCAGCGCCCCGCACACCGCGAGGGCGGCCGCGGCGCCGAGGGCGGCCCGGGTGTGCTGGCGGCGGCGCAGCAGATCGGTGGGCCGGGCCTGGAGGGTGCAGGGGTCGAACTCGGGGGAGGAGAGCAGGCCCGGCTGGGCGGGCACGCTGTTCGCCATGGCGAGGGCGCCGCCCGGGTCGTCCACCCCGGCCGCGTCGAGGATCTTGCGGATCTCCTGGTCCGGCAGCCGGTCCAGGCCGCGCAGCACATAGGCGGCGCGGGCCGGCGCGGACAGCTTCGACAGCCGCTGGTCCAGGGCGAGTTCGTCGGCGCCGCCGGAGCGCGGGAGCAGCCGCAGGCCGAGGACGCGGGGGAGCAGCGGGGGCAGGGCGCGGTGCGGGCGGGCGGCGGCGAGGCTCTTCCGATCTGGGGATCTCCGGCGCATCGCCCGGCAGCGTCGTCTCCCGCAGCCCGAGCGGCTCCAGGACCCGCTCGCGCAGATAGGCGTAGCCGGGGTCGCTCTCCCGGGCCGCCGCGTCACCGGGACCCCGGTGGGCGTGGCCACGGCCCGAGGGCTGGGCCGGGATCCGGTCGGCCTGCTTGCGGCCCCGGGGTAGCGCGCGCTGGGTGAGGGCGTGTGCGGTCAGCACCCGGCGGCCGCGGCCGAGGCCCGGCGGCAGCACCAGATAGGCGAGCCGGACCAGCCGTGGATAGTGCTCGACGAGCGTGGCCTCGGCCCGCTCGACGTCGGCCGGTCCGGAGGCGGCGGCGGGGGCGTGACGGTGGGCTACATCCTGTGACTGCACGTCCGGAAGAACGAGCGAGCCCTTGGTTGGTCACCGTCAAGCGGCGCGTCGATGCGTCCGGGGCGGCGGATCCGGGCCGGTTCGGGCCTCCGGGGCGAGGTGCCCGGGCCTCGCGGTGGACGCGTCCGGGCTGCGGGAAGCGGAGCGTTCGGGCTGCGGGAAGCGGTGCGTCCGGGTGGCCAGGTCTGGTGCGGGCGTGAGCCGGGCGTCGGCACGTTCCCGCCGTCGGAGCCGGTGCGCTCGCGGGCCTGGCGCCGGTGCGTTCACGCGGCCGGACGCCGACGGGTGCGCGGCGCCGGCACCGGCCCTCTCACGCCTCCGGCTCGACCAGGGCGCGCGCGTAGTTGGCCATCGACCGCTGGTAGCGCGGCAGATGGGCGGCCAGCGCCTCGATCACCAGGGACAGGCCCTCGCGGTCGCGGCCCAGGCTGGAGAGGCACAGCGCGAGACAGGCGCGCACCGCGTCGTCCAACTCGTCGCCCGGCCCGTCCAGTTCGGGCGTGAGCAGCTTCACCCCCTCCTCCGGCTGCCCGATGTTGCGCAGCGAACTCGCCAGCTGGATCCGGGTCCGCCGCCCCCGGTAGCCGTCGAGGCCGCGCGCCAGCGCCTCCCGGTACAGCGGCACGGCCCGGTCCGAGAGCCCGGTCGAGTCGAAGGCGCAGGCCCGCTCGAAGGGGCCCCGCGGGCTGTCCTCGGGCAGTTCGGCGACGAGGCCGTCGATCAGGGCGCGGAACTGGGCCGCGCGCTCCTCGGGGTACTCGTCGCGGGCGAAGGCGGCCCAAGCGGCGTCCACCCGGTCTTCCCAGTCCTGGTTCACCGCGTCACCCTCGCACACCCGTGCCCCCGGGGTCACCGGATTTGAGCCGGTCCTCAGCGGGGCCCGCGAGCCGGTCCTCAGCGGGGCCCGCCGTCGAGATACGCCAGCACCGCGAGCACGCGCCGGTTGTCGTCGTCCGACACCTCCAGGCCGAGCTTGCCGAAGATGTTGGAGGTGTGCTTGGCCACCGCCCGCTCGGTGACCACCAGTTGGGCCGCGATGCCCGCGTTCGACCGGCCCTGCGCCATCAGCTCCAGCACCTCGCGCTCGCGCGGGGTGAGCCGCGCGAGCGGCCGGTCGTCGGCCGAACTCCGGGCCAGCAGCTGCTGGATGACCTGGGGGTCCATCGCCGTACCTCCCGCCGCGACCCGCCGTACGGCGTCCACGAACTGCTCCGCGTCGAACACCCGGTCCTTGAGCAGATACCCGATCCCGCCGTCGCCGTCGGCGAGCAGCTCCCGCGCGTACAGCTGCTCCACGTGCTGGGAGAGGACCAGTACCGGCAGCCCCGGCCGGGCCCGCCGGGCGGCCAGGGCGCACTGGAGGCCCTCGTCGGTGTGCGTGGGCGGCAGCCGTACGTCGACCACCGCCACGTCCGGCTTCAACTCGGCCAGCGCACGCGTCAGTTCGGGCCCGGACTCGACCGCCGCCGCGATGTCGAAGCCGTACGCCTCCAGCAGCCGGACCAGTCCGTCGCGCAGCAGGAACAGGTCTTCGGCTAGGACAACACGCACGGGATCTCCAGGGTCACCATGGTGGGACCGCCCGCGGGAGAGCTGACGGCCAGGACGCCGTCGAATGTACCGAGCCGCTTCTCGATCCCGGCGAGCCCGGAGCCGGACCCGACCGAGGCGCCGCCCCTGCCGTTGTCGGTGACCGTGATCCGCAGCCGGCCGTCGGTGTGGTGCAGATCCACCCAGAGCCGGTCGGCGCCCGCGTGCTTGGCCGCGTTGGTGAGCACCTCGCTGACCGCGAAGTAGGCGGCCGACTCCACCGGCGCGTCCGCCCGGCCCGGCAGCTCCACCGTGACCTCGGCGGGCAGCGGCAGCCGCAGCGCCAACGCCCGTACCGCGTCGCCGAGTCCGCGTTCGGCGAGCACCGGCGGATGGATGCCGCGGACCAGGTCGCGCAGCTCCTCCAGGGCGTCCACCGAGTTGCGCCGGGCCTGCGCGAGCAGCCGCCTGGCCTGCTCCGGGTCCTTGTCGAGCAGCATCTCGATGGTGCCGAGGTCCATGCCCATGGCGACGAGCCGGGCCTGGGCGCCGTCGTGCAGATCCCGTTCGATGCGGCGCAGTTCGGCGGCGGAGGTGTCCACCGCGTCCCGCCGGGTCTCGGTCAACACCCGTACCCGCTCGACGAGTTCGCCCTCGCTGTTGTCGAGCACCGCCCGGACGAGCCGGAAGTGCGCGGTCAGCAGGCCCGGGGTGAACCGCAGGGCGGCGCGCAGGATCACCAGGGCGAGGACGGCCGCGCCGATGGCGGTGGCCTCCCCGGTGACCGGGACGAACGCGTACCAGTACGTGCCGCCCTGGGTGTACGCCCGCCACAGCCCGAGGGGCAGCAGCAGCCCCTGGACCGGGTAGAACAGCAGCAGGGCCGGGAGCAGCGCGCTGACGAAGCCCGCCGTGAAGTCCACCGGCAGCCAGCGCACGTCCCGCCAGGTCTGGGGGTCGCCCAGCATGGTGAAGGTGCGCGTCCACGGATTGGTGCCGCGCGGGATCGGCCGGTACGCCGCCCGGATCCGCACCCCGCACCACTCGGCCGCCAGCCTCCGGCGCACATCCGCCAGCGCCCGGACTCCCGTCAGCACGAGGGGAGTCGTGAGCAGTCCGATGCCGAGCGGGATGAAGGCGAGGGACACCAGGGTCAGCACCAGGAACGCGATGCCGAAGGGCATCGTGATCAGGGCCAGCATCAGTCCCTGTACGGCGGCCAGCAGGGACCGGCGGGCCCTGTCGCGCATGTTGTCGCTGTTCATACGGTGAGTCTCGCCGACCCGCCGACGGGGGTCACTGGCCCGAGGCCCCCTCTTGGGGGGTGGTGCCAGGTACACCATCGGCTTCGGGGGTGCCCTCGCGCAGCGCGGCCAGCACCTTCGCCTCCACCTCCGGGTCGACGCCCGGGGCGCCGCGGTCGGACCGCCGGGGCGGGGTGCCGCCGATCGAGGTCAGCCACCGCCAGGTGTCCGCGACGGTCTCCGCCACCGGGCGGCACGTCAGCCCGGTGGCGAGCGCCGGGGACACATCGGCCCGGTGGACGGCGTCGTACATCTCCCCGCCCGGCGGTACCCACACCGGCAGCTCGGTCCACGGCTCGATCCCGGCGTCCAGAACCGTCCGCGGGTCGGCCCAGCACAGCTCGGCGGCGGCGCCGGTGGCGGCGAGGCACGCGTCGAGGAACGCGCCCATGGTGGTGTGCCCCGGCGGGCTCACCAGGTCGTACGGCCCGCTCAACTGCCGCTCCAGCGCGCCGAGAAGCCAGTTCGCGAGGTCGCGGGCGTCGATGTACTGGAGGGGCAGCCCGCGCGGACCGGGCGCGAGGACGGGACCCCCGCGGGCGATCCGGGTCAGCCACCAGGGCAGCCGGCCCACGTTCTCGTACGGTCCGAGGATCAGCCCCGCCCGCACCAGCAGCGAGCCGTCCGCGCCGAAGGACTCCAGCGCGGCCAGCTCACCGCCCCGCTTGTCCAGGGCGTACTCGCGCTGCTCGGCGTCCGCCGCCGCGCCCTCGACCAGCGGGGCGTCCGCCCTGGCCCCGGCCGGCCAGGGCCAGGCGTACACCGAGCAGCTGGAGATGTACGCGTACCGTCCGACGCGGTCGCGCAGCAGCCGTGCCGTCTCCCGCACCGCGCGGGGCGCCGCCGACCAGGTGTCCACCACCGCGTCCCAGTCGCCCTCGGCGAGCGCGGCCAGGCCGCCGGGCGCGGTGCGGTCACCGCGCGACACCGTTGCCCCGGGCGGTGTCCGGTGGCGTCCACGGTTGAAGACGGTCACCTCCCAGCCGCGCCCGAGGGCCGCCTCGACCACCGCCCGCCCCACGAACTCCGTTCCGCCCAGCACCAGAAGCCTCATGCGGGCAGCCTGCCCGGTCGGGGGCCGGTCGGCACGGGACTCCGCCGAGGGCGGAACCGGGGGGTCAACGCCCGGTCGGCGGAATGTACTTGTAGCCGACCCGGCGCACGGTCTGGATGGTCCGGCGGTGCTCGGCGCCCAGCTTGCGGCGCAGCCGGGCGACATGGACGTCGACGGTGCGGCCGTCGCCGACATGGCCGTACCCCCACACCGTGGTGACCAGCTGGTCGCGGGTGTGCACCCGGTGCGGATGGGCCACCAGGTGTGCGAGCAGCTCGAACTCCAGGTAGGTCAGGTCGAGTTCACGGCCCTCGATGAAGGCGGTGCGGCGCCCGGAGTCGATCCGGACCAGCGGCTGGGGGGCCGCCCGGCCCGGGGCGGCGGTCTGTGCCACCGGCTCCGTCCGCACCGCGGGCCCCGCCTGCTCCGGCACCGCGACGGGCAGGAACGGCGGCTGCTGGTCGGCGGGGACCAGCACCAGATAGCCGACCATCGGCGGGCGGCCGGGCAGCACGGGCAGGGTGTGCTGCGGGGCGGGCAGCCAGGTGGCGCCCGGCGGCAGGAAGTCCGCGACGTCGACCACCTCGTCCCGGTCGACGGCGCGCAGCCGGTGCCGGGCGGGGGCGTTCAGCGGGGCCGCGGAGGGGGCCGGGGAGACGGCGGAGACGGGGGAGACGGAACGAGTGGTCGCCATGAGAGGTCAGCTCTTTCGCGCGAGAGGTTCGTCGGGAGGGACGGCGGCCGCGATTCGTGGTCGGGGCGCGCCGGGACGTACGTCGTTCCGCGCTGGCCGAAGGCCGGGGTTACGGCTTCACAGGGCCCGCGCGGATATCGCGCGACAACACACCCGGTCGAAGTCGTGATGCTGGCGGGAGGGCCAGAAGGGCTCGAGGTCATGGCGACCCGTCGCGGTGATCTTCTGGAAGCTGGCCATGCGCTTATTGAAGCAGAGGCGCGCGCCGGGCACGAGAGTCCTCTCACAGGTTGGACGTGTCATTGGCGTGAAGTCTGCGTTGCGAGGGCCCCGGGGGCCGGAGTCAAGCCCCTGATCAGCGGGTTGTGGGTGCGAAGACGGCCGAATCGGTGTCTCACTATGCGGACAGTTGGAGGGGTACGAGGGGCCGGTCGGGGCCTCCGGGGCGCACCCGGGCATACGACAGGGGCGCCCGCCGCGAACGGCGAGCGCCCCTGCCCGGGTCTCCGGGTGGGTCAGACCTGGCCGGCCTTCTCCAGCGCCGTGCAGCAGGTGTCCACCATCAGGCGGGTCACCAGGTACGGGTCGACGTTGGCGTTCGGACGGCGGTCCTCGATGTAGCCCTTGCCGTCCACCTCGACCTGCCAGGGGATGCGCACCGAGGCACCGCGGTCGGAGACGCCGTAGGTGAACTCGTCCCACGGGGCGGTCTCGTGCAGACCGGTCAGCCGCTCGTCGATGCCGGCGCCGTAGTTCTTGACGTGGTCCAGCGGCTTGGAACCCTCGCCCAGCGACTCGCACGCGGTGATGATCGCGTCGTAGCCCTCGCGCATCGCCTTGGTGGAGAAGTTGGTGTGCGCGCCCGCGCCGTTCCAGTCGCCCTTGACCGGCTTGGGGTCGAGGGTCGCGGAGATCTTGAAGTCCTCGGCGGTGCGGTACAGCAGCCAGCGGGCCACCCACAGCTGGTCGGAGACCTCCAGCGGGGCGAGCGGGCCGACCTGGAACTCCCACTGGCCCGGCATGACCTCGGCGTTGATGCCGGAGATACCGAGACCGGCCTTCAGACAGTTGTCGAGGTGCGCCTCGACGACGTCGCGGCCGAAGATCTCGTCGGCGCCGACACCGCAGTAGTAGCCGCCCTGGGGGGCCGGGAAGCCGCCCTCGGGGAAGCCCAGCGGGCGGGTGCCGTCGAAGAAGGTGTATTCCTGCTCGATGCCGAAGACCGGCTCCTGCGCCGCGAACCGCGCGGAGACCTCGGCCAGTTCGGCGCGGGTGTTGGAGGCGTGCGGCGTCATGTCCGTGTTCAGGACCTCGCACAGCACCAGCACGTCGTCGCCGCCGCGGATCGGGTCCGGGCAGGTGAAGACCGGCTTGAGCACGCGGTCCGAGGCGTGGCCCTCGGCCTGGTTGGTGGAGGAGCCGTCGAAGCCCCACAGCGGCAGCGTGTCGA
This sequence comes from Streptomyces sp. LaBMicrA B280, assembly GCF_049222185.1. Classification (NCBI taxonomy): domain Bacteria; kingdom Bacillati; phylum Actinomycetota; class Actinomycetes; order Kitasatosporales; family Streptomycetaceae; genus Streptomyces; species Streptomyces sp. LaBMicrA B280. The sequence goes on along the minus strand of NZ_JBMJCT010000016.1, from coordinate 25,850 downwards.
GACCGGCCGGGCCACCCGTGATGATCTTCGTCTTGGAACGGAGCTTGGCCGTCGGCGCGGTGCCGTCGATCCAGATGTACTCGGCCTTGAAGGTCACGGGGGGACACATCCTTCGGGGTGGTTCGGGCGCACTTGCGGGTGCCGGTGCGGCGCCGCGCGCCGTCTGTCGATCTGTCCGGAACCCTGCCAACAGGCCGTTTCCCGACCATTGCCCTTATGTGAACCCCGTGTTACCTGGGGGTTTTGTGCCCCGGATCACGTAGGGGGTTCGGCCGACCGGGTGAAACCGGCCGGCCGCGACCCCTGCGTCCCGTCAGCCGTACACCAGCAGGTAGTCGCAGGTGCTGGTGCCGTCGTAGAGGGACGTGTCGCTGTTGAGGACGTAGAAGGAACCGGCGAAGACCCCGGCGGCCGTCATCTTCGGGACCACGATGAGGGTCTGGTCCGCCATGTTCAGCGAGTTGGGGACCACCACGTTCCGGTACAGCAGCGTGAACAGGTTCTGCTGGAGGTCCGGGAGCCTGAGGATGCGGTAGACGCGGTCCCCCGAGCCCATGGGCCCCGAGACGGGCGCCTGGCTGGCGGGCGCGGCCCACTGGGAGGGCTGGGTGGCCATACGGCCCTGGGCCTCGAGTTCCTGGAGCCGCCGCTGCGTGCTCGGCCTGATCCCGGCCATGTGGATATGCAGCTGCTGGTAGCGGCGCGCGTGCTGCGAATTGATTCCCAGGCCGATGTTCGCGTACTGCACCGGAACGCTTCCCCCGTGCCGCGCGTTCTCCCAGGCTTCGTGCCAGTAGTTCGCCGCCGAGTCCATGTGGATGAACGGGCATTCGATGCCCGTGATCCGGCACGAGGGGAGGAGGAGATAGTTGTGCGTGTTCTCCGGGCTTCCGTGCAGCACGACGTAGTTCGGGGTCATCTTCAGGCAGTCGGGCTTGCCCTGCGGGGGCGGCGGGGTGATGCCCTGCGTGCAGTACTTGACGTCGTTCCACAGCAGGTCGTTGTCGCTGGGCATGCCGCACAGGGGCTGGAGCTGAGCGGGCGGACAGGGGTTCGCCCCGCCGGGCGGCGGGGTGGCGGAGCACGACGGGGTGGGCGTGGGCCCGCCGTGCGCCGTGTCCGCGGCGGCGGTCGTACCCGTCATGACCCCGGCGCCGGTCAGCAGTGCCGCGCCGCCGACGGCGCCCGAGAGCGCGACGAAGCGGCGCCGGGGGAATTCATCCGTGTTCTTCTGGTCGCTCATGCGCGTGATCTCCGATGGTGATGACTTCCGCTTCGGTTTCCGCCCCTCACCGATCCGTTCACGGAACAGGGGCCGGGGAATCGGATTTCCCCTCGGATGAACCGGTCGGTGTGGCGCGTTCCGCCATTGAGGGGCGTTCTGCCTCATCACCCTCGGCAGCGCGGCGCCGAGGTGGAACGGGCGGGCCGGGGCGGTCGTGCGGATTGCTCACCCGGTCCCGCGACACCCCCTCACCCGGACGTCGCCCCGTGCCCGATCGCCTCCCGTACCGCCTCCTCGGTCCGGGCCACCAGGGCCGTGCCGTCGTCCGCCGTGATGATGGGCCGCTGGATCAGCTTCGGGTGTTCGGACAGGGCCCGGATCCAGCGGTCACGGGAAGCCTCGTCCCGGGGCCAGTCCTTGAGCCCCAGTTCCTTCGCGGCCGGCTCCTGGGTGCGGGTGATGTCCCACGGCTCCAGACCGAGGCGCCCGAGTACGGCCCTGATCTCGTCCTCGCTCGGCACGTCCTCCAGATAGCGCCGCACGGTGTACCCGACCCCCTCGGCGTCGAGCAGGCTGAGCGCGCTGCGGCACTTCGAACAGGCCGGGTTGATCCAGATCTCCATGGCCCCACGGTACGCGAAAACCCGTTCGCCACCCCTGTCCCGGAAGCCCCGAAAGCCCTTGTGGCCAGGGCCTTTTGTCAGTGGTCCGCCGTAGAATAGAAGCAGTGTTCGAGGGTGTCGCCGGGCTCGCCGGCCGGTGCCCTGATCGCGTCTGGAGGATGCCCGTGCCCGCTGCCGCTCTCAAGCCGAAGCCGTCGCCGACCCAGTCCACCGCCCAGCACCCCGTGCTCTTCGACTCGCCGTACGAGCCCGCCACGAAGCGGCCCCTGCCGGCCGGGCGCCCCCGGGAGTGGTACGTCTCGCACAACCGGCGGCTGAAGGCCATGCGCCTGGCCATCGCCCTGCTCGACTCCGGTGTCTATCTGCCGGACCAGGCGCGCGACGACACCATCCGGGGCACCGCCGAGACGATCGGCATGCGCCCGCCGTCCGACACCACGTGCCGCATGGTGCGGGCGTTCATGCGCTACAGCCGCTGACCCGCCGCGGCGCCGGGCGGCATGCCGACGGCACTGCCCGGCGCCGTCGGCGACCGCCGTCCGCCCTCGGGACGGCCGCGGAACCACAGGCCCAACTGGTGCTCGGCGTCCGGGAGTTCGAGCCGGAAGGATCACAGGCCGGGGGCGCCCCACACCGGGAACCAGCGGGAGAGGTCCTGCTCGATCCGCAGATCATCGGCGAGTACGGACCGCACCTGGAGCTCCAGCGCGTTGTCCCGGCGCTCACCGCCCCCGGCCAGCGGGGCGAAGGGGTAGAAGGTGCCCCGCTTGTAGAGGTAGACGAGCGCGAGGGCGCGCCCCGCGTCGTCGGCGAAGCCGGCCAGCGAGCACAGCAGCTGCGGGCCGAAGCCGTTGAGCTCGAGGGAGCTGTTCACCGCGTGCAGATCGTTGACCAGCTGCGGCAGCTGGTCGGGGGAGCGGCGGGAGACCAGCCATGAGTAGCCGTAGTCGTCCCGGCGCAGCTCCACCGGTGATCCGGCCCGCTCCGCGTCCGCGTCCAGCAGCGCCTGCACCTCCCGGTGGGTCTGCTCGAAGGCCGCGCCCTCCACGGTCGCGAAGCACACCGCGCCCCGCCCGGTCGGCACGAAGCCCATCGCGGCCTGGAGCGTGACGGCGGCCGAGGGCAGCGCGAAGAGCTGATCGAGATCGGGGGCGACGGGCTTGGTGCGCCCCAGCAGGATGTCCAGCAACCCCAACGCTCAGCCCGCCTTCTGTTGTGATGTACCGGATCCCGGTCCGCTCATGCCCGGTCGGCCTCCGGCGGTACGGTCGTCTCGCCCAGCTCCGCCGAGATCCGGCCCAGCTGGTCCAGCCGCTGCTGGAGCGTCGGGTGGGTGGAGAAGAACCGCTCGATGCCGGGCTCCTTGCCGGTCGCCGGGGTGAAGTAGAAGGCGTTGAACGCCTGGGCCGTGCGCAGGTCCTTGGTCGGGATGCGGGCGATGTCCCCGGTGACCTTGGTGAGCGCCGAGGCCAGCGCCGAGGGGCGCCCGGTCAGCTGCGCGGCGGCGCGGTCGGCGGCCAGCTCCCGGTACCGCGACAGCGCCCTGATCAGCAGGAAGCTGATCGCGTACACGGCCGCCGAGACGCCCATCACGCCCGCGAAGACGACGGCGGTGTTCTGGTCCCTGCGGCCCCCGCCGAAGATCTGCGAGTAGAAGGCGAACCGCACGAGCAGGCCCGCGACCACGCCGAGGAAGGAGGCGATGGTGATCACGGCGACGTCCTTGTGCGCCACGTGCGACAGCTCGTGCGCCAGCACGCCCTCCAGCTCGCCGGGCTCCAGCCGGCGCAGCAGCCCGGTGGTCACACAGACCACGGCGTGATCGGGATTGCGCCCCGTCGCGAACGCGTTCGGCATGTCCATCTCGGACACGGCGACCGTCGGTTTCGGCATGTCCGCCATCGCGCACAGCCGGTCCACCACCGCGTGCAGCTCGGGATACTCCTCGCGCTCCACGACCCGCCCGTGCATGGCGAACATCGCGATCCGGTCGGAGAACCAGAACTGGGCCACGAACATCGCGCCCATCAGGACGACGACCAGCAGCCAGGACTTCAGCAGTACGAGCAGCGCGGCGATGAAGGCCACGTACAGCAGTCCGAGCAGGAACATCGTGACCGTCATCCGCACGGTCAGTCGCCGGTCGCTCCTAAAGCGGCTCCGCATCTTGCATCACCCCGCAGTCGGGCACCTTCGTCCCGCTGTCCAGTGTGCACCTGCGGCACGGTATGGCGAGGGGGCCGACAGGCCCCGCTCGCCGATCGGCGGCCTACGTGACTCTCGGTAGCCGATCAGTAACCGTTCCTTATCTGAGCGTACCCCAGCAGCACGATCACCGCGGCCACACAGCCGAGGACCACCGCGGTCGACACCCAGGACGAGCGGCGCGACCCCCTGAGCTCCGGGTCGGCGCGGAAGGGGGCCGGGTCCGGCGGGTTCTCCTTCCAGCGGGCGGCGAGCATCCGGGCGCGGGCGGAAGGCTCCTTGTGCTGAGCGGAGTTCGCCCAACCATGATCGAACTCCCGCTCCCAGTCGTCCTGTTCAGACATTCCCCGTTCAACCTCTCTCGTCCGGACAGCTGCGGGTCCACGATCCCGTGGGGCCCCCGGAGATAGGAAGCACGAGCGGTACGAAAGGTTGCACAGGGGCTCTGAGCTGCCCGTTTACGCCCGATTCGCGTCCGGATGCCGGGTGCTGATCCGGCCGCTAGCATTTTCAGCAGAGCCGCGCCGCAGGGTGCGCCGGACGTGCGCCATCCCCGTCGACCAGGGGAACGTCAGCCCTGCTTCCTGAATCCAGGCGGCATCACCCACGACCGCGTCCCGCCGAAACCGCGGGTGCGGCCATCTTCCGGTGCCCGCAACGGCGTCGGGGGAATGGAAGGAGGGCAGTTCGATGAATGCACAGCGCGCGAGGCGTCTCGCCGCGGTGTCCGCCGTCGGCGTTCTGCTGGCGGGCGGAGCCACCGTGGCCACCGCGAGCACCGCGTCGGCGTCGACCCAGACCCACGTCTCCACCAACCGCGGCTGTTACGGCCGTAACTGCTTCGGCTTCAACAACTTCAACCGCGGCTTCAACCGCGGCGGCTTCTTCGGCTTCAACAACGGCTTCGGCTACGGCTACAACTCCCCCGTGGTGGTGGTCGTGGTGCCCTGACGCACCCAGGCTGTGACATACGTCCGGGGCCGCTTCCCACCGAGGAGGCGGCCCCGCGCATCCGTATTTTCCGGTACTTCAGTCGGCGTCATTCCTGTGGGGCGTCCTGGTCGTCGGTGTTCGCCCCGCTGCGCAGCTCGTTCCGTACCCGTCGCCAGGCGCGGATGATCTGTGGCAGTTTCGTCAATATCTCTCCTATCTGTGCTAGGAGAAGAGTGAGGCAACCAAAAAAGGCGAGGATGGCCAGGGTGAGGTCGTCCCACTTCACAGGATTACCTCCGATTCCTGCTTCAAGGCACCCCGCGGTCCGGTCAAGCGCAATACTTCACTTCCTCATCGAGGCTCGTCATGGTCGCTCCGTGAGCCGGACGCGTCGAGTGGATCGCTAGCCGAGCAGCGCTTGGCGGCAGATCCAGTCGAGGGCGTCAGTTCCCAGCCGGTCGGGAGCCTCGAGCAGTGATGCCTCCACTGCCGCGAGGTCGGCCAGTGCCTTGGGCGCGCCCGACCGGTCCAGCGTGGCCAGCCGCTCCATCACTGTGGTGACGGCGCCGGGCCAGCCCGGCATACCGAAGTGGGTGGCAGCCTTGACCGCGGCCGAGGTGGCCCTGTGGAGCAGCCCTGCGCGCCAGCCCTGTTCACGCATCACTTCCATGGTGAACCAGACCCGGTTTTCGACGTGTTGGACGAACTCCTCCATCGGTTGGACCGTTGCCCGCAGTGTGAAACGTGAACCACCGGCCCAGGGGAGGTCCAGATCCGAGGCGACGGCAACGAACGCGAACAGCGCCTCGGGCCCTTCGTGCTGTGCCGCCAGCAGAGCCGCATGGGCCCTGCGGTAGAGATCGACGCTCTGTGCGAAGATCTCCCCGTCGGTGGGGCCGTCGTCGGCCGCGTGGATCTCGTCCAGCGGCCCCTCGCGCCAGGCATCGGTGACGAGGCCGACCGCCGCCGCACTCGTCAGGATGCCCAGGTCGTCCGCTTCGATGCCGAAGTGCGCCAGAACCACGGGGGCTTGTTCCTCGATGTCCGGCAGCGGGGCGCGTCTCTCTTCGGTCGCGCCGTTCTTCCCCAGGAGAGCCGCGAGCCGGGGCGACAGGGGTTCGGGCTCCGGCTTCTCCACGGTGATGCCGTGCTCGGCCAGGTCGTCGAAGATGCTGTCCGGTCCGCAATCGATGTGCGACGAGTCATGGCGCCCCGAGCAGTCCTCCGGGCATTCGAACTCCTCGCACATCTCGGGCTCGTCAGGCTGCGCCTCATTGATCAGGTGATAGGCAAGCCGCTCGGCCACCGCCTCACGCGCCGCGATCAGGGAAAGATTGAGCCGGAAAGCCTCCTCCCTCAGCTCCGATCCGCCATCGTCCACAGAGGCGGGCGGTTCCGGTGTGTCCGGTATCCAGTTGAACGCCGATTCCAACGAGACCAGAAGCCAGGCGACCTGCTGCGCCTCGGTCTCCGCCCCCCGGGCCAGTTCTGCCACGGCCTCCGCGGCGCGCCGAACCCTGTCGAGCCGGGCGAGATGGCGTTCGCACACCGGCAACCAGGCCGCCTGCTCCGCCCGAACCTGCTCGGCTCTCCGGGTGAGCGAGGTGTCGCGGGCCCGTCGCGCTTGTCTGACCAATCGGGTCAGACAAGGGTGGCATCCGAACAGTCCCGACGTCGGCGTCGGTCCGAGCGGTATGGCGGCGAGGTCCTCACCGAACGGCTCGTCGCATACGCAGCAATCCAGAGCCCCCACCTGGCGAGAGGTGGGAATGCTGGGCAACGCGGCGCGGATCGTGTCACGGGCGTAGGGCGGGATGTGCATGCGTGGTGACTCCTTGAGTGGTCGGCGCTTCACCGGCGCCTTCTCCATGCTCACCTCACCGATTGGCCGCGAGTCACGGTTTGGCGCCCCGAATGGTGAACTTGACGAAAGCTGACTCGGCTCCGGCCGACGGCTTCTGAGTCATCGGCGAACTTGACAACCCGGACACGGAGGAACGTACGTGGCTGCTTCCAGCGCCCCACCCCAACCAGAAGGCGCGCGCAAGGACTTGGTCGAAGCTCTACAAGAACTGCATCGTGCAGCAGGCCGGTTGAGCTTCCGGAAGGTGAGCACGCTCATCCGGGGCCGCGACGACAGGCTCTCGGACGCCAGCCACGAGAGCGTCAGATCCGCCGTCCAGGGAATACGAGTGCCGCGGTGGCAGACCGTGCACGACATCGTCAGGGCCCTGGCCGGGCAGTGCAGTCCGCCCCGGGACGAGGATCTCGAGACCGCCAGGTTCCTCCCGCTGTGGCGTGCCGTCGACGAGGGGGAGTCGGGGGCGCTGAAGTCCTTCCAGGAGCTCGTCAACGGAGGCTGGGGAGGTGAGGACGGCAAGTGGACGCCGGAGATGGTCATGGGCATCCTGGTGAATCCGTTCAGCGCCATCGAGATTCACCCCTCGCTCGCCGCCCCGCACGAGCCGCTGATACCCGAAGACCACTGGGTGCAGGCGATGATGCGGTTCATCGAGGAGCAGGGAGCCGAACACGCGCTCAGGGTCTTGCTGCACACGCTGAAGGGCGACTACATAGGCGCGGCGGAAGGCTCGCCGTACGGCTACAGCAACCCCGATCGGGAGGCCATGGAGGCGTACGCGGCTTTCCGCTACGGCTGCCAGGAGATACTCCGGCGGCTGAGTCACGAACCGAATCTCCTCGCGGAGTCGATCCGTGCCATGCGTGCCGACGAGACGATGGACCGGGACGACCGGGCGGAGATGCTGGAGAACGAGTCGGACGTGAGTCTGATGCACGAGGTGATGATCGTGACCCCGGACACCTGGGACGAGGTTTCGGAGGAGGCGCATCACATGGTCTTCGGCTACCTGATCAAACAGATCAGCCCGGTCGGCCCGCTCGGGCTGCCCGATTCCGAGCGCTTCCAGATCACGTGGCGCATCCCTGAGCCGACCGCGGAGTAGTACCGCTCGTTTCGTGCGCGGGGCCCGCATGACGAAGGCTGCCACCCGCGCGGGTGGCAGCCTTCGTCATGCGGCGATCGAGGCTTACACGTCGAAGTACAGCTCGAACTCGTGCGGGTGCGGGCGCAGCTGCAGTGGGGCGATTTCCTGGGTGCGCTTGAGGTCGATCCAGGTCTCGATCAGGTCGGACGTGAAGACGTCGCCCTGGAGGAGGAACTCGTGGTCGGACTCCAGGCGGTCGAGGACGGCGCCGAGGGAGGTCGGGACCTGGGCGACGCCCGCGTGCTCCTCGGGGGCCAGCTCGTAGAGGTCCTTGTCGATCGGCTCGGCCGGCTCGATCTTGTTCTTGATGCCGTCCAGGCCCGCGAGGAGCAGGGCCGAGAAGGCGAGGTACGGGTTGCCGGAGGAGTCGGGCGCGCGGAACTCGACGCGCTTGGCCTTCGGGTTGGAGCCGGTGATCGGGATACGCATCGCGGCGGAGCGGTTGCGCTGCGAGTACACCAGGTTGATCGGCGCCTCGAAGCCCGGCACCAGTCGGTGGTACGAGTTCACCGTCGGGTTGGTGAAGGCCAGCAGCGACGGGGCGTGCTTGAGGATGCCGCCGATGTAGTAGCGGGCGGTGTCGGACAGGCCCGCGTACCCGGCCTCGTCGTAGAACAGCGGGTCGCCGTTGCTCCACAGCGACTGGTGGACGTGCATGCCCGAGCCGTTGTCACCGAAGATCGGCTTCGGCATGAAGGTCGCGGTCTTGCCGTTGCGCCAGGCCACGTTCTTCACGATGTACTTGAAGAGCTGGAGGTCGTCGGCGGCGGCGAGCAGCGTGTTGAACTTGTAGTTGATCTCCGCCTGGCCGGCCGTGCCCACCTCGTGGTGCTGGCGCTCCACCTTCAGGCCGGAGTTCTCCAGCTCCAGGGAGATCTCGGCGCGCAGGTCGGCGAAGTGGTCCACCGGCGCGACCGGGAAGTAGCCGCCCTTGTAGCGGACCTTGTAGCCGCGGTTGTTCTCCACCGCACCGGTGTTCCAGGCGCCCGCCTCGGAGTCGATGTGGTAGAAGGACTCGTTCGCGCTGGTCTGGAAGCGCACGGAGTCGAACACGTAGAACTCGGCCTCGGGGCCGAAGAACGCGGTGTCCGCGATGCCGGTCGAGGCGAGGTAGGCCTCGGCCTTGCGGGCCACGTTGCGCGGGTCACGGGAGTACTGCTCGCCCGTGATCGGGTCGTGGATGAAGAAGTTGATGTTGACCGTCTTGTCCCGGCGGAACGGGTCGACACGGGCCGTGGACAGATCGGCCCGCAGCGCCATGTCGGACTCGTGGATGGCCTGGAAACCGCGGATCGAGGATCCGTCGAAGGCCAGCTCCTCGTCCGGGTCGAACGCCTCCGCGGGCACGGTGAAGTGCTGCATGATGCCCGGCAGGTCGCAGAACCGGACGTCGATGAACTTGACGTCCTCGTCCGCGATGAACTTCTTGGCCTCGTCGGCGTTCTGGAACATCCAGCTCCTCCTACTCCCGACCGTCCTCGCCGGGGTGGTAGATCGTTCGTGCGGCCAGTGCGGTGGCACACGCTCGTCCTGACCCTAGGGACGGGTGATTTCTCCGGCGTGACCCGATTGTTTCGCAGAAGTTAACCGGCCACTCCTCAACCGTAGCGCCGGGACACCCCGGCGTCCCCCGGTCATATGGGGACGCAGTACCGTGGTCGGGTGGACAACAGGCAGGCAATCGGATCGTGGCTCTCCGGCCCTCGCGCGGCCATGGAAGACGCCGGCGCGGACTTCGGTTACCGGGGTGAACAGCTGGGCCTCCCCGAGGAGGGCCCCAACTCGCTGGCCCGGCCGGGCAGGCGGCTCGGGGCCATCGCGGTCGACTGGGCGCTGTGCCTGCTGATCGCATACAGCTTGATCACGCATGGCTACGACCAGGGCACCGGCAACTGGGCGCTCGGCGTCTTCTTCGTCATGAGCGCCCTGCTGGTCGGCACCATCGGCTTCACCCCGGGCAAGCGACTGTTCGGCATCCGGGTCGTGGCCCTGGAGACCGGCACCGTCAACCCGCTGCGCTCCCTGGTCCGCACCGCCCTGCTGTGCCTCGCCATCCCGGCCCTGGTCTGGGACCGCGACGGCCGCGGTCTGCACGACCGGCTGGCGAAGACGGTCGAGGTCCGCGTCTGAGCCCTTACGGGGGCGAGCGGTACGACGATGGGGGCGCCCGGTGTGACACCGGGCGCCCCCATCGTCGTACTACGAGTCGTGCCGCGAGTCGGACCCGCGTCGCGGGCCTAGCGGCCGCTCTTGCCGCCCTTCGGCATCCGCATGCCCTTGGGCATCGGACCCTTCGGCACCGGCATGTTGCTCATCAGGTCGCCGAGCGCGCGCAGCCGGTCGTTGGTGGTGGTCACCTGGGGGCCGGTCAGCACCCGCGGAAGCTTCAGCATGGTGGTGCGCAGCTTCTTCAGCTCGACCTGGCCGTCGCCGGTGCCCACGATGATGTCGTGCACCGGCACATCGGCGACGATGCGGTTCATCTTCTTCTTCTCGGCGGCCAGCAGGCTCTTCACCCGGTTCGGGTTGCCCTCGGCGACCAGCACGATGCCGGCCTTGCCGACCGCGCGGTGCACCACGTCCTGGCTGCGGTTCATCGCCACCGCGGGGGTGGTGGTCCAGCCCCGGCCGACGTTGTCCAGCACCGCTGCCGCGGCGCCCGGCTGGCCCTCCATCTGCCCGAAGGCGGCCCGCTCGGCCCGGCGGCCGAACACGACCGCGGCCCCCAGCAGGCCGACCAGCAGACCGAAGATGCCCAGGTACACCGGGTGGCCCAGCAAGAAGCCGATCACGAGGAACACCGCGAGCGTGCCGAGACCGACCGCCGCGAGCACAAGGCCGATCTTGGTGTCGACCTTGCGGGTCATCTTGTATGTGAGGGCGATCTGCTTCAGTCGCCCGGCATTCGCGGCGTCCGCCGCGGTTTCCTTCCTCGCCATGGCACGAAGTCTACGTGGCCCCGGGAGCGCGGACGACGGCAGTGCCCGGGAGGGGCGACGGTGCTAGGAGCCGTCCGCGGACCGCTCGTAGAAGCGCTGTGCCTCCACCCGGTCCTTGGCCCGGCGGCGGTCCTCCAGGACCGAGGTCCAGGCGTTGCGGCGGGCGGTGCGCTGGCCGCCGCTCATCAGCAGCGACTCGACGGCGCGGAGGGCGTCGGTGAGGGAGGGGATGGCGGTGGCGCGTACCGGCGGGGCCTGCATGGTCGAGATACCCCCTGCGAGCGGGTGGTGTACGAGGCGTGATTCGAGGGTCACTGATCGGTGTTACCAGGGCGTGTCCGAGCGGTCAAACACCAATGAAGCCTTGATATGGGACCCACAAACCCTGACGCGGCCCTGACGGGCGCCCCCATCAGGGAGGACGGTCAGGACCGCGTCGAACCGGCCGCTACTGGCCGGTAATCACTTGTGCGCGAATTCACACGCCCAAAAGGCGCGGGTGCTCACCCGCCGGGCTCACACCGCCTGGCCGGCGACGTAGCTCCCGCGCTTCTCGATCGCCATCTGGTACAGCCGGCCGGCGCGGTACGAGGAGCGCACCAGCGGGCCGGACATCACACCGGAGAAGCCGAGCTCCTCGGCCTCCTCCTTCAGCTCCACGAACTCCTGCGGCTTCACCCAGCGCTCGACGGGGTGGTGGCGCACGGAGGGGCGCAGGTACTGCGTGATGGTGATCAGCTCGCAGCCGGCCTCGTGCAGCTGCCGGAGCGCCTCGCTGACCTCCTCACGGGTCTCGCCCATGCCGAGGATCAGGTTGGACTTGGTGACCAGGCCGAAGTCACGGGCGTCCGTGATGACCTTCAGGGACCGCTCGTAGCGGAAGCCGGGGCGGATCCGCTTGAAGATCCGGGGCACCGTCTCGACGTTGTGCGCGAAGACCTCGGGGCGGGACTCGAAGACCTCGGCCAGCTGCTCGGGGACCGCGTTGAAGTCCGGGGCGAGCAGTTCGACCTTCGTACGGCCGTCCGCGCGCTCCGCGGTCTGCTGGTGGATCTGGCGCACGGTCTCGGCGTACAGCCAGGCGCCGCCGTCCGCCAGGTCGTCGCGTGCGACACCGGTGATGGTGGCGTAGTTGAGGTCCATCGTGACCACGGACTCGCCGACCCGGCGGGGCTCGTCGCGGTCCAGGGCCTCGGGCTTGCCCGTGTCGATCTGGCAGAAGTCGCAGCGACGGGTGCACTGGTCGCCGCCGATGAGGAAGGTGGCCTCGCGGTCCTCCCAGCACTCATAGATGTTCGGGCAGCCGGCTTCCTGGCACACCGTGTGCAGGCCCTCGCTCTTCACGAGGTTCTGCATCTTGGTGTACTCGGGGCCCATTTTCGCCCGGGTCTTGATCCACTCGGGCTTGCGCTCGATGGGGGTCTGGCTGTTGCGGACCTCCAGGCGCAGCAATTTGCGTCCGTCGGGTGCGACTGCGGACACGACCGGCTCCCTCAGCTTTGATTCTTCGGCGTCCCCCAGGGTACGCCCGTGTTCTGCACGCCCTGGCGACGAGATCAACCTCATGACCGCAGGGCGCATTCCCGTTCGGGGGATCGTCAGGCGGACGCCTTCTCGATCGGCCGGGGCCTCAGGTCGGCGCCCTCCAGGACCTCCCGCAGATGCTTCTCGGCCACCGGTACGACCTCCTCCACCGTGATGTCCCGGCCCAGCTCGCTCGCCAGGGAGGCCACGCCCGCGTCGCGGATGCCGCAGGGGATGATGCGGTCGAACCACTTCATGTCGGGGCAGACGTTGAACGAAAAGCCGTGCATGGTGACGCCCTTGGCGACCCGGATGCCGATCTGGGCGATCTTGCGGTCCTCGCGGCGCTGGCCGGCGTTGGAGGGGGCGTACTCGGGGCCGTTGAGACGGGGGTCGAACTCCTCGTCGGTCAGCCGGGGGTCGAAGTCGAGGGAGAGGCCGCCGATCGCGGGCCGCCGCTCGACGGGGTCGCCGAGCACCCAGACGCCGCTGCGCCCCTCGACGCGGGTGGTCTCCAGGCCGAACTCCGCGCAGGTGCGGATCAGGGCCTCTTCGAGGCGCCGTACATGCGCCACCACGTCCACCGGGCGCGGCAGCTTCTGGATCGGGTAGCCCACCAGCTGGCCGGGACCGTGCCAGGTGATCTTGCCGCCGCGGTCCACGTCGATCACCGGAGTGCCGTCCAGCGGCCGCTCGCTGTCCTCCGTGCGCCGGCCCGCCGTGTAGACCGGGGGGTGCTCCAGGAGCAGCAGGGTGTCCGGGATCTCATCGGCGAACCGGGCGGCGTGCACCCGGCGCTGCTCGTCCCATGCCTCCTGGTAGTCGACGGCCTCCGCGCCGAACCCCATACGGACGAACCGCAATTCACTCACGGCAAGCGCCTCCCTAGCGATGTCAGGCACGTAACGCGCCCACGTCACTGTACGTCCGTCCGTGAGCCGTCAGCCCTGCGGGCAATCCTCACACGATCGGATGAATGAAAGCTGAAGTATCCGAGCGGGTGCTCACTCTCCGCTACATTCGCGCCGTCCATGAGGCCAAAAGGGCTGCTCACAGGCAATCCCGGCACTAAAGACGCCCGGAGGCAGGAGACCGCACCACAGATGACGGACCGACCCGCGCAGCGCACCCCCAACCGCCAGCTCGCCGCGCTCATCGCAGAGGCGGGGTTCTCCAACGCGGGTCTGGCCCGGCGCGTCGACCAGCTCGGCCTGGAACACGGGCTGGATCTCAGATACGACAAGACCTCCGTCACCCGCTGGCTGCGCGGTCAGCAGCCGAGAGGTACGACGCCCGCGCTGATCGCCGAGGTGTTCACCCGCCGGCTCGGGCGCCGGCTCTCCGCCCAGGATCTCGGCCTGGACGCGTGTGCGCCGGTGTACGCCGGGCTGGAGTTCGCGGCCACCCCGGAGGAGGCCGTGGACATCGTCAGCGGGCTGTGGCGCAAGGACTCCGGCAGCCATGCCGAGCTGCGCAAGATCGCGTTCACCCCGGCGGGGCTCGTGGTGCCCAGCCGGGACTGGCTGATCGGCAAGCCCGACGACCGGGTGGCCCGGGAACCGGCGCCCCGGGTGCCCGCACAGGGGCGGCCGGGCGTGCTGCGGACCCCGGTCGGACGGCCCCGGGCGCGCGGCCCCCTGGAGCGGATCCCCGGGCACCGGGTCGGCGCGGGCGACATCGCCGCGCTGCGCTCGGTGGGCGAGCTGTTCCGCACCCTGGACGACCGGTTCGGCGGCGGGCACGCGCGGCAGGCGCTGGTGCGGTACCTGGAGCACGAGTGCGAGCCGATGCTGCGCGGGAGCTACGACGAGAGCACTGGGCGCCGGCTGTTCTCGGCCGCCGCGGACCTGACCCGGCTCGCGGGCTGGACGTCGTACGACATCGCCGCGCACGGGCTGGCCCAGCGGTACTTCGTGCAGGCGCTGCGGCTCGCGCAGGCGGCGGGGGACCGGCCGTACGGCTCCTTCGTGCTGGTCACGATGAGCAGGCAGGCGGTGTATCTCGGGCACGGCAGGGAGGCGGTGCAGCTCGCGCGGGTCGCCCAGCAGGGGATCGGCACCGGGGGACCGCCGGCCGTGCAGTCGCTGCTGCACGCGGCGGAGGCACGGGCGCACGGGGTGCTGGGGGAGGTGCGGGCGTGCACGGCGGCGCTGGTGCGGGCCGAGCGGGCGCTGGAGGCGGCCCGGCCCGGGGACGAAGTGCCGTACTGGGCGCGGTTCTTCGACGAGGCACAGCTCGCGGACGAGCTGGGGCACTGCCACCGCGACCTCCAGCAGTTCCGGGCGGCCGCACAACACGCGGAGCGTTCGCTTCAATTGCGCGCCCCCGCGTACGCCCGCAGCCGGCTGTTCTGCCGGGTCGTCCTCGCCACGGCCCGCCTCGGCCTCGGCGAGCTCGACCAGGCGTGCGCGCTGGCCACGGAGGCCGCGGCCCAGGCCGCCGAGATGCGCAGCGCCCGCGCCATCGAGTACATCCGCGACTTCGAACGCCGCCTGGAGCCCTACAAGGACGCGGCCCCGGCGCGGACGTACCACGAGAAGGTGGCGGCCCTGAACTGACGCCGCGCCCGGCCGACTTGGCCGGGAGCGGGCGCGGTTCCGCCGGGTCACGCCGTCGTGGTGGCCCGGCGGCGCGGGGTCAGGCCGCCTTGGGCAGGGTCGGGGCCGGGTCGGCCGCGTGCAGGGAGCCGGTGGTGCCCAGGTCCGAGAGGATGGACCTGGCGGCGCGGTGCGCGGAGTGGAGGGCGCCCTGGAGGGTGCTGGTGCCGCGGTGGTCGCCGCAGACGTAGAGGCCGGCCAGGAGGCGCACCGGGCGGCGGAGGTCGTGCGGGGGGCGCATGACCGGGACCGCCTCCGGGGTGTGATGCACGGCCAGCGTCTCCCAGCGGCGCGTGGACATGCCGTACAGCCGGGAGAGATGGATGCGGACCGCGGTGTCCACGCCCTGCGGCGGGGTGCCCAGCACCGTCGAGGAGATCAGCACCCGCCCGCCCGGCGCCCGGCTCGGGTCCACGTTGCTGAGCACCGACGTGTGCGCCACCGGGCCGCCCCGGTCCGCGTCCAGCAGCAGCGACGCCCCGGTGGCGAACGCCGCCGCCGGCTCGTCCGTCGTGTGGTGGACCACCGTCACCGGGTGGAACTCCGGCACCCTGAGCCCCGGCAGCAGCTCCGCCGCCGAGCGCGCGTCGGTCGCCAGCAGCACCGCGCGGCAGCGGATCTGCCCGTGCTCCGCCGTGGTCACCGAGGTCGTGGACACCGAGGTGACCCGCACCCCGGTGTGCACCGTGCCCCGCGGCAGCGCCCGCGCCAGCACCTCCGGCAGCATGTCCGCGCCGCCCTCCGGCACACACAGCCGCCCGCCCGCGAACGCCCGCAGCGCGAGGTCCGCACACCTGCTGGACGTCGTCAGCTCCGGGTCGCACAGCAGCGCGGCGAGCAGCGGCCGCAGGAACCCCTGGACCGTGCGGGCCGGGACCCCCCGGGCCGCGAGGGCCTGGGCCGCGGGCAGCTCCGGGCGGGCGAGCAGCCGTTCGACCGGCATCGCGGCGATCCGGCTCAGCGCCGCGCCGAGGCGCGCCTGGTCCACGCCTGGTCCATCGCGCCGCCCACCGGCGCGCCACCGCCCCTTCCGGGCGGCGCCGCCGCCCCCCTGGGGGCGCTCGCCAGGGCGCGCACCGCATGGAGTGCGCCCCTTGCGCCTCCTCCGTTCGCCGGGGCGCCCGCCCGATGGGTGCGCCCGTCGCGGTGCAGCAGCACGCCCGGCGCGAAGGACCGCAGGACCAGGGAGTCCAGCCCCGGCGTCAGCCGGAGCTCGGGATACGCCGTGGACAGCAGCTGTCCGATCCGGTCGAGCCGGAAACCGTCGACCTTCTCCGTCGCCATGCGGCCGCCGACATAAGAGGCGGCCTCCAGGACTGCGGTCGTTACTCCTGCGCTGGTGAGCCGGTGGGCCGCCGAGAGTCCGGCGATTCCGGCCCCCACGATGACGACGTCCACCTGGTTCGCGGGCTCAAGCACGAGGCCCCTCCTGTGGTTGCGCTGAGCGGTCGGTGGAGACGTTGTGCCCCCAACCGGCTTCAGGGATACCCGAGTTCGGGTCGAGTATCAGCGCCGTGATCGGTCGTAAGGAGTCGCGCATGGACAGGGCACGGTCGCATAGAGGTCGCATACGGTCACATCCGTTCCGCGCGCCGCACGACGCCCTTGCGCGCCACCCCGAAGCGCCCGCGCGCGCCCGGAGCGCGGACAGGAGGGTCGCTGGGCCGCCCGGAGCGCGGACAAGGAAACCCCGTAGGCCGCCCGGGGGCCGCACACTTAGGGTGACCACCATGCCCGAGCCGCACATACGCCCCGCCACGCCCGCCGACGAGGAACCCCTCGCCCACCTCGACCGGGCCACCTGGTCCACATTGCACGCGGTCATGCCCCGCCCCGAGCCGCCGTACCCGCCGCTCTTCGACGAGCGCCACCGCCCGGCCGACTTCCTCGTCGCCGAACTGGCCGGCCGTGTCGTCGGCTATGTCCGTCTCGCCCAGATGATCCCGCTGCCCGCCCACGCGCACATCCTCACGATCCAGGGCTTCGTGGTCGCCGAGGAGGCCCGCGGCCGGGGTCTGGGCCGGGCGCTGATCCGGGCCGCCGTGGCCGAGGCCCGCGCACGCGGCGCCCGCCGGCTGAACCTGCGGGTGCTCGGCCACAACACCCCGGCCAGGAAGCTCTACGAGGCCGAGGGCTTCACCGTGGAGGGCGTCAGCCCGGAAGAGTTCTTCCTCGACGGCGCCTACGTCGACGACATCTCCATGGGCCGCGCCCTGTAAGCGGACCGGGCGGACCTGGCGGCCAGGGTGGCCAGGAGGGTCAGGGCGGCCACGCTCAGCCCACCAGCGCGCCCGTGTCCACCGCCGCCGTCGCCGTGGCCGCCCGCCGGGCGTCCGCCGCCACCTCGGACGCCGTCAGCACGTACCCCGTCTCGGCGTCCGAGGTGGAGCGCGCGAACACCACCCCGAACACCCGGCCGTCCGTCGTCAGCAGCGGCCCGCCGGAGTTGCCCGGCCGGACCGTGGAGCGGATCGAGTAGATCTCCCGGGTGACCGCGCCGTCGCTGTAGATGTTCTGCCCGGTCGCCCGCACCAGGTTCCCCACGGTCGCCGCCTGGAGATTCAGGCTGCCGTCCTGCGGATAGCCCGCCACCACCGCCGAGTCCCCGCGCGAGGCACCGGTGTCGAAGCGCAGCACCGGAGCGTTCAGCCCCGGCACGTACAGCACCGCCACATCGCGGTCGGGGTCGAAGAGCACCACCCGCGCCGGATACACCGGGCCGACCCCGCCCACCCGCACGCTCGGCCGGGCGATGCCCGCCACCACATGCGCGTTGGTCATCACCCGCCCCGGCGCGAACACGAACCCGCTGCCCTCCCGGCCCTCGCTGCCCGAGACCCCCTCGATCTTGACCGTGCTCGCCTTGGCGGCGTTCGTCGCGGCCGCCGTGACGCTGTCTCCGGTGGGGCGCGGCACCTGCGCCGTCGACTCGTTCTCGAACGGATTGAAGACCTGCGGGAAGCCCGCGTCGGTGAGCGCCGAGGTGGCCCGGGAGAACCAGGCGGGCGTGGTCTCCGGCATCGTCCGCTGGACGGCGCCGAGCAGCGAGGAGTCCCGGATCGCCGAGGTCAGCGCGGGGGAGGGGGCCGCGCTGAGCACGCTCGCCGCCACCCAGGCCACGATCAGCACCGCGACCGCGTTGGCCGCCGCGCCCCCGACGCCGTCCACCACCCGCAGCGGGCCCTTGTCCAGGCCCCCGCGCAGCCGCAGCGCGAGCCGGCCCGCCAGCTCATGGCCCAGCGCGGCGGGCACCAGCACGGTCAGCACCGCGAGCACCGTCGCCGTGGCCGTGCCCCGCGCCACCTGGCCGGTCACCCACGGCAGCGCCCATACGCCGACGACCGCGCCGCCGACGAACCCGGCCAGCGAGACACACCCGGCCACCAGGCCGCGCCGGTAACCGGACGCGGCGTACAGGAGGATCACCAGCACCAGCAGCAGGTCGAGCAGGTCCACGGAGCCGCCTCTCTCTCCGGACCCCTCACACGGGCGGGTCGGGCCCGCTGAAGGGTCACAGGTACATGATCGGGCGCCGCGGGCGAACCGGCCACGTGTGCCTGTATCCGCAGAAACGTCCCGGACCGGGACGTCGGTTCCGCCAGGTGGCACAGCGCACATCGCGGGCAGGGGTGAGCGGTCCGAGAGTGGGACCATGTCCGTCGTCCGAAGAGCCAGGGGGACCCGCGGCTCGCTCACCGCACGACCGCCGCGCCCGCCCCGGCCGAGTCGGCTCCCCGGCCCGCTGCTGGTGCTGCTGGGCTCCCTGCCCGGTCTGATGGCCGTCCTCGCGCTCGCCCTGTACGCGCGCGGCGTGGAGCGGCCCGCCGCCCTCGATCTGCGCTCCGCCGCGCCCGGCACCGGGAGCACCCACCTCGCCGGGCGGCCCCTGATCGTGCCGCGCTCCGCCTGGCTGGCCGGCGCCCCCGCCGGGCACAGCCAGCCGCCGCCGCGCTACGACGACAAGGTGATCGCCGTCTTCGTGCACCACACCGACTCGTCCAACGCCTACAAGTGCGCCGACACCCCCGAGATCATCCGCCGTCTGTACGCCGGGCAGACCGGCGCCCGGCGGTGGGACGACATCGGCTACAACTTCCTCGTCGACCGCTGCGGCACGATCTACGAGGGCCGGGCGGGCGGCGCCGACCGGGCCGTCACCGGCGCCCACGCACAGGGCTTCAACCACCGCACCGCCGGGATCGCCGCGATCGGCACCTTCACCGCGGGCGTGCCGGTGCCGCGCGCCATGACGGACGCCATCGCGGCCCTCGCCGCCTGGAAACTGGGCCCGGCCGACATCGATCCGCGCGGGCGGGTGCGGCTGGTCTCCAGCAACGGGCACAGCCGCTTCCGCGCGGGCACCGCCGTCACGCTGCCCGCCGTCTCCGGCCACAACGACGGCTTCATGACCAACTGCCCGGGCGCCGCCCTCACCGCCCGCCTGCCCGAGATCAGGGAGACCGCGGCCCGCCTCCAGGGCCGGGCCCCCACCACGCCGACACCGCGCGCCACGCGCACCCCGTCCGCCCCTCTCAGCCCCCTCAGTCCCTGAAGCGCTCCCAGAGCCTCGGATAGAGCTCGGCGAGCAGCGCCTCATCCTCCAGGTCGACCGGGGTGCCCGCCGGTTCCGCGGGCGCGGGCGGGATCCCGAGGTCGGCCGCCACGGTGCCGGTGAGCTGCTCGTACGCCTCGTCGGCCGCGTACCCCAGCTCCTCCGCGTCGCCGTCGACCTCCTCGTCGAAGTCGCCCAGCAGCCCGGCCAGCGCGTCCGGGTCGTGCAGGGCGCCCTCGAACACCTCCCGGCCCTGGCCGATCAGCCAGCACCGGAAGAAGTCGAACGCGTCGTCGCCCGCACCGTCCAGGAGCACCCAGGCCGCGCCCCACAGGTCCCAGCGGTAGGCCCGGTTGTAGCGGGCCTCGAAGTGACGGGCGAAGTCCAGGACCCGCTCCGGGTCCAGTTGGGTGAGCCGGTCCACCAGCAGCTCGGCCTGGTCCTCGGGATCGCCCCCGGCGGCCTCGCGCGTGCTGTCGACCAGCTCCCAGAACTCCGTCTCGTCCATCACCGCTCCAGCATCGGGCCTTCGCCGATGGGGCGCACGCGGGAGTACGGCGGCCGCGTCACCCCGTTCCGTACAGCGCGGCGAGCCGCGCCGCGTCCCGCACGAAGCGCGCCCGCAGGCTCTCCGGCGCCAGCACCTCCACCTCGGGGCCGAGCCCGGTCAGCTGGGCGTACGCGACCTCCTCCGACTCCACCGGCAGCGTCACCGTCACCCACCCCGCCCCGTCCGGCTCCCCGGCACCGGCCAGCCCCTCCCGGGCGGCCGGGGCGTCGACGGCGCCCGGCAGTCCGCGCACCCCCTCGGGGGAGAGCCGTACGACGGCCTCGGCGCGCAGCAGCGAGCGCGCGAACCGCTCGGCCTGCGCGGACCAGTGGGCGGGCAGGTCGAAGTCCTCGTCCCGGTGGAAGCGGGTGTCCGCCGCGTCGACCGAGGTGAACCGGTCGACGCGGTAGGTGCGGAAGGCCCCCGGATCCGGCACCCGGGCGCACAGATACCAGGCGCCCGCCTTCAGCACGAGTCCGTACGGCTCCAGCAGCCGCGCCACCTCGCCGTCCCCGCGCCGGTAGCGGGCCGTGACGCACCGGTCGTCCCACACCGCCGAGGCCAGCGCGGGCAGCAGCGCGGGCGTCTCGGGCGCGCGGAACCAGCCCGGCGCGTCCAGATGGAAACGCTGGGCCGCGGCCCGGGGAGCGTCCTGGAGGGAGGGCAGCAGCGCCGCCGCCACCTTCAGCCGGGCCGCCGACGCCGTGTCCGCGAGCCCCATCTCCCGCAGCGCCCCCGGCACCCCGCTGAGGAACAGCGCCTCCGCCTCGTCGCGTCCCAGCCCCGTCAGCCGCGTCCGGTACCCCCCGACCAGCCGGTATCCGCCGGCCCTGCCCCGGTCCGCGTACACCGGCACCCCCGCCTCCGACAGGGCCTGCGCGTCCCGGGTCACCGTCCGCTCCGACACCTCAAGCTCCCGCGCCAGCTCACCGGCGGTCATGGCCGCCCGCGCCTGGAGGAGCAGGACCATCTTGATGAGCCGGGCCGCACGCATGGCCCCATGATGCCGGGAGGCACTGACAAAGAAGGGGTACGGCGAGCAGCCGTACCCCTTCTCGGAACCGCGGTGACTACAGCCCGTACTTCTCCCGGGCCTCCTTCACCGCCGTCGCCTTGACCTCGCCGCGCTTGGCGAGCTGGGCGAGGGCGGCGACCACGATGGACTCGGCGTCCACACCGAAGTGGCGGCGGGCGGCCGGACGGGTGTCCGAGATGCCGAAGCCGTCGGTGCCGAGCGAGGACCAGTCCTGGTCGACCCACTGCGCGATCTGGTCCGGGACCTGGCGCATGTAGTCGGAGACCGCGAGGACCGGGCCCTCGGCGCCCTGGAGCGCCCGGCGGACGAACGGCACCCGCTCCTCGCCGCGCAGCAGGGCCGCGTCGGCCTCCAGCGCGTCGCGCCGCAGCTCGGTCCAGGACGTCGCCGACCAGACATCGGCCGCGACACCCCACTCCTCGGCCAGCAGGCGCTGCGCCTGAAGCGTCCAGTGGATCGCCGTACCGGAACCCAGCAGCTGGATGCGCGGGGCGTTGGCCGGGACGGTCACGCCCGCGGACTCCGCGGTGTTGAAGCGGTACAGGCCCTTGACGATGCCCTCGTCGACACCGGCGACACCGGGCTTCGCGGGCTGCGGCAGCGGCTCGTTGTAGACGGTGAGGTAGTAGAAGACGTTCTGGTCCTCGCCCGGCTTCGCCTCGCCGTACATCCGGCGCAGACCCTCGCGGACGATCACCGCGACCTCGTAGGCGAACGCGGGGTCGTACGACAGCGCGGCCGGGTTGGTCGCGGCGATCACCGGCGAGTGGCCGTCGGCGTGCTGGAGGCCCTCGCCCGTCAGGGTCGTACGGCCGGCCGTGGCGCCGACGAGGAAGCCGCGGCCGAGCTGGTCGCCGAGCTGCCACATCTGGTCGGCGGTGCGCTGCCAGCCGAACATCGAGTAGAAGATGTAGAACGGGATCATCGCCTCGCCGTGCGTCGCGTACGCGGTGGACGCGGCGATGAAGTCGGCCATCGAACCGGCCTCGGTGATCCCCTCGTTGAGGATCTGGCCGTTCTTGGCCTCCTTGTAGTACATCAGCTGGTCGCGGTCGACCGGCTCGTACGTCTGGCCCTTGGGGGAGTAGATCCCGAGCGACGGGAAGAGCGACTCCATGCCGAAGGTGCGCGCCTCGTCCGGGACGATCGGCACCCACCGCTTGCCGGTCTCCTTGTCGCGGACCAGGTCCTTGACGAGGCGGACGAAGGCCATGGTGGTCGCCACGTTCTGCGACCCGGAGCCCTTGTCGAAGGAGGCGAACGCCTTCTCGGCCGGGGCGGGCAGCGGGGCGAGCGGGTGCGTACGGCGGGCCGGGGCCGGGCCGCCGAGGGCCGCGCGGCGCTCCTGGAGGTAGCGGACCTCGGGGGAGTCGGCGCCCGGGTGGCCGTAGGGCACCACGCCGTCGGCGAAGTCGCTGTCCTTGATCGGCAGGCCGAGCAGGTCCCGCATCGTCTTGAACTCGTCCACCGTCAGCTTCTTCATCTGGTGGTTGGCGTTCTTCGACGCGAAGCCCTCGCCCAGGGTGTGGCCCTTGACCGTCTGGGCCAGGATCACGGTCGGCGCGCCCTTGTGCTCGACGGCCGCCTTGTACGCGGCGTAGACCTTGCGCGCCTCGTGACCGCCGCGGGAGAGGTGGAAGCACTCCAGGATCTTGTCGTCCGAGAGCAGCTTCGCCATCTCCGCCAGCGCCGGGTCGGCGCCGAAGAAGTCCTGGCGGATGTAGGCGGCGTCGCGGGTCTGGTACGTCTGCACCTGCGCGTCCGGCACCTGGCGCAGCCGGCGGACCAGCGCGCCCGTGGTGTCGAGCGCGAACAGCTCGTCCCAGGCGGTGCCCCACAGCGTCTTGACGACGTTCCAGCCGGCGCCGCGGAACTGGGCCTCCAGCTCCTGCACGATCTTGAAGTTGGCGCGGACCGGGCCGTCCAGGCGCTGCAGGTTGCAGTTGATGACGAAGGTCAGGTTGTCGAGACCCTCGCGGGAGGCGAGTGCGAGGGCCGCCGTGGACTCCGGCTCGTCCATCTCGCCGTCGCCGAGGAACGCCCATACGTGCGAGGACGAGACGTCCTTGATGCCGCGGTTGGTCAGGTAGCGGTTGAAGCGCGCCTGGTAGATCGCCGACAGCGGGCCGAGGCCCATGGAGACGGTCGGGAACTCCCACAGCCAGGGCAGCCGCCGCGGGTGCGGGTACGACGGCAGACCGTCGCCGCCCGCCTCCTGGCGGAAGTTGTCCAGCTGCGCCTCGCTCAGACGGCCGTCCAGGAAGGCGCGGGCGTAGATGCCGGGGGAGGCGTGGCCCTGGATGTACAGCTGGTCGCCGGACCCGGCGGCTTCCCCGGTGTCCTTGCCCTTGAAGAAGTGGTTGAAGCCGGTCTCGTAGAGCCAGGCTGCGGAGGCGAAGGTGGCGATGTGGCCGCCGACGCCGTGCTTGCTGCCCCGGGTGACCATCGCGGCCGCGTTCCAGCGGTTCCAGGCGGTGATCCGGGCCTCCAGCTCCGGGTCACCGGGCAGGCCCGGCTCCGCGGAGGTGGGGATGGTGTTGACGTAGTCCGTCTCCAGCAGCTTCGGCAGCGTGATGCCGCCCGCCTCGGCGCGCTCCAGCGTGCGCCGCATCAGGTACGCGGCGCGATGCGGGCCTGCCTCCCTGGCCACGGCGTCCAGGGAGGCCTGCCATTCGGCGGTCTCCTCAGGGTCGCGGTCCGGGAGCTGGTCGAGCTCGCTCGGCTGGATGGCGTGGGGGTCGGTCATGTCGCCGCCTTCCTCAGTCGAAGGGGGTTCCCTCATCGGTAAGGGTTCGGGGGTGCCCTTGGTCTTTGGCAGGACAGGGCAGAGGACCTCGGGTGGAAGTCCGTCGGTGACTGTAACTCCCTGATCGATGATCGATCAAAGGGTTGAGCGGGAAAACCTCTTGATTCCAAGAAAGTCGGCACCCGGTGCCTTGGAACTGGGCACCCGGTGCCGTATTTGATCAGGGATTTCCCAGGTGAGCGGGGGTGTGCTCGGGTGCGGCCGCGTCAGTCGGGCATCAGCCGGACGTCAGATCAGGCGCGGGGGGCGCAGCCGAGGACGTGCGCCTTCGCCAGCTCCGCGATCCGCGGGTCCCGGCGCTTGAACGCCTGCACCAGTTCCTCGTGCTCCTCGGCGTACGACTGCTGCACCGTGCCCAGCCAGCGGATCGACAGGGCGGTGAAGACCTCGATGCCGAGGCCCTCCCAGGTGTGCAGCAGCACCGAGTTGTCGGCGGCGCGCACGAGTTCGCGGTGGAAGCCGACGGTGTGCCGCACCTGCGCGGTGCCGTCGGCGGCGCGGTCGGCCTCGTACAGGGCCAGCACATGGGGTTCCAGGGCCGAGCAGTCCAGTGCGAGGCGGTCGGCGGCCAGCTCGGCGGCGATGGCCTCCAGGCCGGCCCTGACCGGGTAGCTCTCCTCCAGGTCGGCCGCGGTGAGATTGCGGACCCGGACGCCCTTGTTCGGCGCGGACTCGATCAGCCGCAGCGTCTCCAGCTCCCGCAGCGCCTCGCGCACCGGGGTCTGGCTGACCTCCAGCTCGGTGGCGATACGGCGCTCCACGATGCGCTCGCCCGGCTGCCAGCGCCCGCTGACGATGCCCTCCACGATGTGCTCGCGGATCTGTTCGCGCAGCGAGTGGACTACGGGCGCGGTCATGAGGGCTCCTCCCGGGGGCTGACATCTAGACAATACGGCGGCTTCGCTCGGCGGGAGTGTGCGCGGGGGGCGCTTCGGCGCAGGTGAGACGAGGCTTACACGGGAGGCATGGCGACAAACACGAACACCCCGCCCGGAACGTTCCGGACGGGGTGTCGTACCGCTTGATCAGGCCAAAAGCCTCGATCGGGGTCAGAGGCCGAGCTCGACCTCGAACTCGCCCGCTTCCAGGATCGCCTTGACCGCCGTCAGGTAACGGGCCGCGTCGGCGCCGTCGACCAGGCGGTGGTCGTAGGAGAGGGTCAGGTAGGTCATGTCGCGGACGCCGATGACCGTGCCCTCCTCGGTCTCGATGACGGCCGGACGCTTGACCGTGGCACCGATACCGAGGATCGCGACCTGGCCCGGCGGCACGATGATCGTGTCGAACAGGGCACCGCGCGAACCGGTGTTGGAGATGGTGAAGGTCCCGCCGGACAGCTCGTCCGGGGTGATCTTGTTGGCACGGACCTTGCCCGCCAGCTCCGCCGTGGCCTTGGCGATGCCCGCGATGTTGAGGTCGCCGGCGTGCTTGATGACCGGGGTCATCAGGCCCTTCTCGGAGTCCACCGCGATACCGACGTTCTCGGTGTCGAAGTAGGTGATCGTGCCCTCGGCCTCGTTGATCTTGGCGTTGATGACCGGGTGGGCCTTCAGCGCCTGCGCGGCGGCCTTGACGAAGAACGGCATCGGGGAGAGCTTGACGCCCTCGCGGGCCGCGAAGGAGTCCTTCGCCTGGCCGCGCAGCCGCATCAGCCGCGTCACGTCGACCTCGACGACCGACGACAGCTGGGCCTGCTCGTGCAGCGCCTTGACCATGTTGTCGCCGATGACCTTGCGGATGCGCGGCATCTTGACGGTCTGGCCGCGCAGCGGGGAGGCCTCCAGCGCCGGGGCCTTCTTGGCGGCCGGGGCGGCCGCGGCGGCCGGAGCCGGAGCGGCGGCGGGCGCCTTCG
>NZ_JBMJCT010000015.1:0-192849 GCF_049222185.1 Streptomyces sp. LaBMicrA B280 | reverse complement strand
GGACGTCCGAGAGCCGCTTCGACAGGCGGTGCGCCAGGAAGACGGGCAGCGGCATCAGGGTCGGCGTCTCGTCGGACGCGTAGCCGAACATCAGGCCCTGGTCGCCCGCGCCCTGCTTGTCCAGCTCGTCCTGCTCGCCCGCGGCACCACCCTCGACACGCGACTCGTAGGCCGTGTCGACGCCCTGCGCGATGTCCGGGGACTGCGCGCCGATGGACACCGACACGCCGCAGGAGGCGCCGTCGAAGCCCTTCTTCGAGGAGTCGTAGCCGATCTCCAGGATCTTTCCGCGGACCAGGGTCGCGATGTCCGCGTACGCCTTGGTGGTCACCTCGCCGGCCACGTGCACCAGGCCGGTGGTGATGAGCGTCTCCACGGCGACCCGGGAGGACGGGTCCTCGCGCAGAAGCGCGTCGAGAATGGTGTCGCTGATCTGGTCAGCGATCTTGTCGGGGTGACCCTCGGTCACGGACTCCGAGGTGAACAGGCGACGGGACACAACGCTCCCTGTGGTTGCAGCGGCTGCTGGCTGATCATTTGCAGTCGACGCGGGGCTGCGCCCGGTCGACCTTCAACAGTTTATCGGTCGCGCTCGGCCGATGGGCCACTGTCTCGCCTCTCGGGAGCGCTGTGACCTGCGGCACGGGCATTGTGCACAATGCCCGACGACCTTGGCCAGGGTATCGGTCCCCGATGTGAGCGTGGCCTGAATCCGTCTCCGGATTCGCCCGGCCGGCCGCGCGGGGGTCAGTCGAGGCGGTCCACGACGAGGTCCCAGACGATGTCGGCGAGGGCCTCCTTGGGCCCGTGCGGCACGGGGTTCTCGCTGCCGTCGGCGCCCAGTACGACGGCTTCGTTCTCCTCGGAGCCGAAGGTCTTGCGCTCCCCCACCTCGTTGACGACGAGCAGGTCGCAGCCCTTGCGGGTGAGCTTGGCGCGGCCGTTGGCGAGGACGTCGTCGGTCTCGGCGGCGAAGCCCACGATCACCTGTCCGGCCCTGGCCCGTTCGGCGGAGACCTCGGCGAGGATGTCCGGGTTGCGGACCAGGACGATGGGATCGGGCTCCTTGCCGTCCTTTTTCTTGATCTTGCCGGTGGCGTAGGCACTGGGCCGGAAGTCGGCGACGGCCGCGGCCATGACCACGGCGTCGGCGTCCGCCGCGGCCTTCAGCACGGCCTCGCGCAGTTGGACGGCGGTGCCGACCGGTACGACGTCCACGCCCGCGGGGTCGGGCAGCTGGGTGTTGGCCGCGATCAGCGTCACCCGGGCGCCGCGGGCGGCGGCGGTGCGGGCGAGGGCGTAGCCCTGCTTGCCGGAGGAGCGGTTGCCGAGGAAGCGCACCGGGTCCAGGGGCTCGCGGGTGCCGCCCGCGGAGACCACCACATGGCGGCCGCGCAGGTCGGGCTCCTGGACGCCGCGGGCGAGGACGCGACGGCAGACCTCGAAGATCTCGCCCGGGTCGGGCAGCCGGCCCTTGCCGGTGTCGACGCCGGTGAGACGGCCGACGGCGGGCTCGATGACGACGGCGCCGCGGCGGCGCAGCGTGGCCACGTTCTCCTGGGTGGCGGGGTGCTCCCACATCTCGGTGTGCATGGCCGGGGCGAAGACCACGGGGCAGCGGGCCGTCAGGAGGGTGTTGGTGAGCAGGTCGTCGGCGAGGCCGTGGGCGGCCTTGGCGAGCAGGTCGGCGGTGGCGGGGGCGGCCACGACGAGGTCGGCGTGCTGGCCGATGCGGACGTGCGGGACCTCGTGCACGGAGTCCCAGACCTCGGTGGCGACGGGGTTGCCTGACAGGGCGGAGAAGGTGGCGGCGCCGACGAAGTGCAGCGCGGACGCGGTCGGCACCACGCGCACGTCATGGCCCGACTCGGTGAACCTTCTCAGCAGCTCACAGGCCTTGTAAGCGGCGATGCCACCGCTGACTCCCAGTACCACCCTCGGCTTGTCCACCATGTCTCCTCGGTCCGGAAAACCTGCAACACCCATGACACACCACAGGCCCGGCAGCATGGCTGCCGGGCCTGTGGATAACACCATCTGCGGTCTGAACGTACTACCGGGCGAGCCCTCGAACTACTGGGCGAACCCGCGGAGTACTACTGCGCGGGGCCCTCGATGGCCTCGGAGGTCAGCAGACCGGCGTTGATCTCGCGCAGGGCGATCGAGAGCGGCTTCTCGTGGACGTGGGTGTCGACGAGCGGACCCACGTACTCGAGGAGGCCCTCACCGAGCTGCGAGTAGTACGCGTTGATCTGGCGAGCACGCTTGGCCGCGTAGATCACGAGGCTGTACTTCGAGTCGGTTGCCTCGAGGAGCTCGTCGATCGGCGGGTTGATGATGCCCTCGGGCGCGGTGATGGAAGAGGACACGCTCTACCTTCCGATGGATGGAAAAGAATCAATGACCGTGATCAGCGTCACGATTACACAACGTCCATCAAGGCTAGCAGCTCACGGGCCACGTCCTCGACGGAGGTGTTGACCAGGGTCTCGTCGAACTCCGGCTCGGCCGCCAGTTCGGTCCTGGCCGCCGCCAGCCGGCGCTCGATGACCTCGGGCGACTCGGTGCCCCGGCCGGTCAGCCTGCGCACCAGCTCCTCCCAGGAGGGCGGAGCCAGGAACACCAGCCGTGCGTCGGACATCGACTCACGGACCTGGCGGGCACCCTGGAGGTCGATCTCCAGCAGGACGGGCTCACCCTTCTCCAGCCGCTCCAGGACGGCGGCGCGGGGCGTGCCGTACCGGTTGCCGGCGAATTCGGCCCACTCCAGCAGCTCGCCGTTGGCGATCAGCTTGTCCATCTCGTCGTCGGTGACGAAGAAGTAGTGCACTCCGTGCTGTTCGCCGGGGCGCGGCTTGCGGGTCGTCGCCGACACCGAGAGCCAGACCTCGGGGTGTTCCTTGCGCATATGAGCGACGACCGTGCTCTTGCCGACCCCGGAGGGGCCGGAGAGCACGGTCAGCCGCGGACGTACGTCCGGGGGCTCGGGGGTCGTCCCCCGGAATGTTGCAGCCATGCAGCGATTATTCCAGCAATCCCGGGGTGCCCGGGACTCCCGGTCCGGTGCCGGGCCGGACTCAGGCGCCGGTGCTGCCGAACTCACGCTCCAGGGAGGCGATCTGGTTGGATCCGAGACCCCGCACACGGCGGCTCTCGGAGATGCCCAGACGCTCCATGATCTGCTTGGCGCGGACCTTGCCCACGCCCGGCATGGATTCGAGCAGCGCGGAGACCTTCATCTTGCCGATGACGTCGTTCTCCTGGCCCTGCTTGATCACCTCGTGCAGGGAGGCGCCGGAGTGCTTGAGTCGATTCTTGACCTCGGCCCGCTCCCGGCGAGCCGCGGCGGCCTTTTCGAGCGCGGCTGCGCGCTGTTCAGGGGTAAGGGGCGGAAGAGCCACGCCTACGTCACCTCGGATGTCGAACTGTCGGATACGGACCGGTGAGGAACCTAGTCGCCCCACACCTGGGGAGCCACGAGCAACACGCTTGCCCGTTCACCCTCGCTCGGAGACTAGCGGCCAAGTCCGCCAGAGTCAGCGAGAACAGCGGAAAAGTCCTGGTCAGCCTCCGCCAGGCCAGACATTTCAGACATACTGCCCTTGATTTGAGGATGTATTCACACTCAAGTCGCCGCCGGTCCGCTCAACCGAGCACCCGAAGGCGGGTCTCAGCCTCCGGCGACGGCCGTCCTGATCTCCTCCGCGAAGCGTTCGGCCGCCGCGCGCAGCGCCCCGACGTCGGGTCCGTGCCGCAGCACACCCCGGCTGACGTTCGGCACGACATTGCTCACGGCCGCCCCGAAGACCCCCGGGAGGTCGGCCGGGGTCGCGCCCTGGGCGCCGATGCCGGGCGCGAGGAGCGGGCCGTTGATGTCCAGGTCGTAGGCGGACAGGTCGCCGAGCGTGGCGCCGACGACCGCGCCGAAGGAGCCCAGCGGCTCCGCTCCCGCGTTCTGGGCCGCCAGATGGGCCAGCATGGTCGCGCCCACGCCCCGCCCGTCGGCGCGCACCGCGTGCTGCACCTCGCCGCCCTCCGGGTTGGAGGTCAGGGCCAGCACGAACAGCCCCGCGCCGTTCTCCTCGGCCAGCTTCACGGCCGGGCTCAGCGAGCCGTAGCCGAGGTACGGCGAGACGGTCAGCGCGTCGGAGAACAGCGGGGCGTCCCGGTGCAGGAACGCCTCGGCGTAGGCGGCCATGGTCGAGCCGATGTCGCCGCGCTTGGCGTCCATCACGACCAGGGCGCCGGCCGCGCGCGCCTCCTGGACCGACTTCTCCAGGACGGCGACGCCGCGCGAGCCGAACCGCTCGAAGAACGCGCTCTGCGGCTTGAGCACGGCCACCCGGTCGGCCAGGGCCTCGACGACGCTGCGGCTGAACCGCTCCAGGCCCGCCACGTCGTCGGCGAGGCCCCACTCGGCGAGCAGGGAGGCGTGCGGGTCGATGCCGACGCACAGCGGGCCGCGCTCGTCCATGGCGCGGCGCAGCCGGGCGCCGAAGGGCTCCAGCGAAGTCATGCGGGCTTCCTCACGTCGGCGCCGACCGCGTCGGCGAGGGTGGCGTACGGGCTGGTGCGCAGCCGGGCGGCGAGGCCCTTGTGGATCGCGCGGCACCAGAAGGGGCCCTCGTAGATGAAGGCGCTGTAGCCCTGGACCAGCGTGGCACCGGCCAGGATGCGCTGCCAGGCGTCCTCGGCGGTCTCGACGCCCCCGACGCCCACCAGGGTGATCCGGTCGCCCACACGGGCGTACAGGCGGCGCAGGACCTCCAGGGAGCGCGCCTTGAGGGGCGCGCCGGACAGGCCGCCGGTCTCCCCGGTCAGCGCGGCGGGGGACTTCAGGCCCAGGCCCTCGCGGGCGATGGTGGTGTTGGTGGCGATGATGCCGTCCAGGCCCAGTTCCACGGCCAGGTCGGCGACGGCGTCGACGTCCTCGTCGGCGAGGTCCGGGGCGATCTTCACCAGGAGCGGCACGCGGCGGTTGGCGACCACCCGGTCGGCGGCCTCGCGCACGGCGGTCAGCAGCGGGCGCAGGTGGTCGACGGCCTGGAGGTCGCGCAGGCCGGGCGTGTTCGGCGAGGAGACGTTGACGACCAGGTAGTCGGCGTACGCCGCGAGGCGCTCGGCGGACTTCACGTAGTCGGCGACGGCCTCCGCCTCCGGGACGACCTTGGTCTTGCCGATGTTGACGCCGACGACCGTCCTGAAGACGGGCTCACGGGTGGCCAGGCGGGCCGCCACGGCCAGCGAGCCGTCGTTGTTGAAGCCCATGCGGTTGATCAGCGCGCGGTCCGCGACGAGGCGGAACAGACGCTTCCTGGGGTTGCCGGGCTGCGGCTCGCCGGTGACCGTGCCGATCTCGACATGGTCGAAGCCCAGCATCGACATCCCGTCGACCGCCACGGCGTTCTTGTCGAAACCGGCCGCGAGCCCGAACGGGCCGTGCATCCGCAGCCCGAACGCCTCGGTGCGCAGCTCCTTGTGGCGGGGCGCGAGGGCGGCCGCGACGAAGGTGCGCAGCACCGGGACGCGCACGGCGAGCCGGATCCAGCGGAAGGCGAGGTGGTGGGCCTTCTCGGGGTCCATCCGTTTGAAGAACAGACGGAAGAAGAGGTGATACATCAAGTGTCCTCACACCAAGGGGGGACACCGTTTCCGGAGTCCCCCCTCATGGGCGGCTAGGGGCCAGCGGAGCGCTAGTCGCGGGCGGCGGTCAGGTGCCGTGCGTGTTCCTGGAGCGAGCGGACGCCCACGTCGCCGTGGTTGAGGGCATCGATGCCCTGGACGGCCGCGGCGAGCGCCTGGACGGTCGTCAGGCACGGCACGGAGCGGGCGACGGCGGCCGTACGGATGTCGTAGCCGTCGAGGCGGCCGCCGGTGCCGTACGGCGTGTTGACGATGAGGTCGACCTCGCCGTCGTGGATGAGCTGGACGATGGTCTTCTCGCCGTTCGGGCCGGTGCCCTCGGACTGCTTGCGCACCACGGTGGCGTTGATGCCGTTGCGCTTGAGGACCTCGGCGGTGCCGGAGGTGGCCAGCAGCTCGAAGCCGTGGGCGACCAGCTCGCGGGCCGGGAAGATCATCGAGCGCTTGTCGCGGTTGGCGACCGAGATGAACGCGCGGCCCTTGGTGGGCAGCGGACCGTAGGCGCCCGCCTGCGACTTGGCGTAGGCCGTGCCGAAGACGGAGTCGATGCCCATGACCTCGCCGGTGGAGCGCATCTCCGGGCCGAGGACGGTGTCCACACCGCGGCCCTGGATGTCGCGGAAGCGCGACCAGGGCATCACGGCCTCCTTGACGGAGATCGGCGCGTCCAGCGGCAGCTCGCCGCCGTCGCCGTGCCTGGGCAGCAGGCCCTCGGCGCGCAGCTCGGCGACGGTCGCGCCCAGCGAGATCCGGGCGGCGGCCTTGGCGAGCGGCACCGCGGTCGCCTTCGAGGTGAAGGGGACCGTACGGGAGGCGCGCGGGTTGGCCTCCAGGACGTAGAGGATGTCGCCGGCCATCGCGAACTGGATGTTGATCAGACCGCGCACGCCGACGCCCTTGGCGATGGCCTCGGTGGAGGCGCGCAGCCGCTTGATGTCGAAGCCGCCGAGGGTGATCGGGGGCAGGGCGCACGCCGAGTCGCCGGAGTGGATGCCGGCCTCCTCGATGTGCTCCATGACGCCGCCGAGGTACAGCTCCTCGCCGTCGTAGAGCGCGTCGACGTCGATCTCGATGGCGTCGTCCAGGAAGCGGTCGACGAGGACCGGCCGGGAGGGGCTGATCTCGGTGGACTCGGCGATGTAGGCGGCGAGGCGGGTCTCGTCGTAGACGATCTCCATGCCGCGCCCGCCGAGCACGTACGAGGGCCGGACCAGGACCGGGTAGCCGATCTCGTCGGCGATGGCCTTGGCGCCCGCGAAGGTGGTGGCGGTGCCGTGCTTGGGGGCGGGCAGGCCGGCCTCGGCGAGGACGCGGCCGAAGGCGCCGCGGTCCTCGGCGGCGTGGATGGCCTCCGGGGAGGTGCCCACGACCGGCACGCCGTTGTCCTTGAGGGCCTGCGAGAGGCCGAGCGGGGTCTGGCCGCCGAGCTGGACGATCACACCGGCGACCGGGCCCGCCTGCTGCTCGGCGTGCACGATCTCCAGGACGTCCTCCAGGGTGAGCGGCTCGAAGTACAGCCGGTCGGAGGTGTCGTAGTCGGTGGAGACGGTCTCCGGGTTGCAGTTGACCATCACGGTCTCGTACCCGGCGTCGGACAGCGCGAAGGAGGCGTGGACGCAGGAGTAGTCGAACTCGATGCCCTGGCCGATGCGGTTGGGGCCGGAGCCGAGGATGATGACGGCCGGCTTCTCGCGCGGGGCGACCTCCGACTCCTCGTCGTAGGCGGAGTAGAAGTACGGCGTCCGGGCGGCGAACTCGGCGGCGCAGGTGTCGACCGTCTTGTAGACCGGGCGGATGCCGAGCGCGTGCCGGACCTCGCGCACGACGTCCTCCTGCAGGCCGCGGATCTCGGCGATCTGCTGGTCGGAGAAGCCGTGCCGCTTGGCCTCGCCGAGCAGGTCGCCGGTGAGTTCGGCGGCCTCGGCCAGCTCGTCCGCGATCTCCTTGATGAGGAAGAGCTGGTCCACGAACCAGGGGTCGATCTTCGTGTACTCGAAGACCTCCTCGGGGGTGGCGCCGGCGCGGATGGCCTGCATGACGGTGTTGATCCGGCCGTCGGTGGGCCGCACCGCCTCGCGCAGCAGCGCCTCCTTGTCGCCGGGCTCGCCGGTGAAGGTGAACTGGCTGCCCTTCTTCTCCAGCGAGCGCAGCGCCTTCTGGAAGGCCTCGGGGAAGTTGCGGCCGATGGCCATGGCCTCGCCGACCGACTTCATGGTGGTGGTCAGCGTGGAGTCGGCCTGCGGGAACTTCTCGAAAGCGAACCGGGGCGCCTTGACGACGACATAGTCGAGCGTGGGCTCGAAGGAGGCCGGGGTCTCCTGGGTGATGTCGTTCGGGATCTCGTCCAGGGTGTAGCCGACGGCCAGCTTGGCGGCGATCTTCGCGATCGGGAAGCCGGTCGCCTTGGAGGCGAGGGCCGAGGAACGCGACACGCGCGGGTTCATCTCGATGACGATCACCCGGCCGTCCACGGGGTCGACCGCGAACTGGATGTTGCAGCCGCCGGTGTCGACGCCGACCTCGCGGATCACGGCGATGCCGACGTCGCGCAGGATCTGGTACTCGCGGTCGGTGAGCGTCATGGCGGGCGCGACGGTGATGGAGTCACCGGTGTGCACGCCCATGGGGTCGAAGTTCTCGATGGAGCAGACGACCACGACATTGTCGTTCTTGTCGCGCATCAGCTCCAGCTCGTACTCCTTCCAGCCGAGGATGGACTCCTCCAGGAGCACCTCGGTGGTCGGCGAGAGGGTGAGGCCCTGGCCGGCGATGCGGCGCAGCTCCTCCTCGTCGTGCGCGAAGCCGGAGCCGGCGCCGCCCATGGTGAAGGAGGGGCGCACGACGACCGGGTAGCCGCCGAGCGTCTCGACGCCCTTGAGGACGTCGTCCATGGTGTGGCAGATCACCGAGCGGGCGGACTCGCCGTGCCCGATCTTGCGGCGGACCTCCGCCACGACGTCCTTGAAGAGGTCGCGGTCCTCGCCCTTGTGGATGGCCTCGGGCTTGGCGCCGATCAGCTCGACGCCGTACTTGGCCAGAACGCCGTTCTCATGCAGCGAGATGGCGGTGTTCAGGGCCGTCTGGCCGCCCAGGGTGGGCAGCAGGGTGTCGGGGCGCTCCTTGGCGATGATCTTCTCGACGAACTCGGGGGTGATCGGCTCGACGTACGTGGCGTCGGCGATCTCCGGGTCGGTCATGATCGTCGCCGGGTTGGAGTTGACGAGGATGACGCGCAGGCCCTCGGCCTTGAGCACGCGGCATGCCTGGGTGCCGGAGTAGTCGAACTCGGCGGCCTGGCCGATGACGATCGGGCCGGAGCCGATGACCAGGACGGACTGGATATCGGTGCGCTTAGGCACGCTGGCCCTCCATCAGGGAAACGAAGCGGTCGAACAGGTAGGCGGCGTCGTGCGGGCCGGCGGCCGCTTCGGGGTGGTACTGGACGGAGAAGGCGGGCTGGTCGAGCAGCTGGAGCCCCTCCACGACGTCGTCGTTCAGACAGACGTGCGAGACCTCGGCGCGGCCGAACTTCGTGTCGCTGACCTGGTCGAGCGGCGCGTCGACGGCGAAGCCGTGGTTGTGCGCGGTGACCTCGACCTTGCCGGTCGTACGGTCCTGGACCGGCTGGTTGATGCCCCGGTGGCCGTACTTCAGCTTGTAGGTGCCGAAGCCGAGGGCGCGGCCGAGGATCTGGTTGCCGAAGCAGATGCCGAACAGCGGCGTCCGGCGCTCCAGGACGGCGGTCATCAGGGCGACCGGGCCGTCCGCGGTGGCGGGGTCGCCGGGGCCGTTGGAGAAGAACACGCCGTCGGGGCTGACGGCGTAGATCTCCTCGGCGGTGGCGGTGGCGGGCAGCACGTGCACCTCGATGCCGCGCTCGGCCATGCGGTGCGGGGTCATGCCCTTGATGCCGAGGTCGATCGCGGCGACGGTGAACTTCTTCTCGCCGACCGCGGGGACGACGTACGCCTCCTTGGTGGCGACCTCCTCGTAGAGGCTCGCGCCCTTCATGTGGGGCTGGGCCTGCACCCGGGCCAGCAGCTCCGCTTCGGCCGCGACGGCCTCGCCGGAGAAGATGCCGGCCCGCATGGAGCCGCGCTCGCGCAGATGGCGGGTGAGGGCGCGGGTGTCGATGCCGGAGATGCCGACGACGCCCTGCCGCTCCAGCTCGTCGTCCAGGGAGCGCTTGGCCCGCCAGTTGGACGGCACGCGCGCGGGGTCGCGGACCACATAGCCGGAGACCCAGATGCGGCCCGACTCGTCGTCCTCGTCGTTCCAGCCGGTGTTGCCGATCTGCGGGGCGGTGGCGACGACGATCTGACGGTCGTACGACGGGTCGGTCAGGGTCTCCTGGTAGCCGGTCATACCGGTGGAGAACACGGCCTCGCCGAAGGTCTCCCCCACGGCCCCGTAGGCACGGCCGCGGAAGGTGCGGCCGTCCTCCAGGACGAGTACGGCGGGAGTCTTCGCGGCTCCCCTGGTGGAGGTCGTCATCGTGCGCCTTCCGTGTCGTTGATCATGTGGTTGAGCGTGTCGGCCCATGCGGGATGCTCGGCCGCGTGGTCGGAGCGGAAACCGGAGTCGATCAGTTTGTCGCCGTGCGCCCAGGTCACCACCAGCAGTCCGCCCTCGGTGAGGACCTTGCCCGCGATGCCCTTGTCGAGCCGGGCCTCGCGCAGGGCGGCGGCCGGGATGAAGAAGTCGTTCGCGCCGGGGCGTTCGACCTCCAGGCCCGCGTCGGTGAGGGTGAGCTCGGCCAGGCTCCGGGTGCCCAGGCCGTGGGCCACGATGCGGTCCAGCCACTGCCCCGCGGCGGTGGAGCCGTGGTAGCGGCCGCTCATGGTCAGTTTCACCGGGCCGGTGTCCTCGGGCGCGGCGGGCAGCTCCGGGATGTCGCTCTGGAGCGTGGCGCGCCATTTCCAGCCCTCGCGCATCAGCCAGTAGACGAGCGCGATGAAGAGCAGGAGTCCGACGAGCCAGCCGATGCGCGCCGGCCAGTCGGTGACCGGGGCCGACTTCTCTGCCTCGGCCAGGAGGATTACAGGTGTCACGTGAGCTTCCCGTCGACGAGCGTGGCCTTGCCCCGCAGCCATGTGTGCGTCACACGGCCCGGCAGCTCGCGCCCCTGGTAGGGGGTGTTGCGGCTGCGCGAGGCGAAGCCCGCGGGGTCCACCTGGCCACGGTATGCCGTGTCGACCAGGGTGAGGTTGGCAGGCTCACCGGCCGAGACGGGACGGCCGTGTCCGGTGGCCTGTCCGATCTGCGCGGGCTTGGCGGACATCCGGTCGGCGACGCCGGCCCAGTCCAGCAGGCCCGTGCCGACCATGGTCTCCTGCACCACCGACAGCGCGGTCTCCAGGCCCACCATGCCCATGGCGGCCGCGGCCCACTCGCAGTCCTTGTCCTCGTGCGGGTGCGGGGCGTGGTCGGTGGCGACGATGTCGATCGTGCCGTCGGCGAGGGCCTCGCGCAGCGCCATGACGTCGCGCTCGGTGCGCAGCGGCGGGTTGACCTTGTAGACGGGGTTGTAGGTGCGCACCAGCTCGTCGGTGAGCAGCAGGTGGTGCGGGGTGACCTCGGCGGTGACCTGGATGCCGCGGGACTTGGCCCAGCGGACGATCTCGACGGAACCGGCGGTCGACAGGTGGCAGATGTGGACGCGGGAGCCGACGTGCTCGGCGAGCAGGACGTCGCGGGCGATGATCGACTCCTCGGCGACGGCGGGCCAGCCGCCGAGGCCCAGCTCGGCGGAGACGACGCCCTCGTTCATCTGGGCGCCCTCGGTCAGCCGCGGCTCCTGGGCGTGCTGGGCGACGATGCCGCCGAACGCCTTCACGTACTCCAGGGCGCGGCGCATGATCACCGCGTCGTCCACGCACTTGCCGTCGTCGGAGAAGACGGTGACCCCGGCGGCGGACTCGTGCATGGCGCCGAGTTCGGCGAGCTTCCTGCCCTCCAGGCCGACGGTGACGGCGCCGATGGGCTGGACGTCGCAGTAGCCGTGCTCCCGGCCGAGCCGCCAGACCTGCTCGACGACGCCTGCGGTGTCGGCGACGGGGAAGGTGTTGGCCATGGCGAACACGGCGGTGTAGCCGCCGCTCGCGGCCGCGCGGGTGCCGGTGAGGACGGTCTCGGAGTCCTCGCGGCCGGGCTCGCGCAGATGGGTGTGCAGGTCGACCAGGCCCGGCAGCAGCACCTTGCCCTCGGCCTCGATCACCTCGGCGCCCTCGGCGGCCAGCCCGGTGCCCACCTCGGCGATGGTCTCGCCGTCGATCAGCACGTCCCGCTGCTCGCCACCGAGCACCTTCGCACCGCGGATCAGGATCTTGCTCATGTTCTTACTTCTCCTCAGCGCGAAGGGGGGCGGCGGCGGGCTCGTTGCCGCCGAGCAGCAGGTACAGGACGGCCATCCGGATGGACACGCCGTTGGCGACCTGCTCCACGGCGGTGCAGCGGTCGGAGTCGGCGACCTCGGCGGTGATCTCCATGCCGCGCACCATCGGGCCGGGGTGCATCACGATGGCGTGCTCGGGCAGCTTGGCCATGCGGTCGCCGTCGAGGCCGTAGCGCCGGGAGTACTCGCGCTCGGTCGGGAAGAAGGCGGCGTTCATCCGCTCCCGCTGCACGCGCAGCATCATCACCGCGTCGCACTTGGGCAGCGTGCTGTCGAGGTCGTACGACACCTCGCAGGGCCAGGACCCGACGCCGACCGGGATCAGGGTGGGCGGGGCGACCAGGGTCACCTCGGCGCCGAGGGTGTGCAGCAGGTCGACGTTGGAGCGGGCGACCCGGCTGTGCAGGACGTCGCCGACGAGGGTGACGCGCTTCCCGGCCAGGTCCTGGCCGAGACCGGCGTCGCGGCCGACCAGGCGGCGGCGCATCGTGAAGGCGTCCAGGAGGGCCTGGGTGGGGTGCTGGTGGGTGCCGTCGCCCGCGTTGATCACGGCGGCGTCGATCCAGCCGGAGGTGGCGAGGCGGTAGGGCGCGCCGGAGGCGCCGTGCCGGATGACGACGGCGTCGACGCCCATCGCCTCCAGGGTCTGGGCGGTGTCCTTCAGGGACTCGCCCTTGGACACGCTCGATCCCTTGGCGGAGAAGTTGATGACATCCGCGGACAGGCGCTTCTCGGCGGCCTCGAAGGAGATCCGGGTGCGCGTGGAGTCCTCGAAGAAGAGGTTCACGACGGTACGGCCGCGCAGGGTCGGCAGTTTCTTGATCGGCCGGTCGGCGACCCGGGCCATCTCCTCGGCGGTGTCGAGGATCAGGACGGCGTCGTCGCGGGAGAGGTCGGCGGCCGAGATGAGATGACGCTGCATCTGTCAGGCTCCGTAAGGCAGTTCGGGAGGATTGGGGCGAATCCGGGCGTGAGCGGGTACGCCGAGGCGACCCTGACGCGCCTGACTCGCTACTGGTCGGCCGGCTTCACACCGAGCAGCACGGTGTCGCGACCGTCCTCCTCGGCGAGCTGGACCTTGACCGTCTCCCGCAGCGACGTGGGGAGGTTCTTACCGACGTAGTCGGCGCGGATCGGCAGTTCCCGGTGGCCGCGGTCGACGAGGACCGCGAGCTGGACCGCGCGCGGGCGCCCGAGGTCGTTCAGGGCGTCGAGGGCGGCGCGGATGGTGCGGCCGGAGAAGAGCACGTCGTCCACGAGGACGACCAGCCTGCCGTCGAGGCCGTCACCGGGGATCTCGGTGCGGGCCAGCGCACGCGGCGGGTGCATGCGCAGGTCGTCGCGGTACATGGTGATGTCGAGGGAGCCGACCGGGATGGCGCGGTCGGTGATCTGCTCGAGCTTGGCGGCCAGCCGCTGGGCGAGGAAGACGCCCCGGGTGGGAATGCCGAGGAGCACCACGTCGTCGGCGCCCTTGGCGCGCTCGACGATCTCGTGGGCGATACGGGTCAGTACCCGCGCGATGTCGGGGCCCTCGAGAACGGGCCGGGCATCGGTTGCCGACAGATGGGCGTTCGTGTCCATAAAAAACGGACCTCCTTCTCCGCCTCACGGGACGGACCTTAAAGGACGTCGGAATTGCGCCATCTACGGTAGCAGGTCGCGAGGACCGCTTCGGTTCACCCCCTTGGCCCAACGCGCCATCACTACCACGGAAGCGTCGGGGTGGCCCATTCGGCTTGACGCAGAAGAATCACGCTGCGTAACCTCACAGTGAGTTACCAAAACGCGCGGCGGGAAGACAGCCGGCCGCGTCGACACAGTGTCCGGGGAGCTATATGTCCAGCGAATACGCCAAACAGCTCGGGGCCAAGCTCCGGGCCATCCGCACCCAGCAGGGCCTTTCCCTCCACGGTGTCGAGGAGAAGTCCCAGGGTCGCTGGAAGGCCGTGGTGGTGGGTTCGTACGAGCGCGGCGACCGTGCCGTGACCGTGCAGCGCCTTGCCGAGCTGGCCGATTTCTATGGCGTCCCGGTGCAGGAGCTGCTGCCGGGCACCACGCCCGGCGGCGCCGCCGAGCCGCCGCCGAAGCTGGTCCTCGACCTGGAGCGGCTGGCCACGGTGCCGGCCGAGAAGGCGGGCCCCCTCCAGCGCTACGCGGCGACGATCCAGTCCCAGCGCGGCGACTACAACGGCAAGGTGCTCTCGATCCGCCAGGACGACCTGCGCACACTCGCCGTCATCTACGACCAGTCCCCCTCGGTCCTCACCGAGCAGCTGATCAGCTGGGGCGTCCTGGACGCGGACGCCCGCCGCGCGGTGGCCACGCACGAAGAGGCGTGACCGCATAGGTCTTTGCGGACAAACAAGCAGAAACGTGGGGGGGGGGGGGGGGGGGGGGGGGGAGGGGGGGGGAAAAGTGGGAGAAAAAAAACAACCCCCCCCCACCACCCCCCGGCGTCTTTTCCATCCGACTCCTCGGGCCGTCCCCCCAAGCCCGCTGGCCGCGGACATGCCTCCGCGCTGGGCCCGGGCCGCCCGCGGCCAGGGCGGCGGCCCGCGGTCAGGGCGTCGTCGCGGGCGGGACGCGGGCGCCCTCGAAGAACGTGGTCAGGTAGCGGTCGGCGGTGCGCAGACGGGACGCCCTGTCGCCGCCGTGGAGATTCACCGCGTGCGCGATGCCGCACATCAGCGGAACGAGATCGCCCGCGGTGAGGTCCGCGCTGACCGCCCCCGCCACGCGCGCCCGGTCGAGCAGTTCCGTGCCGGCCGCCGCGAGGGCCCCCTTCAGCTCGGCCGTCCGCGGCAACGCGTCCGCCGTCGCCGCCGCGACCGGCGCCAGCGCCGCATCCGTGACCTGCGCCTCCACGACCCGCGACAGGAACCCCTCCAGCGCGCGCAGCGGATCCGTGCCGGCCAGCGCCAGCGCCCCGCGGCCGTGCTCCGCGAGACCTTCCAGACAGGGCGCGGCCACGGTCTCCAGCAGCGCCTCGGGCGTGGCGAAGTGCCGGTAGACGGTCCCGACCCCGAGCCCCGCCCGCCGCGCGACATCGTTGAGCTGGAGCGCGGTGCCCTCGTCCACCAGTTCGCGCGCTATCGCGACGATCCGGTCCCAGTTGCGGGCGGCGTCCTTGCGCAGCTGCGTGCTCGTCATAGGGGCAGTCCAGATCGCTCGTCTCGCGGCATCGGTTCGGCGTTCGATCGTACGTGGAGCGTTCGGGCCGGCGCGGGGGGGGGGGGGGGGAAAACCCCCCCCCCCCCCCCCCCCCCCGGCGGCGTTTTCATCCGACTGCTCGGGCCGGCCTCTCAAGGCCGGTGGCCGCGGACATGCCTGAGGGGCGCGAGGCACCGCGCGACGCGCCACGGCATAACCGCAGCCGCCGTCCCGCAGTCGCCCGGCGCCCCTCCAGGTGGTCAGGTGGTCCTCTACCGGCTAATCCCGGCGGAGCGAGGGCTTCAGCTCCTTGAAGCGCCCCAGGAGACCGTTGACGAACGAGGGCGACTCATCGGTCGAGAACTCCTTCGCCAGCTGCACCATCTCGTCCAGCACGACGGCGTCCGGGGTCTCGTCCACCCAGATCAGCTCGTACGCGCCCAGCCGCAGGATGTTGCGGTCCACGACCGGCATCCGGTCGAGCGTCCACCCGACCGCGTACTGGGCGATCAGCTCGTCGATGCGCCGGGCGTGCTCGGCGTAGCCCTCGACCAGCTGCATCGTGTACTCGCTGACCGGCGGCTGCCGGGTGTCGGACCGGGACAGCCGGACCCAGTCGGCAAGGACCGTCAGGACGTCGGCGCCGCGCTGGTCACCCTCGAAGAGGATCTGGAAGGCGCGCTTGCGGGCCGTGTTGCGGGCAGCCACGGTTAGCTGTTCACCCGGCCGAGGTAGTCGCTCGTACGGGTGTCGACCTTGATCTTCTCACCGGTGGTGATGAAGAGCGGGACCTGGATCTGGTGACCGGTCTCCAGGGTGGCGGGCTTGGTGCCACCGGTGGAGCGGTCGCCCTGGACGCCCGGCTCGGTCTCCTGGATGACCAGCTCGACGGCGGCGGGCAGCTCCACGAAGAGC
The DNA here is from genome assembly GCF_049222185.1 of Streptomyces sp. LaBMicrA B280. Taxonomy (NCBI): domain Bacteria; kingdom Bacillati; phylum Actinomycetota; class Actinomycetes; order Kitasatosporales; family Streptomycetaceae; genus Streptomyces; species Streptomyces sp. LaBMicrA B280. Next base: position 176,744 of record NZ_JBMJCT010000015.1, on the reverse strand, counting down.
ACCTCGCCCTCGTGCTGGGCCACGGTGGCGGTGAAGCCCTCGATCAGGAAGTTGGCGGCGTCGCCGACGGCCTTGCGGTCGACCATCAGCTGGTCGTAGGTCTGCATGTCCATGAAGACGAAGTAGTCGCCGTCCATGTACGAGAACTGCATGTCGCGCTTGTCGACAGTGGCGGTCTCGACCTTGACACCGGCGTTGAAGGTCTTGTCGACGACCTTGCCGGAGAGCACGTTCTTGAGCTTGGTGCGCACGAAGGCCGGGCCCTTGCCGGGCTTGACGTGCTGGAACTCGACGACGGACCAGAGCTGGCCGCCTTCGAGCTTGAGCACCAGGCCGTTCTTGAGGTCGTTCGTGGAAGCCACGGTTGCGGAATCTCCTGGACTGACGTACGACCCCGGGTCACGCGCTACAGCGCGAGCAGCTCCTTGGTCGTGATGGTGAGTAGCTCGGGTCCGCCGTCCGCCTCGGGGCGCACGACGAGCGTGTCATCGATCCGGACACCGCCCCGGCCCGGGAGGTGGACCCCCGGTTCGACGGTGACCGGCACGCAAGCGTCCAGTTTACCCATGGCCGCGGGGGACAACTGCGGGTCCTCGTCGATTTCGAGTCCGACCCCGTGCCCGGTGAGCGGCGGCAGGGCCTCCGCGTAGCCCGCGGAGTCCAGCACATGGCGTGCCGCGCGGTCCACGTCACGGTAGGCGGCGCCGGGGGCGAGGGCCTCGCGACCGGCGCGCTGGGCGGAGAAGACCAGGTCGTACAGCTGGATCTGCCAGTCCGCCGGAGAGGTGCCGATGACGAACGTACGGCCGATCTCGCAGCGGTAGCCGCGATAGGTCGCGCCGAGGCACACGGAGAGGAAATCGCCCTCCTCCACCCGCCGGTCGGTGGGCCGGTGGCCGCGCCGGCCGGAGTTCGGGCCGGTGGCGACGGAAGTGGGGAAGGCCGGGCCGTCGGCGCCGTGGTCGACCAGGCGGCGCTCCAGCTCCAGGGCGAGGTGCCGTTCGGTGCGGCCGACGAGGATGGACTCCAGCAGCTCGCCGAGGGCCTGGTCGGCGATCTCGGCGCCGATGCGCAGGCAGGAGATCTCCTCCTCGTCCTTGACGACCCTGAGCTGCTCCACGGCGCAGCCGACGTCGGCGAGGCGCAGGGCCGGGGCGATCGCGGCGATGGCCCGGTGCCGGGCGACCGTCAGATGGTGCTCCTCCACGGCGAGGGAGTCCGCGCCCTGGCCCCGGGCGAGGTCGGCCGCGGCCACGGCGGTGTCGCCGCCCCGCGCGGGCAGGACCTGTACCCGCAGGGCCTCGTCCGGGCGCCCCTCGAAGGGGCGGTCGTCGGGCGGGACCGCGCACACCAGGAGGTCCTCGCTGCTGCCGAGGAGCAGGACGGCGCCGTGCGGGGCGGCGGCCGCGAGGTAGCGCACGTTGGCGGGACGGGTGACGAGCGCTGCCGCGGTGCCGGCCGCGTTGAAGTGGTCCCGCAGGCGGGATCGGCGGTTCGCGTACACCTCTGACATGAGATGAGCGTAGGAGTTTTATGCCGTTTGTGCCGATTCAGGGGGGCCGAGTGGGGCTCGTGAGGGGTGGGGCTTGTGAGGGGTGGTTCCGCCGCGCCCCTCGGGCCGGACCGGGTTCCCCTGGTCTACCAGTTCGGGGGGCTGGCTATCGCTCTCGCCAGGACCTCGTCCAGGACCCTCGCCGTGCCCGGGACGTCCAGTTGGGAGTTGTCGATGATCGGGAGGCCCGAGCCGTACCAGCCGGCCATGCGGCCGTGGATGCGGGCGACCTCCTCGTCGGTGAGGCGGCGGTTGCCGGAGCGTTCGGCGTTGCGTTCCAGGACGATGTCCAGGCCGGGCAGCAGGACGACCGGGAGCAGGCCGGGTCCGACATGGCGCTTCCAGCCGCCGAGGCCGACGACCGGGCGGTCCGGGAAGACCGCGTCGTCCAGGATGCAGGAGATGCCGTTGGCCAGGAAGTTGCGCGCGGCGAAGCCGCAGGTGCGGCGGGCCAGGCGGTACTGGGCCTCGGAGTGGTCGTTCCACCCGGACTGCGGATCGGCGAAGCCGGAGCGCACCCACTCGCGGACGTCGTCCAGGCTGATGTGGGCCGTCGGCACCCGCCGGTGGTCCGCCCAGTACTTCGCCACGCTGGTCTTGCCGGCGCCGGCGGGTCCGATCAGCAGGACGGCCAGCGTGGTGGTCGTCGGATCGGGCACCGCGGTCGCGGTCGGCGCCGGGGTCGGCACACCGAAGGGGGCGCCCGGCGGCAGGTGCACATGGCCGGTGCCGTCGGGCGGCGGCGCGGCCCGGTGCTGCCCGGCGGGTGCCCCTTGCGGCACGGCGGTGACGGTGGCGGGAAGGCCGGGGGCGGGGCGGCGGGGCCCTGCGCGGGGGGTTCACCCGGGGGCCCCGCGGCCGACGGCCAGCCGGTGTGCGGCCGGTGCCCCGGCTGATGGGGCGGCGGCAGCGGAGATCCCACTGCGTGCTGCATCCGTTGCCACTCCGTCTCGTACAGGCAGTTGGGGGTGCAGGCGGCGGGGGTGGGCCCCGCTCCTCTGCGAACGGTACCGCCCCCGGCCGTCGTTCGGTGAAACGGCCGGGGACGATCCGAAGTGCCCGATGCGCCGAGAAAGATGGCGCAACCTGCGAGAACGCGGAGCTACTCGCCGACTTCCCCGTAGGCGGCCAGCAGGACGGCCGGGTCCGGGCCCTCCAGGACGGTCGGCTTGGCCAGCCCGTCGAGGACGATGAAGCGCAGCAGGTCGCCGCGGGACTTCTTGTCGACCTTCATGTTCTCGACCAACTTGGGCCACTGGTCGTAGCGGTAGTGCAGCGGCAGGCCGACGGCTTCGAGGATCGCGCGGTGCCGGTCGGCGGTCGCGTCGTCCAACCGGCCCGCGAGACGGCCGAGTTCGGCGGCGAAGTGCATGCCGACCGCGACCGCGGCGCCGTGCCGCCACTTGTAGCGCTCGTTCTTCTCGATGGCGTGGCCGAGCGTATGGCCGTAGTTGAGGATCTCCCGGCGGCCGGACTCCTTCAGGTCCGAGGAGACCACCTCGGCCTTCACCCGGATCGAGCGTTCGATCAGCTCGGCGGTGTGCGGGCCCTGCGGGCTCCGCGCGGCCTCGGTGTCGGCCTCGATCAGGTCGAGGATCACCGGGTCGGCGATGAAACCGGCCTTGATGATCTCGGCGAGCCCGGACACGTAGTCGTTGACCGGCAGCGAGTCCAGCGCGGCCAGGTCGCACAGCACCCCGGCCGGCGGGTGGAAGGCACCGACCAGGTTCTTGCCCTCGGCGGTGTTGATGCCCGTCTTGCCGCCGACCGCCGCGTCCACCATGGCGAGCACGGTGGTCGGTACGGCGATCCAGCGCACCCCGCGCAGCCAGGTCGCGGCCACGAACCCGGCCAGGTCGGTGGTCGCGCCGCCGCCCACGCCGACGATGACGTCGGTGCGGGTGAAGTTGGACTGGCCGAGCGCCTTCCAGCAGTAGGCGGCGACCTCGGCGGTCTTGGCCTCCTCGGCGTTGGGCACCTGGATGGCGATCGCCTCGTAGCCCTGATCGGCCAGGTCGGCGCGGAGCGCGTCCCCGGTCCCGTCCAGCGCCTCCGGGTGGATCACCGCGACCCGCTTGGCCCTGGGGCCGATCAACCCGGCCAGCTCGCCCAGGAGTTGGCGGCCGACCAGCACCTCGTACGGGTCGGTGCCCGCGCTGCCCGCGACCTGGATCCGGGTGACTGCCTCGCTCATGCCTTCTTCAACTCCAGTGCGTCCAGCGCTGCTCGGGTGACCTCTTCGGGGGTGCGCCCATCGGTGGTGACGACGGCGGTGGCGACCTCCTCGTACAAGTGGCGCCGGGCCTCCATCAGCTCGCGCCACTGCTTGCGCGGGTTGACCGCGAGCAGCGGGCGGGCCACGTTCAGACCGGTGCGGCGGACCGCCTCCTCCACGTCCATGGAGAGGTAGACCACCGGCTGCGGGGCGAGCAGCGCCCGGGTGTCCGCGTCGAGGACCGCGCCGCCGCCGAGCGCGAGCACGCCCCGGTGTTCGGCGAGCGCGGTGGCCACGGCCGCCTTCTCCAGCGCCCGGAAGTGCTCCTCACCCTCGTCCACGAAGATCTCGGAGATCTCCCGGCCCTCGGCGGCCACGATGTCGTCGTCGGTGTCCCGGTAGCCGACGCCCAGCCGCTCGGCCAGCAGCCGGCCCACGGTGGACTTGCCGACGCCCATCGGGCCGACGAGGACGAGACGCGGCCCGCTCATCGGATCCGCAGGTGATCGAGGTACGAGCGGACGTTTCGGCGGGTCTCGCCCACCGAGTCGCCGCCGAACTTCTCCGCGACCGCGTCCGCGAGGACCAGCGCGACCATGGCCTCGGCCACGATGCCCGCGGCGGGCACCGCGGAGACGTCGGAGCGCTGGTGGTGGGCCTGCGCGGCCTCGCCGGTGGTCACGTCCACGGTGCGCAGCGCGCGCGGCACGGTCGCGATCGGCTTCATCGCCGCCCGCACCCGCAGCAGCTCACCCGTGGACAGACCGCCCTCGGTGCCGCCCGCGCGGCCGGAGACCCGCCGGATGCCCTCCGGGGTGCTCACGATCTCGTCGTGCGCCTGGGAGCCCGGCACCCGGGCCAGCTCGAAGCCGTCGCCGATCTCCACGCCCTTGATCGCCTGGATGCCCATCAGGGCACCGGCCAGGTGCGCGTCCAGCTTGCGGTCCCAGTGCACATGCGAGCCCAGACCGACCGGCACGCCGTACGCCAGCACCTCGACCACGCCGCCGAGGGTGTCGCCGTCCTTGTGGGCCTGGTCGACCTCCTCGACCATCGCCCGCGACGCGTCCGCGTCCAGGCAGCGCAGCGGGTCCGCGTCCAGCTTCTCCACATCGGCCGGCGTCGGGTACACCCCGGCGGGGGCCTTGACCGAGCACAGCTCGACCACATGGGAGACGATCTCGATCCCGGCCGTCTCCTTCAGGTACGACCGGGCCACCGCGCCCAGCGCCACCCGGGCGGCGGTCTCCCGGGCGGAGGCGCGCTCCAGGATCGGGCGGGCCTCCTCGAAGTCGTACTTCTGCATGCCCGCGAGGTCCGCGTGACCGGGCCGCGGCCGGGTCAGCGGCGCGTTGCGGGCGAGCCCGTCGAGGATCTCGGCGTCGACCGGGTCGGCCGACATGACCTGCTCCCACTTCGGCCACTCGGTGTTGCCCACCATGATCGCGACCGGGGAGCCGAGGGTCAGTCCGTGCCGGACACCACCCAGAAAGGTGACCTCGTCGCGCTCGAACTTCATCCGCGCACCGCGGCCATAGCCGAGCCGCCGCCGCGCGAGGTGGTCCGCCACCATCTCCGTGGTGATCGGTACGCCGGCGGGAAGGCCCTCCAGCGTCGCCACAAGTGCGGGACCGTGGGACTCCCCCGCGGTCAGCCAACGCAGCCTGCTCAACGGTGCTCCTCAGTGATCGCGCCCGGTACTGCCCGGCCCACGCGTCTTTCCGCGGGCGCCGACGGTGTGACCGGATGCGCGACCCCGGTCCGCCATGTCCGATCCTCCCACGTCCGCGGCGGGTGTCCGGTGCCCGGTCCAGCAAGCGGACGGGGTACGGGCCGTCCCTGGCCGGGACGCGGGCCGGACGCGGCCGTTCAGCGGGCGGCGAGTGCCGCTTCCCCGGCCCGGCGCATGGCCTCCAGCGGCGCCGGGGCGCGTCCGGTCATCTGCTCGACCTGGAGGACGGCCTGGTGGACCAGCAGGTCGAGGCCGCCGACCACCGCGCCGCCGTACATGGACCAGCGGGCGGCCAGCTCGGTGGGCCAGGGCTCGTAGAGCACGTCGAAGAGGGTGGCGGGGCGCTCGGGCACGGCGGCGGCGAGGGCGTCCGTGGTACCGGCCGGGGTGGTGGCGATCACCAGCGGGGCACGCAGCGCCTCGGCCGCGTCCGACCAGTCGGCCGTACGGACGTCCACATCGAGGCGGCGGCCCCACCGGCGCATCTCGGCGGCGCGGGGCTCGCTGCGCACATAGGCGACGACCTCGCCGGTGCAGACACGGGAGAGGGCGGCGAGCGCCGAGGACGCGGTGGCCCCGGCGCCGAGGATCGCGGCGGACCCGACCTCTTCGATGCCGTGTTCGCGCAGCGCGGCCACCATGCCCGGGACATCGGTGTTGTCGCCGCGCTTGCGGCCGTCCGCGTCGAACACGACCGTGTTGACCGCGTCCACCGAGGCGGCGGTCTCGCTGATCTCGTCCAGCAGCGGGATGACCGCCCGCTTCAGCGGCATGGTCAGCGACAGCCCCGCCCACTCGGGCCCGAGCTTCTCGAAGAAGCCGGGCAGCTCCGCCTCGTCGACCTCGAACCGGTCGTACGACCAGCCGGTGAGGCCGAGTTCGGCGTAGGCGGCCCGGTGCAGCACCGGGGAGAACGAGTGGGCGATGGGCTTTCCGAGCACGGCGGCCCGGCGGGCGTCAGTTGCCCGAGCTGGCATTGAACTTGTCCTTGAGTTGCTGGAATTCTTCGTATGTCTTGGCGAATTCGGTATTGGTCGTACCGTCGGTCGCCACGAAATAGATCCAGCCGTCGTGGGTCGGATTCAGCGCCGCCTTGATCGCGTCCTCGCCGGGGTTTCCGATCGGACCGGGCGGCAAGCCCTTGTGGGTGTACGTGTTGTACGGGCTCTGGTTGCTGTTGATCTCCTTCTCGGAGATATGGATGTTGCTGGTGCCCTTGGCGTAGTTGTACGTCGAGTCGAACTGGAGCAGCTGGTTCGTCTCGGTGTTGGTGGGCTTCAGGCGGTTGTAGACCACCTCGGCCATCTTGCGGAAGTCCTCGTGCGTCTTGCCCTCGGCCTGGACCAGGCTCGCGACCGTGACCAGCTCGAACGCGTCATGCAGACCAAGGGACTTGGCCTTCGCGTCCAGCCCGTAGGCGGCGTACCGCTCCTTGGCCTGGGCCACCATCTGCCTGAGGATCGCGTCCGGCTTCATACCCTTGGCCGCCGGGTAGGTGCCCGGGAAGAGGAAGCCCTCCAGCGGGTCCTTCATCTCGGAGCTCTTCTGCGCCCAGGCCGGGATCCCGAGGCTGCTGTAATCCTTCTTCGCGATCTTCTCGGTGCTGCCGGCGGGCATTTCAAGCTTCTTGTCGATGATCTGGTAGACGGCGGAATTACGCTCGCCCGGCGTCACCATCACATTGTTCTGGCTCTTCGGGTCGAGCATCATGCGCACCGCGCTCGCGGCGGACATCTCCTTTTTCAGGAGATAGGCGCCGGCCTGGATCGAGTCACCGCCCGGTGTCGTGCCCTGGGCGTGCACGAACGCGTCGGCGCTCTTGACGACACCGGCCTCTTTCAGCCGCCGTCCGATGTCCCAGCCGCCCGCGCCCTTGGGGATCTCGACGGTCACCGTCACGCCGGTGCCGTCGCCCGCGTAGTCCGGGGCCGGGGCGAAACGATTTTGGTAGAACTTGTAGCCGTAGTACCCGACTCCGCCGAGGCCGCCGCCGAAGACCAGGACGACGACCATGCAGGCGCAGCCGGTGCGGCGTTTCTTGCTCTTGACGGGTTTTCTGCCTTTGCCGCCGCGCCGCTCCCTGCGGCCGGCCAGTTCGTGCTCCTCGCCGTCCTCGTCGTCGTCCCCGCCGCCCGCGAAGAAGGCGTGTTCCTCCTCCTCGTCGTCGGCGGGGGCCCCCGGATCGGGTTCGGCCTCGGGGCGCCTGCGGCCGGGGGGCTCCGGCGGGGGGTAGGCGTCCTCGGTGCCGTAGAGGTCGGGCTGTTCGGCGCCGTACGCCACGGGCTGCTGCCCGTAGGGGTCGCCGGGGTCGGCCGCGTAGGGCACCTGGCCGTGGGTGCCGGTCGCATCCCAGCCGCCCTGGTGAGGGCCGGGCTGCTGCGGGTGCTGCGGATACTGGCCCTGGTACTGGGGGTCGTACTGGGGATGGCCCTGGTCACCGTAGTACGGGTACTGCTGGCCGTCGTACCCGGGCTGGTGACCCTGGGTCCACTCACCGCCGTACTGCTGCTGCGGCTGCTGCGGGTACTGCTGCTGCGACAGGCCGCCGTAGGCAGCCTGATGCCCGGCGTACGCCTGCTGCCCTTCCCATCCGCCGTCCCCGTACAACGGGTCCTGCGGATGCCACGGTTCGGAGCCTGGGCCCCGGCCATACTCAGTCATCGATCCCCTAGAGCCGCGAGGCCGACGGTCACGCGGCCGGGGGCCGGCTTCCGCTCCGCCTCTTGCTGTGCGGCGGCTGTTCGAACGCCGCCGCATCGCGCGGAACGTTACCGTATCGCGATCAGATGACCACTTCGACGCCCTCGCCGGGTGGCTTACCTGACACCCGTTCGGATTCGAGGGCCTGCTGGAGGATGATCACGGCCGCGGCCTGGTCGATGACGGACCGGCCCTTCTTGGACTTCACACCCGAGGCGCGCAGTCCCTGCGAGGCCGTCACCGTGGTCATCCGCTCGTCCACGAGGCGGACCGGCACCGGCTTGATGCCCTTGGCCAGCTCCTGGGTGAAGACGCGGACCTTGACGGCGGCCGGCCCCTCGCCCCCCTTGAGGGAGCGAGGGAGACCGACGACTACCTCGATCGGCTCATACTCCGCCACCAGTTGACGCAACCGGCGGTGGGCGGCGGGGATGTCCCGGCCGGGGACCGTCTCCACCGGGGTGGCGAGGATCCCGTCGGGGTCGCACGAGGCGACCCCGATCCGGGCGTCCCCGACGTCGATCGAAAGCCGACGTCCTCTGCGCATTTCCGACCGTTTCCTTACTCGGATATCACTTGGCGGTCTCGGTGACGAGACGCTCGACGGCCTCGACGGCCTCGCCGACGGCGGCCGGGTTCTGACCGCCGCCCTGGGCGACGTCCGGCTTGCCGCCACCGCCGCCACCGAGGGTCTTGGCGGCCGTGCGCACCAGGTCACCGGCCTTCAGACCACGCTCGCGGGCGGCCTCGTTGGTGGCGATGACGGTCAGCGGCTTGCCGTTGTTCACCGTGAACAGGGCGACCACGGCGGCCCGGCCGCCCTGGATGCGGCCGCGCACATCGAGGACCAGCTTGCGCAGGTCGTCCGGTGTGGTGCCGTCCGGGACCTGCCCGGCGACCAGGGCGATGCCCCGCACGTCCTTGGCCGAGTCGGCGAGACCACCGGCGGCCTGGAGCACCTTCTCGGCGCGGAACTTCTCGATCTCCTTCTCGGCGTCCTTCAGCTTGCCGAGCATGGCGGAGACCTTCTCCGGCAGCTCCTCGGAGCGGCCCTTGAGCAGCTCGGTCAGCTGGTTGACGACCGTGTGCTCACGGGCGAGGAAGTTGTAGGCGTCCACGCCGACCAGGGCCTCGATCCGGCGCACACCGGAGCCGATGGAGGACTCGCCGAGCAGCTTCACCAGACCCAGCTGGGCAGTGTTGTGCACATGCGTGCCGCCGCACAGCTCCTTGGAGAAGTCGCCGATGGTGACCACGCGGACCCGCTCACCGTACTTCTCGCCGAACTCGGCGATGGCACCCTGCTTCTTGGCCTCGTCGATGCCCATGACCTCGGCGTGCACATCGAGGTCGCGGGCGAGGACCTCGTTGATCTTCTGCTCGACGTCGGTCATCACGGCCGTCGGCACGGCGGACGGCGAGCCGAAGTCGAAGCGGAAGCGGCCGGGCTGGTTCTCGGAACCGGCCTGGGCGGCCGTCGGACCGAGGGCGTCGCGCAGGGCCTGGTGGGTGAGGTGGGTGGCCGAGTGGGCGCGGGCGATGGCCTTGCGGCGGCGCACGTCGATGGTGGCCTGGGCCTTGGCGCCGACGGTCACCTCGCCGACCTGGACGACGCCCTTGTGCACGTACACACCCGGGACCGGCTTCTGGCAGTCGCGGATCTCGATCACGGCACCGGAGTCGGCCTTGATCCGGCCGGTGTCGCCGATCTGGCCGCCGCCCTCGGCGTAGAACGGGGTGCGGTCCAGGACGACCTCGACCTCGTCGCCCTCGGAGGCGGCGGGCGAGGAGACGCCGTCGACCAGGAGGCCCACGATGGTGGACTCGCCCTCGGTGTCGGCGTACCCGATGAAGTCGGTGGCGCCGGCGCTGTCGGCGATCTCGCGGTAGGCACCGAGGTCGGCGTGGCCGGTCTTCTTGGCCTGGGCGTCGGCCTTGGCGCGCTCCCGCTGCTCCTTCATCAGGCGGCGGAAGCCCTCTTCGTCCACGGCGAGGCCCTGTTCGGCGGCCATCTCCAGGGTGAGGTCGATCGGGAAGCCCCAGGTGTCGTGGAGCAGGAAGGCCTTCTCGCCGGACAGGACGCCGCCGCCGGACTGCTTGGTCTCGGTGACGGCGGTGTCCAGGATGTTGGTGCCGGCCTTCAGCGTCTTGAGGAAGGCGTTCTCCTCGGCGACGGCGACCTTCTCGATGCGCTCGCGGTCGGCGACCAGCTCCGGGTACTGCTGGCCCATCATGGCGATCACGGTGTCGACCAGGTTCTTGACAACCGGTCCGGTGGCGCCCAGCAGCCGCATGTTGCGGATGGCGCGGCGCATGATGCGGCGCAGCACATAGCCGCGGCCCTCGTTGCCCGGGGTGACGCCGTCGCCGATGAGCATCACGGACGTGCGCATGTGGTCGGTGACCACGCGCAGGGAGACGTCCGAGTCGTGGGCGTCGCCGTAGCGGACACCGGTCAGCTCGGTGGCCTTCTCGATGACGGCCATCGAGGTGTCGATCTCGTACATGTTCTGCACGCCCTGCAGAATCATGGCGAGGCGTTCGAGACCGAGGCCGGTGTCGATGTTCTTGCTGGGCAGGTCGCCGAGGATCTCGAAGTCGTCCTTGCCGGTGCCCTCGCCCCGCTCGTACTGCATGAAGACGAGGTTCCAGATCTCCACGTACCGCTCGTCGTTGACGGCCGGGCCGCCCTCGACGCCGAACTCGGGGCCGCGGTCGTAGTTGATCTCCGAGCAGGGGCCGCAGGGTCCGGGGACGCCCATGGACCAGAAGTTGTCCTTCTTGCCCAGGCGCTGGATGCGCTCCTTGGGCACGCCGACGACCTCGTGCCAGATCCGCTCGGCCTCGTCGTCGTCCAGGTAGACGGTGATCCACAGGCGCTCGGGGTCGAGGCCGTAACCGCCCTTGTCCTGGGGGCTGGTGAGCAGCTCCCAGGCGTACTTGATGGCGCCTTCCTTGAAGTAGTCGCCGAAGGAGAAGTTGCCGCACATCTGGAAGAACGTGCCGTGGCGGGTGGTCTTGCCGACCTCTTCGATGTCGGGCGTGCGCACGCACTTCTGCACGCTGGTGGCGCGCTGGAAGGGCGGCTTGACCTCACCCAGGAAGTAGGGCTTGAAGGGCACCATGCCGGCGGGGACGAGGAGCAGAGTCGGGTCGTCCGCGATGAGCGACGCCGAAGGGACGACGGTGTGACCGCGCTCCTCGTAGAAGCTCAGCCAGCGGCGGCGAATCTCGGCCGACTCCATCAGTGGTCCTCATTCCGGTTGTACGAGTGCATCGGGGATTCGATGTACTTCGGGTTGGTGCGGTTGGTGTTCGGGGTGTACTCGATGGCGGTGAGCCGCCGGGGCGCCGGGAGCGCGTCGTCCTGGATGCCGAGGGCCTCCTGGAGCTCGTCCTCCCGCTGGGCCATGTTGTCGCGGACGTCGAGCGCGAAGCCGACCGCGCGGTCCTTCAGGCGCTGACCCGTCTCCAGGGCCTTGTTGGCCGCGGTCGCGGCCAGGCTCTCGGGGGTCAGCTGCCGCAGCTTGCGGTTGACCTTGGTGGTGGCCCAGACACCGGCGGCGACGCCGGTGCCGAACCAGAAGGTACGACGGAACATGGCTCGGTCTCAGTCCCTCTTCCCGCGGAGGTTGCGCTTGCGTCGTGCGGCGGGGACCGTGCGGCCCACGATCACGGTACGCCGGGCCGAATTCCCGGGCACGTCCTCCTCCTTGCGGCCGCCGAGCGCCCTGCGGACGCCGTAGCCGAAGGCCGCGACCTTGACCAGCGGGCCGCCGAAGGTGGAGGCGACGGTGGTGGACAGGGCGGAGGCGTTGGAGGTGACCTCCTGGACGTCGGTGGCGATCGCGTCGACCCGGTCGATCTGGGTCTGCGCGGAGCGCACCGCCTGGGAGGCGTCCGCGAGCAGCGGCACCGCCTGGTCGGTCACGTCCGCCACGAGCTTGGTGGTCGCCTTGAGCGTCTGGGCCACCCTCGCGAGCGCCACCGCGAGGAAGGAGACCAGGATCGCCCAGAAGACGGCCACCAGGATCCCGGCCACCTCGCCACCGGACACTGTGCGCACCCGCTCCCTGAAACGTGCCTGAGCATCGGAAAAGTCGTGTCCCGAGCCTATCGCGCCGGGGCGGACGCTCCGTACCGGATTACCGGCGGGAACGGTGGAGTTACGGCAAGCGATTGTACGGAATGAACACGGTTCAGTACGCTCCGTGTCCCATGCGAGGTCCTCAGTGCCCAGAACCTTTCGCCGACGGCGAGCCGCCCCTTGGCCTGACCGGATTCGTCGGACGCACGGCGGAGACGGCGGGGCTCGCCGCGGCGTTGCGGTCGGCCCGGCTGGTGACGGTGACCGGGGCCGGCGGGGTGGGCAAGTCCCGGCTGGCCGCGCGGGTCGTGGCGGAGTGGGAGACGGCGCACGGCTGGGTGGAGCTGGCACCGGCGCACGACCCGGAGTTCGTGGAGTACGAGGTGGCGGAGGCTCTCGGGCTGACCGATCACACCACCCGGACGCCCCGCGAGACGATGCTGGAGCAGCTGGCCGCGCGCCCCACGCTGCTGGTCCTCGACGGGTTCGAGCATCTGGTGGCGGCCACCGCCGAGCTGGTCGCGCAGCTCCTGCGCGAGCTTCCCCAGCTGCGGGTGCTGGCGGTGGGCCGGCGCCCGCTGGGCCTCGCGGGCGAGCTGCTGTTCCCGCTGGCGCCGCTCGGCGCGGACGAGGCGGTGCGGCTGCTCGTGGACCGGGCCCGGGAGCAGGGGATCACGGTGTCCGACGAGCCCGAGGTGCGGGAGCTGTGCGCACGGCTCGACGGCATCCCGCTGGCGCTGGAGCTGGCGGCGGCGCGCCTGCGGGCGCTGTCCCCGGCGCAGCTGCTGGACCGGCTGGACGACCGGTTCCGGCTGCTGACCGGCGGCCGCCGCGACGCGCTCCCCCGCCATCGGACGCTGCGCACGGCGATCGGCTGGAGCCATGAGCTGTGCACCCCGCCGGAGCGGCTGCTGTGGGCGCGGCTCACGGTGTTCGCGGGGACCTTCGACCTGGAGGCGGTCGAGTACGTGTGCAGCGGGGACGGGCTGCCCGACACGGACGTCCTCGATGTGCTCTCGGAGCTGCTGGCCCAGTCGGTGATCGCCCGCGAGGAGACCGCGGCCGGGCCGCGCTACCGGATGCTGGACACCGTGCGGGCCTACGGCGCCGGCTGGCTGGAGGCGACCGGGGAGGCTGCGCGGCTGCGGCGGCGGCACCGGGACTGGTACGTGGGCCTGGCGACCTGGTGCGAACTGGAGTGGTTCTCGCCCCGGCAGCGGGAGGTGGCCGCACGGGTGGCGGTGGAGCTGCCCAGCCTGCGGGCCGCGCTGGAGTTCTGCCTCGGCGAGCCCATGGAGGCACATCTGGGGCAGTACCTGGCGGGGTCGCTGTGGTTCTGCTGGGTGGGCTGCGGGCGGCTGGCGGAGGGGCGGCGCTGGCTGGAGCGGAGCGTGGCGCTGGAGTCGGGCTACGAGCGGTCCCGGCTGAAGGCGCTGTGGGTGCTCGGGTACGTGGCGGTGCTCCAGGGCGACAGCGGGCCCGCCCGGCAGGCGTTGCGCGCGTGCCGGGAGCGGGCGGAGCGGTCGGCGGACGCGTCGGCGCTGGCGTACGCGGAGCACCGCACCGGCTGTCTGGCGCTGGTCACGGACGATCTGCCGCGTGCAGAAACGCTGCTGCGCTCGGCGCTGGCGCGCTATGCGGAGATCGGCGAGCTGAACAGCAATGTGCTCATGGGGCGCGTCGAGCTGGCGATGGCCCGCGCCTTCCGGGGGGATCTGCCGGAGGCGGTACGGCTGTGCGAGGACGTGCGCCGGGTGTGCGAGGAGCACGGGGAGCGCTGGGCGCGGTCGTACGCGCTGTACGTGCTGGCGTACGCCGCCTGGCGGGAGGGCGCGCCGGGGCGGGCTCGGGAGCTGCTGACCGAGTGCCTGCGCAACGCCCATGCCTTCGACGATCTGCTCGGCTCGGTGCTGACCCTCGAACTGCTCGCCCTGGTGACGGCGACCGAGGGCGATCCCGCGGAAGCGGCCGTCCTGCAGGGCGCGGCCGCCCGGCTGTGGCCCTCGGTGGGCCTGCCCCTCTTCGGTTCGGCGCACTACAACGCGCCGCACGTCCAGTGCGAGTCGGCCGCCCGCGGGGCGCTCGGGGACACCCGTTACGAGGAGTGCGTACGACGCGGGGGGCGCCTGGACCGGGAGGCCGCGGTCAGCCGGGCGCTGGGCCAAAAGGGGAGCCCGTCGTCGCAGGCTGCGGTACCGGCGCCGCGCGGGGCCGCACGGTGGGACGCGGTGCGCGCCCGCGGGGGCTGCGAGGCGAGGAAGGGCCGGTAGGGCGGGTGGCACCGCGTCCCCGCGTGCCGCCCTGGAAACGCGGAACCGCCGCCTCCCCCGCCCGGACAGGGCGGGGAAGACGGCGGGCCGGAGTGCGGTGCTGCGCCGGGGCTGGGATCAGCGGGCGTAGTACTCGACGACGAGCTGCTCGTCGCAGATCACCGGGATCTCCTTGCGGTTCGGCTCACGGTCCAGGCGGAACGCCAGGGCCTTGAGGTTCACCTGGAGGTAGCGCGGGGTCTCGCCGTCCGCGGCGAAGCCACCCTCACGGGAGATCTGGAAGAGCGTCTTGTCCTTGGAGCGGTCGCGGACCTGCACGACGTCGTCCGGACGGACACGGAAGGACGGCTTGTCGACCTTCTGGCCGTTGACCTGGATGTGGCCGTGGACGACCATCTGGCGGGCCTGGTAGATCGTGCGGGCGAGACCCGAGCGCAGGACCAGCGCGTCGAGGCGGCGCTCCAGCTCCACGATCAGGGCCTCACCGGTCTTGCCCTGGACCTTGGAGGCACGCTCGTAGGCGCGGACCAGCTGGCGCTCGGAGATGTCGTACTGAGCGCGCAGGCGCTGCTTCTCCAGCAGACGGACCTTGTAGTCCGAGTTCTGCTTGCGACCGCGGCCGTGCTCGCCCGGCGGGTAGGGGCGGGCCTCGAAGTACTTGACGGCCTTCGGGGTCAGCGCGATGCCGAGGGCACGCGACTTCTTGACCTTGGGGCGGGACTGGTTCGCCACTGTCTCAATCTCGTTTCGTAGTGTTCGGCTTGCCAGAGGTTTCGGGAGGTCGCATCCGCAGCCGGGAAGACCCGCCGGTCCACTGGGGACCCGCTGGGCAGCCGCTTCCCTGATCTGGGCACATACGTGCAGCACGCGAGTGGCCCACCGACCGCTCCGGGACTCCGGGTGATGGTGGGCTGCCCGCGACACCGTTCGACGGTGCGCGACGCTCCTGGAGTCCGTCCCCGGGGGGACAGGGTCTCCGGCCCGTTGTCCCGCTCTGACGGCACGGGACTGGGCGCTTCGGAGCATTCTACAGGCTGCTCAGGACCGTCGGCGACCGAGGTGCCTGCGGGTCCAGTCGACCGCGTCCGCGTAGCGCGCCTCGGCGCCGTGCCGGGTCGGCGTGTAGTACTCGCGGTCCTTGACCGTGTCCGGGGCGTACTGCTGCTCGGCGATGCCCTCGGGCAGGTCGTGCGGATACACGTATCCCTGCGCGTGGCCGAGTTTGGCGGCGCCCTTGTAGTGGCCGTCGCGCAGATGCGGCGGCACCGCGCCGGACAGGCCCTTGCGGACGTCGTCCAGGGCGGCGCCTATCGCGGTCGTCGCGGAGTTGGACTTCGGGGCGAGCGCGAGGGCGATGGTGGCGTGGCTGAGGGTGAGGGCCGCCTCGGGGAAGCCGATCATGGCGACGGCCTGGGCGGCGGCGACCGCGATGGGCAGCGCGTTCGGGTCGGCCAGGCCGATGTCCTCACTGGCGGAGATCATCAGGCGCCGGGCGATGAACCGGGGGTCCTCGCCGGCCTCGACCATGCGGGCGAGGTAGTGCAGGGCCGCGTCCACGTCGGAGCCGCGGATGGACTTGATGAGGGCGCTGGCGACGTCGTAGTGCTGGTCGCCGTCGCGGTCGTACGTGACCGCCGCGCGGTCCACGGTCTGCTCCAGGGTGGCGAGGGAGATCTCGCCCTCGCCCTGGTCGAGGGCGGCCCCGGCGGCGGCCTCCAGGGCGGTCAGGGCGCGCCGGGCGTCGCCGCCCGCGATGCGCAGCAGGTGCTCCTCGGTGTCCTCGGGGAGGGTGACCGCGCCCTTCAGACCGCGATCGGCGCCCAGGGCGCGCTTGAGCAGGCCGCGGATGTCGTCGTCGGTGAGGGGTTCGAGGGTGAGCAGCAGGGAGCGGGACAGCAGCGGGGAGATCACCGAGAAGTAGGGGTTCTCGGTGGTGGCCGCGATCAGGGTCACCCAGCGGTTCTCGACGGCGGGGAGCAGGGAGTCCTGCTGGGCCTTGCTGAAGCGGTGGATCTCGTCCAGGAAGAGGACGGTCTCGGTGCCGAAGCCGCCGGTGGCGCGGCGGGCACCGTCGATGACCGCGCGCACCTCCTTGACGCCCGCGGTGATCGCGGACAGCTCCACGAAACGCTTGTTGGTGGCCTTGGAGACCACATAGGCGAGGGTGGTCTTGCCGGTGCCGGGAGGGCCCCAGAGGATCACCGAGGACGGTCCGGCGGGGCCGCCGGAGCCCTCGCCGACCAGGCGGCGCAGGGGCGAGCCGGGCTTGAGCAGATGCTGCTGGCCCACGACCTCGTCGAGGGTGCGCGGGCGCATGCGCACCGCCAGGGGGCTGGCCGCCGGGTCCTTCTCCTGGCGTTCTTCTGCTGCGGCGGTGAAGAGGTCGGGTTCCACGCTGAAACCCTAAGTCACGGCACTGACAATGCGGCCCGGACCCGTGCCGGGACCGGGCCGCGGGTGAGGTCTCAGGCCCAGAGGGCGCTGCCCCAGCGGGTCAGGATCAGCATGGCGATGATGCCGCAGTGGGTGACCGGCAGCACCCAGGTGAACTCGCCGAGGAAGGAGCGCAGCCAGCGCGGCGCGGGCAGGAAGGCGTTGCGGACGTTGAACGAGGTGACGTACCAGAACATGGTGATCGTGGCGACCCAGGCCAGCGAGCACCACAGGCACAGCGCGTTGATCCGGTACAGCGACTCGAACTGGAGCCAGGTGACGAAGCAGACACCGAAGAGGGTGCCGAAGTTGAAGGTCAGCCAGTACCAGCGCGGGAAGCGGGCACGGGTCAGCAGGCTCATGCCGACGCAGATCACGATGCCGTAGCAGACCAGGCCGAGCATCGGGTTGGGGAAGCCGAAGGCGGCGGCCTGCTTGCTCTCCATCACGCTGCCGCAGGAGACCACCGGGTTCACGCTGCAACCGGGCGTGTAGGTCTTGCCCGCGACCTTGTACTCAAGGATCTTGAACTTGTCGAGCGTGATCACCCAGGCGGCCAGCAGTCCGGCCGCGCCGGTGACGACCAGCAGCAGGGCGAGGGCGCGGCTGGTGCCCGCGGTGCGGCCGTCGGCGGGGCGGTCGGGACCGGACACCGCGGAGACGTCGTTGACTGTCGTCTTGCTCATCACGCCGATTCCGTCACTTGAGAGTTGGACCATCTTCGGGCACCGGCCATTGTGCCGCACCCGTCTGTCCGTCCGCCGTTCGATGTGCATAAGAAGGCCCGCTCGGTGGTCACGGACCGTATGGTTCCGGCCGGAGCATCAAGGCCATGACAGCACACGCGAGCGAACGCACGGTGAACGTGCGGGGTCCGGACGGCCCGGCTCCCGGCATCCGGCACGCGAGGACCCGGTGCCCGGCGCGGCCCGGCGACGGACGGCCGCGTCCGGCGACCCCGGACGGAAATCGTCCGGCAGGACGAATCGGCACCCACCGGGTTGACGGCGGACCCGAGCGCGCCCCGGCACGGGCCGCCGACGCGGTGAGGGAGGGCGCCGGGGATGTCCCCGGCGCCCTCCCTCACTCACTCGCTGTCGGCCGCTAGCCGAGCCGCGACTCCAGCTCCGCCACGATCTCGTTGACACCGATCGCGCTCTGCTCGCCGGACTCCATGTCCTTCAGCTGGACGACGCCCTCGGCGAGGTCGCGCTCGCCGGCGACCAGGGTGTAGCGGGCGCCGCTGCGGTTGGCGTTCTTCATGGCGCCCTTGAGGCCCTTGCCGCCGTACGCGAAGTCCGCCGCGATGCCCACCTTGCGCAACTCGGTGACCTTGGCGAACAGGACGCGGCGGGCTTCCTCGCCGAGCGGGACGGCGTACACGGAGGTGGTGGACGGGAGGTCCAGCGCCACGCCCTCGGCCTCCAGGGCGAGGACCGTGCGGTCAACGCCCAGGGCCCAGCCGACGGAGGGCAGCGCGGGGCCGCCGATCATCTCGGACAGGCCGTCGTAGCGGCCGCCGCCGCCCACCGCGGACTGCGAACCGAGGCCGTCGTGCACGAACTCGAAGGTGGTGCGGGTGTAGTAGTCCAGGCCGCGGACCAGCTTCGGGTCGTCCTCGAAGACCACGCCCGCCGCCGTGATCAGCTCGCGGACCTCCTCGTGGTACGCCTTGCAGGCGTCGCACAGGTAGTCGCGCAGCAGCGGGGCGCCGGTGAGCTGCTTCTGGACCGACTCGCGCTTGTCGTCCAGGACGCGCAGCGGGTTGATCTCGGCGCGCCGCAGCGTGTCCTCGTCGAGGTCCAGGCCGCGCAGGAAGTCCTGGAGCGCGGCCCGGTACACCGGGCGGCACTCCTTGTCGCCCAGGCTGTTGAGCAGGATGCGGAAATTACGCAGGCCCAGCGAGCGGTACGCCTGGTCGGCCAGGATGATCAGCTCGGCGTCCAGCGCCGGGTCCTCCGCGCCGATCGCCTCGGCACCGACCTGGGAGAAGTGGCGGTAGCGGCCCTTCTGGGGGCGTTCGTAGCGGTAGTACGAGCCCGAGTACCAGAGCTTGACCGGGAGGTTGCCGGTCTTGTGCAGGTTGGCCTCCAGGGCCGCGCGCAGCACGGAGGCCGTGCCCTCGGGACGCAGGGCGAGCTTGTCGCCGCCCTTGGTCTCGAAGGCGTACATCTCCTTGGTGACGATGTCGGTGGACTCGCCGACACCGCGCGCGAACAGCTCGACGTTCTCAAAACCGGGGGTCTCGATGTAGCCGTAGCCGGAGTCGCGCAGCGGGGCGGCGATCGCCTCGCGGACCGCCAGGTACGTCGCGGAGTCCGGCGGGATCAGGTCGTAGGTGCCCTTGGGGGCCTGGAAGGTGCTCACGGAAGCTCTCTCGTCACATTCCTCGTCGGGGAGCCGCGGGGGCTCCCTGGCCGGCTGCCACTTCCCGCAGATAGGGGTTGGTGGCGCGCTCGCGGCCGATGGTCGTCTGGGGGCCGTGGCCGGACAGGACCACGGTGGAGTCGTCGAGCGGCAGGCACACCCGTGCCAGCGACCCGAACATGTCCGCCATGGATCCGCCCGGCAGATCGGTGCGTCCGATGGAGCCGGCGAACAGCAGATCCCCGGAGAAGAACACCGACGGCACGTCGGCGCTCTCGGGCATCCGGAAGGTCACCGACCCCTTGGTATGGCCCGGCGCGTGCGCGACGGAGAACTCCAGCCCGGCCAGCTCCAGCTTCGCGCCGTCCGCCAGCTCCCGTACGTCGTCGGGCTCGCCCACGGTCAGCTCGCCCATCAGGGGCATGCCGATCGAGCGGCCCAGCGCCTTCTCCGGATCGCTCATCATGAAGCGGTCCTCGGGGTGGATCCAGGCGGGCACGTCATGGGCGCCGCACACGGGGACGACCGAGGCCACATGGTCGATGTGGCCGTGGGTGAGGACGACGGCGACGGGCTTGAGCCGATGCTTCTTCAGCGCTTCCTCGACTCCCTCGGCGGCCTGGTGGCCCGGGTCGATGATCACGCACTCCTCACCGGCGGCGGGGGCGACGAGGTAGCAGTTCGTCCCCCAGGCCCCGGCGGGGAACCCGGCAATGAGCACGATCGTCCTTCGTTTCATCGGTGTGCCAGTGGTGACAAGGCGGCCTCGGCCGCAGTCAGAGCCTACCGGCGCTGCCGTTTCCTCAGCGAACCCATATACGGTACGGGGCTACACGCAGTGGTCGGCCCACGAGGACGCACGCGTACCGCTCGACACACGACACGCATGAGGAGAAAACCCGGTGGTCAGCCAGGAGCAGCGGCGGCGTCAGCTCGCCCGGGAGAAGTTCTTGCGGCAGCAGCAGCGACGCACCGAGTCGCGGCGCAAGGCCCGCGTGCGCAACTCCGCGATCGCGTCGGTACTGGGCGTGATCGTGATCGGCAGTGTGGCGCTCTACACGACCCATGTGCTGGGCGGCGACGACAAGAAGACCGACGCGGGCGCCAAGACGACGCCGAGCGCGTCCGCGAAGCCGAGCAAGGCGCCGGACCCGTGCCAGAAGCCGGCGGCGGGCTCGGTGAAGAAGCTCAGCTGGAAGAAGGAGCCGGCGATGTCGATCGACACGTCGGCGAAGTACACGCTGGACCTCTCCACGACGTGCGGTGACATCCCGATCGCGCTGAAGACGTCGGCGGCCCCGCACACGGTCAACTCCTTCGACTTCCTCGCGGGCAAGGGCTTCTTCGACCACACCAAGTGCCACCGGCTGACCACGCAGGGCATCTACGTGCTCCAGTGCGGCGACCCGCAGGGCACCGGCATGGGCGGTCCCGGCTACACGCTGCCGGACGAGAACCTGAAGGACGCCGGCCTGAAGAAGAACACCTATCCGGCGGGCACGGTGGCGATGGCCAACACCGGCCAGAAGCACACCGGTGGCAGCCAGTTCTTCCTGGTCTACAAGGACAGCCCGCTGCCGCCGCAGTACACGCCGTTCGGCACGATCTCGGCGTCCGGCATGAAGGTGCTGGACAAGATCTCGGCGGCGGGCGAGAGCACCGGTCAGGGTGACGGTGCCCCGAACGCGACCGTGGTGATCAACAAGGCGACGGTCACCAAGTCCTGAGGGCGGCCGGGGCCGTCGGTGGAATTTCGGTCGCGCTGGATGCGGACAGGGAACCCGCTGGTCGCCTATGTTGGCCGTGACGAAACTGTGGTCGATGCCCGGGGGCGCTGAGGCGCCCCGAGGCATCATGTGGAGGAGGCGCTGTGAGCAGCGACCCGTGGGGCCGCGTCGACGAGACGGGGACCGTGTACGTGCGTACGGCCGACGGCGAGCAGGTCGTCGGATCCTGGGCGGCCGGCTCCCCTGAGGAGGCGCTGGCCTACTTCGAGCGCAAGTACGAGGGCCTGGTTGTCGAGATCGGCCTCCTCGAGAAGCGAGTGCGCACCACCGACCTGTCGGCGAAGGACGCCCAGGCCGCCATCGACCATCTGCGCGAGCAGGTGGACGCGCATCACGCGGTCGGCGATCTGGCCGCGCTGCGCGGTCGGTTGGACAAGCTCGTGGAGACGGTCGAGGCGCGCCGCGAGGAGCGCAAGGTCCAGCGGGCCAAGCAGTCCGACGAGGCCCGCAAGGCCAAGGAGGACCTGGTCACCGAGGCGGAGCAGCTGGCGCAGTCCGACCAGTGGCGGGCCGCGGGTGAGCGGCTGCGGGCGCTGGTGGACACCTGGAAGGGGCTGCCGCGGCTGGACCGTAAGTCCGACGACGAGCTGTGGCACCGCTTCTCGCACGCCCGGTCGGCGTTCTCCAAGCGCCGCAAGGCGCACTTCGCGCAGCTGGACGCGCAGCGCGAGGACGCCCGCCGGATCAAGGAACGGCTGGTCGCCGAGGCCGAGTCGCTGTCGGGTTCCACGGACTGGGGTCCGACGGCGGCCCGTTACCGCGATCTGATGTCGGAGTGGAAGGCCGCGGGCCGCGCCCAGCGCGAGCACGAGGACGATCTGTGGAACCGCTTCCGCGGCGCCCAGGACGTGTTCTTCGCGGCGCGCAGCTCGGTGTTCGCCGAGCGGGACGCGGAGCAGGCGGAGAACCTGAAGCTCAAGGAGGAGCTGGCCGAGGAGGCCGAGAAGCTCCTGCCGATCGGTGAGCTGAAGGCCGCCCGGGCCGCCTTCCGTTCGATCAACGAGCGCTGGGAGGCCATCGGCCACGTCCCGCGGGACGCGCGCCCGAAGGTCGAGGGCCGGATGCACACGGTCGAGCGGGCGATCCAGGAGGCCGAGGAGGCCGAGTGGCGCCGGACGAACCCGGAGGCGCGGGCGCGTGCCGAGGGTCTGACCGGTCAGCTCCAGGCCGCCGTGGACAAGCTCGGGGCACAGATCGAGCAGGCCCGCGCCCAGGGCAACAACTCCAGGGCCGACAAGCTCCAGAAGGAGCTGGAAGGCCGCCAGGCGCTCCTGGACCAGGCTCTGAAGGGCCTCCAGGAGTTCGGCGGCTGATTCCCCTGTTGCCGTTGCGAAAGGGCCCCGTACGCGCGTACGGGGCCCTTTCCCGTGCTCCGTGGCACGGCGGGTGCGGCGGTTACGACCGGGTGCGTCCCGAGGTCACGCGGTAGACGTCGTACACGCCCTCCACGCCCCGTACGGCCTTCAGGACGTGCCCGAGGTGCTTGGGGTCGCCCATCTCGAAGGTGAAGCGGGAGGTGGCGACGCGGTCGCGGGAGGTCTGGACGGCGGCCGAGAGGATGTTGACGTGCTGGTCGGACAGCACGCGGGTGACGTCCGACAGCAGGCGGGAGCGGTCCAGGGCCTCGACCTGGATGGCGACCAGGAAGACCGAGGACTGGGTGGGCGCCCACTCGACGTCGAGGATGCGCTCGGGCTCCCGGGACAGCGAGTCCACGTTGACGCAGTCGCTGCGGTGCACGGAGACGCCGCTGCCGCGGGTGACGAAGCCGATGATCGGGTCGCCGGGCACGGGCGTGCAGCAGCGGGCCAGCTTGACCCACACGTCGTCGACGCCCTTGACCACGACGCCGGGGTCGGCGCTGGAACGGCGCTTGCGGCGGCCGCGGGACGGCGGGACCGTCTCGTCGATCTCCTCGGTGGCGGCCTCCTCGCCGCCGAGGGCCTGCACCAGCTTCTGCACGATGTTCTGCGCGGAGACATGGCCCTCGCCTATCGCCGCGTACAGCGCGGAGATGTCCGAGTAGCGCATCTCGTGCGCGAGCGTGATCAGGGAGTCGCCGTTCAGGATGCGCTGGATCGGCAGGTTCTGCTTGCGCATGGCCCGCACGATGGCGTCCTTGCCCTGCTCGATCGCCTCGTCCCGGCGCTCCTTGGAGAACCAGGCGCGGATCTTGTTGCGCGCCCGGGGCGACTTGACGAAGCCGAGCCAGTCCCGGGAGGGTCCGGCACCGGGCGCCTTGGAGGTGAAGACCTCGACCAGGTCGCCGTTGTCCAGGGTGGATTCCAGCGGTACGAGGCGGCCGTTGACCCGCGCTCCTATGGTGCGGTGGCCGACCTCGGTGTGCACGGCGTAGGCGAAGTCCACCGGGGTGGCACCGGCCGGGAGCGCTATGACGTCGCCCTTGGGCGTGAAGACGAAGACCTCGTTGCGCGACAGGTCGAAACGCAGCGACTCCAGGAACTCGCCCGGGTCCTCGGTCTCCTTCTGCCAGTCGAGCAACTGCCGCAGCCACGCCATGTCGTTGATGGCGTCCTTGTCCTTGCCGGCCGTCTTCGGCGCGTCGGTGCGCACCTTGGAGGCTCCGGCGACGGCCTCCTGCTTGTACTTCCAGTGCGCGGCGATGCCGTACTCGGCGCGGCGGTGCATGTCGAAGGTGCGGATCTGGAGTTCGACGGGCTTGCCGTTGGGGCCGATCACCGTGGTGTGCAGCGACTGGTACATGTTGAACTTGGGCATCGCGATGTAGTCCTTGAACCGGCCGGGGACCGGGTTCCATCGCGCGTGCACGGTGCCGAGGGCGGCATAGCAGTCGCGGACCGTGTCGACCAGGACACGGATGCCCACCAGGTCGTAGATCTCCGCGAAGTCGCGGCCGCGGACGATCATCTTCTGGTAGACGCTGTAGTAGTGCTTCGGGCGGCCGGTGACGGTCGCCTTGATGCGGGCGGCGCGCAGGTCGGACTGGACCTCGTCGGTCACTATGGCGAGGTACTCGTCGCGCTTGGGTGCCCGCTCGGCCACCAGCCGGACGATCTCGTCGTACATCTTGGGGTAGAGGATCGCAAAGGCGAGGTCCTCCAGTTCCCACTTGATGGTGTTCATGCCCAGGCGGTGGGCGAGCGGCGCGTAGATCTCCAGGGTCTCGCGCGCCTTCTTCTCCTGCTTCTCGCGCTTGAGGTAGCGCATGGTGCGCATGTTGTGCAGGCGGTCGGCGAGCTTGATGACCAGGACGCGGGGGTCCTTGGCCATGGCGACGACCATCTTGCGCACGGTCTCGGCCTGCGCGGCCTCGCCGAACTTGACCTTGTCCAGCTTGGTGACGCCGTCGACGAGCAGGGCGACCACGTCGCCGAAGTCGCGGCGCAGGTCCTCCAGGCCGTACTCGGTGTCCTCGACGGTGTCGTGCAGCAGGCCGGCCATCAGCGTGGCCGGGTCCATGCCCAGCTCGGCGAG
Organism: Streptomyces sp. LaBMicrA B280; assembly: GCF_049222185.1. Taxonomy (NCBI): domain Bacteria; kingdom Bacillati; phylum Actinomycetota; class Actinomycetes; order Kitasatosporales; family Streptomycetaceae; genus Streptomyces; species Streptomyces sp. LaBMicrA B280. Next base: position 152,145 of record NZ_JBMJCT010000015.1, on the reverse strand, counting down.
GATGGTGGTGACCGCGAGCGGGTGCGTGATGTACGGGTCGCCGCTCTTGCGCTTCTGGCCGCGGTGCCAGCGTTCGGCGACCTGGTAGGCGCGCTCGATCTGGCGGAGGGTGGAGTTCTCGATCTTCGGGTCATTGCTGCGCACTATCCGCAGCAGCGGTTCCAGGACCGGGTTGTACGGGTTCGCGCGCTGGACGCCGAGCCGGGCCAGGCGGGCGCGGACGCGGTTGGAGGAGCCGGAGCGGCCGTTCTGCACGGCGGGCGGGCGCACCACGGGGGGCTGCGCGGGGCGCTCGGCGGGGGTCGCCGGTTTGGGACGCGAGGACTCCGCGGACTTCTCGACGGGCGCGGCCGGGGCGTGCTCGACCGCCCCGTGGGTGTCGTTCTTGGCGGTCGACACGTTGGGCGCGGGCTTGGCCGCGGGCGCCGAGGCGGGCTCGGGCTTGGCGGCGGTCAGTCTCTGGGCCTCGTCTGGCAAGAGGGCTCCTCGTGCACGTTCCGGGTCCGCTGGTCAGGCCCGGACACCCATGGTATCGAGCCTAAGGACTGGGTGCCGAGGAGCCCGCTTGCTGATCAGGGGCCCGAGCCCCGCTCGCGCCCCTGATCTCACTTAACCCGCTTGTCCAGCCCGCACAACAGCGCGCCGACCCGGCTTCACCTCCAGTTGAAGGTTGCCGTGCCCTTCACCTGGATCTCCTTCTCGGCGAGCACGTTCCCCCACGGCACGGTGAAGGAGCCGGACTTGCGACAGCCAAGGTCGTACCACTTCTTCTTGCCGTTGACGAATCCCTTGGCCTTGACGCAGACCTTGGTGCCCTTGAAGACGGCCCAGGAATAGCCCATCCGCAGCCCCGGACGCCCGAAGTGACCGCACCCGTCCTTAAGAGTCTGCCACTTCCACGGCACGGCAACCGCCCTGTTCCAATCGCTGCAGCTGGCCGCCGCAGAGCTGGGGGACTTGGCCTGCGAGTGGGCCGGAGCGGCGCCGGCAGTCGTCGCTCCGGCGCCGAGGGCGGCTACGGAGAGAAGCGAGACGACCCCCGTGGTCATCTTGCGTGACATGTTCATCGAATCCTCCTCTGCGGTGCCCTGGTCAGTGGCACCGGGAAGATCCCATCACTGCGACGCCTTGCCGAACATGAATTTGATGAACATCTGAGCTAATTGATGGGCTCTGCTGAAGACCAAGGAGGGCACCCCAGGATGCTTCGGGCGCCCTCCTTCTTGTGTTCGGCCCCTGCCTCTCAGCAGGCGGCTTCTCTCACACGGTGAGGAGCGCCTCCAGGGGGGCTCCGGCGAGGGTCGGTTCCAGCCGGGTGCGGGCGCCGAGGAAGCCCAGCTCCATCAGGACCGCGAGGCCCGCGACCTCGGCACCGGCGCGCTGGATGAGGTGGACGGCCGCCTCGGCGGTGCCACCGGTGGCCAGCACGTCGTCCACGATCAGGACGCGGTCGCCGGAGGTCAGGTCCTCGGCGTGCACCTCGATCTCGGCCGAGCCGTACTCCAGGTCGTAGGCCTGGCGCAGGGTGGCGCCGGGCAGCTTGCCGGCCTTGCGGACCGGGATGAAGCCCAGGCCCGCGCGGACGGCGACCGGAGCGCCGAGGATGAAGCCCCGGGCCTCCAGACCGACGATCTTGGTGGCACCGGTGGCGGTGGCGATGCCGGCGAGCGTGTCGGTCAGGGCGGTGAACGCGGCGGGGTCCGCCAGGAGCGGGGTGATGTCCTTGAACATCACTCCCGGCTCCGGGTAGTCCGCGACGTCACGGATGCGGCTGAGCAGCAGCTCCTGGATGTCGGTCATCGGCGCTTGCCCGCCTGCCGGCCGCGGCCACGGCCGCGGGAGGAGGGCTGGTTGCGCGGGCCGACCACGGCGGGCGCGGCGTCCTCGGCGTCGTCGCCACCGGCAGTGACGGGACCGTCCTCCGAAGCGGCCTGGGCGCGCTTGGCCATGATCCGCTTGGTGAGCGCCTTCATCGCGGGCTCGCGCTCCTTGAGGTCGGCGACCAGCGGGGTGGCGATGAAGATCGAGGAGTACGCACCGGCCGCGAGGCCGACGAACAGCGACAGCGAGATGTCGTTGAGGTCACCGGCGCCGAGGAAGCCGCCGCCGATGAAGAGCAGACCGGCGACCGGCAGCAGGGCGACGACCGTGGTGTTGATGGAGCGGACCAGGGTGCCGTTGATCGACCGGTTGGCGATCTCGCTGTAGGTGAAGCGGGTCTGCTTGGTGATGTCCTTCGTCTGCTCCTTGAGGCTGTCGAAGACGACGACCGTGTCGTAGAGCGAGTAACCGAGGATGGTCAGCAGACCGATGATCGTGCCGGGCGAGACCTCGAAGCCGACCAGGGCGTAGATACCGGTCGTGATGGTGATGTCGTGGATCAGCGCGACCAGGGCCGCGACGGCCATGCGCCATTCGAAGGCGATGGCCAGGTAGATCACGACGAGCACCATGAAGATCGCCAGGCCCTCCCAGGCCTTGTTGGCGATCTCCTGGCCCCAGCTCGGGCCGACCAGGTCGGCGGCGAGCTTCTCGGGGTTGAGCTTCAGGTCCTTGGCCAGGCTCTCCTTGACCTGGTCGGACTTGGCCGTGTCCAGGCCGGCGACCTGGATGCGCAGGCTGCCGTTGCCGAGCTTCTGCACGACGGCCTCATGGCCGGAGGCGTCCTTGGCGTACGACTCCGCCTGAGCGATCGAGGTGCTCATGTTGGTCGGTGTCGTGAAGACGGCGCCGCCCTGGAAGTCGATGCTCATGTTCAGGCCGCGCACCGCCAGGCCGAGGATGGCCGTGATGGTGATCAGGATGGAGACGCCGTACCAGATCTTGCGCTTGCCGATGAAGTCGTAGCTGATCTCACCGCGGTGCAGCCGGGCGCCGATGGAACCGAGTTTCGACATCGCTCACGCCTCCTTCGGGTCGACAGGGCCGGCGGGACCGGCGGGACGGCGGGTGCGGCGCAGCGGCGGCTTGCCACCGAGGCTCTTCGGGTCGAGGCCGGACCACTTGTGGCCGTTGCCGAAGAACTTCCGGCGGGCGAGCAGGGTCATCAGCGGCTTGGTGAACAGGAAGACGACGACCACGTCGAGCACGGTGGTCAGACCCAGCGTGAACGCGAAGCCCTGGACCTTGCCGACAGTCACGATGAACAGCACGGCGGCGGCGAGGAACGACACGAAGTCGGAGACCAGGACGGTGCGCCGGGCACGCGGCCAGGCACGCTCGACGGCGGGTCGCAGCGAGCGGCCCTCACGGATCTCGTCCCTGATGCGTTCGAAGTACACGATGAACGAGTCGGCGGTGATACCGATGGCGACGATGGCGCCGCAGACGGCCGGCAGGTTCAGCGCGAAATGGATGGCCGGACCGAGCAGCGACATGATCACGTACGTGAGGATCGCCGAGACGAGCAGCGAGGCCATGGCGACGAGCGACAGGCCGCGGTAGTAGACCACCAGGTAGAGCACGACCAGGGCGAGGCCGATGGCGCCGGCGAGCAGACCGGCGTGCAGCTGCTGGCCACCGAGCGCGGCGGTCACGGTGGTGACGGACTGCTCCTGGAAGGAGAGCGGCAGTGCGCCGTACGACAGCATGTTGGCGAGGCTCTGCGCCTCCTGCTGCGTGAAGTGGCCGGAGATGTATGCGCTACCGCCGGTGATGGCCAGACTGACATACGGGCTGGAGACGACCTCGCCGTCCAGGACGATGCCGAACTCGTTCTGCGGGGCCTGGTTCTTGGCCAGCTCACCCGTGATGTCGGCGAACTTCTTGGCACCCGCGGAGTTGAAGGTCATCTGGACCTGCCAGCCGGAAGCGCCCTGGGTGTCGAAGACGGCCTGGGCCTTCTTCACCTCGGTGCCGTCCACGCCAGCCGGGCCGAGCAGGTATTTGTACGGGTTCTTGCCAACAGTGCCGCAGGCAATGGTGGACTCGCCGGGCTTGGCGTCCTTGCCGGCCTTGGCGCGCTGATCGGGCTTGGAGCAGTCCAGGGCGGTGTACGCGGCCTGGAGCTTGGCGGTGTCCGTGCCGCCGGAGGCCGAGGGGGTCGGCTTCGCGGAGGAACCACCGGTGGGCGTCGCGCTCGGCGAGGGGCTGGAGCCGGCCTTGAGCGCGTCGGTGACCGCACGGCCCTGCGTGGTCGCGGAGGAGGTCGGGGACGTGCTCGACGACGAGGACGCCGAGGAGGACGGGGAGGAGGCCTTCTGCGAGGAGGAGGCGCTCGGGGAGGAGCTGGAGCCCGGCTTGGGCGAGGAGCCGGCGGTCGGGGAGCCACTCGGTGAGGGGCTGGCCGCGGCGCCGCTGGGCTCGCTGGCCAGAACCGGCCGGAAGTAGAGCTTGGCGGTGGTGCCGACCTGCTGCTGGGCCTCCTTGGAGTTGGTGCCCCGCGGGATGTTGACGATGATGTTGTCGGTTCCCTGGGTCTGCACCTCCGCCTCGGAGACGCCGAGACCGTTGACACGGCGGTTCATGATCTCGACCGCGGTGTCCATGTTGGCCTTGTTGACCGCGGACCCCTGGTCGGCCTTCGCCTTGAGCGTGATGCTCGTACCACCGGCGAGGTCGATGCCGAGACGCGGGGTGGTGTGCCCGGAGGCGAACATCCCTCCGGTGAGCGCCACGATGGCGATCAGGATCAGGGCCAGTGAGCGCCCTGGTTTGCCCTGGGCGCTCGAGCTCCGGCCCTTCTTAGGTGCTGCCACCTTCTCGTACTCCCTCTCGGGCCGCTCCGGCGCCCGGTCGGCGCTCGGCGGCCATGACATGGTGTCGGGCTCCCCGTGCGGGAAACAGACGCGCCCGGTGGTGCGCGGGGCGTGATTATGCCGCCTCGCGCACCACCGGGGCGTGACTACTTCGCGTCGGAATCGCCGTCGGACTTCTTCGGCTTGTCCTCCGTCGTGGCCTCTGCGGCCCCGGACTCGCCGGCGGTGTCCTCGTCCGCGTCCTTCTTACCGAGGTCGATCTTGTCGTCGGAGGCGGCGGCAGCGGCGGCAGATCCGTCGGTCTCGTCGGTCTCGGTGAGGGAGGAGGCGTCGTCCGGGACGATGTCGGCGTCGGACTTCAGGTCGTGCTCGATGCCGTGCACGATGCGGTTGTACTCGTCGTCGGTGAGGACGGCGCCGATCGCGTTCTTGGCGAAGAGGAGGTCGACACCGGGAGCGGCGTCGAGGAGGACGGTGTCCTCGTTGACCTCCTTGACCGTCGCGTACATTCCCCCGATCGTGCGGACACCGGAGCCGGGCTGCATCTCATTGCGCATCTGCGCGGCCTGAGTCTGCTTCTTCTTGGCAGAGCGCGTCATCAGGAACATGGCCGCGATGAGCACGATGAACGGGAGAAGGGTATACGGATTCACGGGACGGGATTTCCTTCGCGCGACCGCGACGGAGAGCGGCCTTTTCGGGGATGGGGGTGTGTCGGCGCCACCCACAAGGGCGGCATCGGCGGAGTCTAAGCGAGTCCGCACACATGGAACAACGCCCAGCATGGCACCTGGGTTCCGCACCGGGCCACTGCCGAAGCGGAGGGGCGCCCGGGGCCGGTGGTGTCACGTCCCGAACAGGTCCGGTTGTCCGTTTCCCGGTGTGGCGGAGCCGGGCGGGGTGAGACCGAGGTGCGTCCAGGCGGCGGGCGTGGCGACGCGGCCGCGCGGGGTGCGGGCCAGCAGTCCCTCGCGGACCAGGAAGGGCTCGGCGACCTCCTCGACGGTCTCCCGCTCCTCCCCCACCGCGACGGCCAGGGTGGACAGGCCGACGGGGCCACCGGCGAAAAGCTTCAGCAAAGCCTCCAGGACGGCGCGGTCCAGCCGGTCGAGGCCGCGTGCGTCGACCTCGTAGACGGCGAGGGCGGCCCCGGCGATCTCCCGGGTGATCGCGCCGTCCGCCTTGACCTGCGCGTAGTCGCGGACGCGGCGCAGCAGGCGGTTGGCGATACGGGGGGTGCCGCGGGAGCGGCCGGCGATCTCGGCGGCGCCGTCCGTGTCGATGCCGACGTCCAGGAGCTGCGCGGAGCGGTGCACGACGCGCTCCAGTTCGCGGGGCTCGTAGAACTCCATGTGCCCGGTGAAGCCGAAGCGGTCGCGCAGCGGGGGCGGCAGCAGACCGGCCCGGGTGGTGGCGCCGACCAGGGTGAACGGGGGCAGTTCGAGGGGGATGGCGGTGGCGCCGGGGCCCTTGCCGACGATGACGTCGACGCGGAAGTCCTCCATCGCCATGTAGAGCATCTCCTCGGCGGGCCGGGACATGCGGTGGATCTCGTCCAGGAAGAGCACCTCGCCCTCCTGGAGGGAGGAGAGGATCGCGGCGAGGTCGCCTGCGTGCTGGATGGCGGGGCCCGAGGTGATGCGGATGGGGGCGCCCATCTCGGCGGCGATGATCATCGACAGGGTGGTCTTGCCGAGGCCGGGGGCGCCGGAGAGCAGTACGTGATCGGCGGTGGCGCCGCGCGCGCGGGCCGCCCGCAGCACCAGGTCGAGCTGCTCGCGGACCTTCTCCTGGCCGATGAACTCGCCGAGGTCCTTGGGGCGCAGGGCGGCCTCGACGGCCTGGTCCTCGCGGTCGGCGGCGGAGCCCACCAGCCGCTCGGCGGCGGGCGTGTCGGCGGTGTCGGCCGTGTCGTCCCAGTTCATGTGGTGTGCCTCAACAGGGGTGGGGGTCAGCGGGCGCGGTTCAGGGTCTGCAGGGCGGCCTTCAGGAGCGGGCCGACCTGCGGGGTGCCGCCCGCCGCCTCGGCCTGCGGGGCCACGGCGGTCACGGCCTCCTCGGCCTCTCGGGTGGCGTAGCCGAGGCCGATGAGGGCCGCGTGCAGCTGGTCGCGCCAGCCCTGGGCGGCCGGGGCGCCGATGGCGGGGGCGGTGCCGACGGGGGCGCCGAGGCGGTCCTTCAGCTCCAGGAGCAGTTTCTGGGCGCCCTTCTTGCCGATGCCGGGGACCGCGGTGAGGGCCTTCTCGTCACCGGTGGCGACGGCGCGGCGCAGCGCGTCCGGGGAGTGCACGGCGAGCATGGCCTGGGCGAGGCGGGGGCCGACGCCGCTGGCGGTCTGGAGCAGGACGAAGACCTGGCGGGCGTCGTCGTCCGCGAAGCCGTACAGGGTCAGCGAGTCCTCGCGCACGACCAGGGAGGTGTGCAGTTTGGCGGGCTGTCCGAGGCGGAGCGTGGAGAGCGTGTCCGGGGTGCACTGGACGGACATGCCGACACCGCCGACCTCCACCACCGCGGCGTCGGGGGCGAGCGCGGCGACCGTGCCGCTGACGAAGGCGATCATGCCGTACGGCCTTTCGTGGCGTGGGTGGTGTGCAGGGCGACGGCCTGCTGGAGTCGGTTCTGGGCGGGGGCGCGCCAGATGTGGCAGATGGCGAGGGCGAGGGCGTCGGCCGCGTCGGCGGGTTTCGGGGGCGCGGCGAGCCGGAGCAGCCGGGTGACCATGGCGCCGACCTGGGCCTTGTCGGCGCGGCCCGAGCCGGTGACGGCGGCCTTGACCTCGCTGGGGGTGTGCAGCGCGACGGGGATGCCGCGGCGGGCGGCGCACAGCATGGCGACGGCGCTGGCCTGGGCGGTGCCCATCACGGTGCGCACATTGTGCTGGCTGAAGACGCGCTCCACGGCGACGAACTCGGGCCGGTGTTCGTCCAGCCATGTCTCGATGCCCCGCTCGATGGCGAGCAGCCGGTGGCTCAGCTCGGCGTCCGCGGGGGTGCGGACGACGCCGACGCCGATCATGGTGAGCGGGCGCCCGGCGACCCCCTCGACCACGCCGACCCCGCACCGGGTCAGTCCCGGGTCCACCCCCAGTACCCGCACGGGCCCCTCCCTCCGACCGCTCGATCACCTGTTTGTGCAGGCTATCGGGTGGCACTGACAACGCCGCGCACCAACGCCCCCGTCGGCGTCCGCACCGGCGCCCGACAACGCGACGGGCCGACGGGGGGTGTCCCGTCGGCCCGGTCGGTCAGCCGTACGCGTTACGCGTCGACCTTCTCCATGACCTCGTCGCTCACGTCGAAGTTGGCGAAGACGTTCTGCACGTCGTCGCTGTCCTCCAGGGCGTCGATCAGCTTGAAGATCTTCCGGGCGCCCTCCTCGTCCAGCTCGACCTGCATGGTCGGGACGAAGTTGGCCTCGGCGGAGTCGTAGTCGATGCCGGCCTCCTGGAGGGCGGTGCGGACCGCGACCATGTCGGTGGCCTCGCTGAGCACCTCGAAGGACTCGCCGAGGTCGTTGACCTCCTCGGCACCGGCGTCCAGGACGGCGCCGAGCACGTCGTCCTCGCTCAGCTCGCCCTTGGGGACGATGACGACGCCCTTGCGGTTGAAGAGGTACGACACCGAGCCCGGGTCGGCCATGTTGCCGCCGTTGCGGGTCATGGCCACGCGCACGTCGGAGGCGGCGCGGTTGCGGTTGTCGGTGAGGCACTCGATGAGCACCGCGACACCGTTCGGGCCGTAACCCTCGTACATGATCGTCTCGTAGTCGGCGCCGCCGGCCTCAAGACCGCCACCGCGCTTGATCGCGGAGTCGATGTTCTTGTTCGGGACCGACTGCTTCTTGGCCTTCTGGACGGCGTCGTAGAGCGTCGGGTTTCCTTCGAGGTCGACGCCGCCCATACGCGCCGCGACCTCGATGTTCTTGATCAGCTTCGCGAAGAGCTTGCCGCGCTTGGCGTCGATCACGGCCTTCTTGTGCTTCGTCGTAGCCCATTTAGAGTGGCCGGACATCTGCCTGTCTCCTTCGCGTTACCCATCTATGAACGAACGCCTGAGATCCTACAAGGACTCGGCACCGGCGTTGGCGCGCACCATGTCGACGAAAAGGGCGTGCACCCGGTGGTCGCCGGTCAGTTCCGGGTGGAACGACGTGGCGAGCGCGTTGCCCTGGCGGACGGCGACGACATGGCCGCCGTGCTCGGCGAGCACCTCGGTGTCCGCGCCCACGGACTCCACCCAGGGGGCGCGGATGAAGACGCCCTCCACAGGATCGCCCGCGACGCCGCGTACGTCGACGGCGGCCTCGAAGGACTCGTTCTGACGTCCGAAGGCGTTACGGCGCACGATCATGTCGATACCGCCGATGGTCTCCTGGCCCGAGCGCGGGTCGAGGATCTTGTCGGCCAGCATGATCATGCCGGCGCAGGTGCCGTAGACGGGCATACCGGCGCGCACCCGGGCGCGCAGGGGCTCCATCACGCCGAAGAGCACGGCCAGTTTGGAGATGGTGGTGGACTCGCCGCCGGGCAGGACGAGCCCGTCGACCTCGGCGAGTTCCTCGGGGCGCCGCACCGGCCTGGCCACGGCGTCCGCCGCGGCCAGGGCGATGAGGTGCTCCCGTACGTCGCCCTGGAGCGCCAGGACACCGATGACAGGAGTGTTCATGGGATGTGGATACCTGTGAGCCCCTGCTTACCAGCCGCGGTTCGCGTAGCGCTCGGTCTCGGGGAGGGTGTCGCAGTTGATGCCCACCATGGCCTCGCCGAGGTCGCGCGACGCGTCCGCGATGATCTTCGGGTCGTCGTAGAAGGTGGTGGCCTTCACGATGGCGGCGGCGCGCTTGGCCGGGTCACCGGACTTGAAGATGCCGGAGCCGACGAAGACGCCCTCGGCGCCGAGCTGACGCATCAGGGCCGCGTCGGCCGGGGTGGCCACGCCGCCCGCGGAGAACAGCACGACGGGGAGCTTGCCCAGCTCGGCGACCTCCTTGACCAGCTCGTAGGGGGCGCGCAGCTCCTTGGCGGCGGCGTACAGCTCGTTGTTGTCGCAGCCGCGCAGCTTGGCGATCTCGCCCTTGATCTGGCGCAGGTGGCGCACGGCCTCCACGACGTTGCCGGTGCCGGCCTCGCCCTTGGAGCGGATCATCGCGGCGCCCTCGGCGATGCGGCGCAGGGCCTCGCCCAGGTTGGTGGCACCGCACACGAACGGGGTGGTGAACGCCCACTTGTCGGAGTGGTTGACCTCGTCGGCCGGGGTGAGGACCTCGGACTCGTCGATGTAGTCCACGCCGAGGGACTGGAGGACCTGGGCCTCGACGAAGTGGCCGATGCGGGACTTGGCCATGACCGGGATCGAGACGGCCTCGATGATGCCCTCGATCATGTCCGGGTCGGACATCCTGGCCACGCCGCCGTCCTTGCGGATGTCGGCCGGGACCCGCTCCAGGGCCATGACGGCGACGGCGCCCGCGTCCTCGGCGATCTTCGCCTGCTCCGGGGTGACGACGTCCATGATGACGCCGCCCTTGAGCTGCTCGGCCATGCCGCGCTTCACGCGCGCGGTGCCGGTCTCGGGAGCCTGGTTCTCGGTGGTGGACACGGGCGACCTCACTGAAGGGAAAGAGGGTTCTCTGCTGCACCGAGGAAACGCGAGTGGACCAGGCCACAGCAAGGGCCAATGGAAAGCCGGTGGCTCGTTTTCGCTGGGAATGCCAGGTAAGAGGCGGTCAGGCGATCCGTTCCACCAGGGCGGCGGGGGGTTCGTCGTCCATCTCGAAGGCCAGCGGGAAGGGGGCGTGACCGGCCAGCCGGAACCAGCGGACCTTGCGGTGCTCGCGCAGCCTGCGGGCGGCGCCCACGGCGTCGTTGTGGAAGCGGCGGGCCATCGGGACCCGGCGCACGGCCTCGGCCAGCTCATGGGCCGCGTCCTCGCCGCCGGGCGCCTCGCGCAACGCCTCCACCTGGGCCGGTTCCGCGAACACCGCGCGCAGGGCCTGGCTCAGCTCGCTCTCGGCGACCTCCCGCTGCTCCTCCTCGGCCTGCCGGGCGGCGTGCGCGGCCTCGTACAGCACGATCGAGGCGGCCGGGTCGAGCACGCCGGAGGTGGCGAGTTCCTGGGCCACCGAGGCGCGGCGCAGCAACTGGGCGTCGAGCGCGGCGCGGGCGGCGTCCATCCGTACGTGCAGCCGGTCCAGGCGTCCTGCGGTCCAGCTCAGGTAGACGCCGATCGCGAGGAGGGCGACGAGGATCCAGATGAGGGTTGCGGTCACGCGGGAAGGCTATCGGCACCCCTCGGGCCCGCCGACCGCGCGCCCGGAAGGCACCTGTTTCACTCCCGTACGAGGTTTTGGTCCCGGACGACGTCCCAGCGCGGCCCTCGACCTCGACGCCGTCCGAGGTCTCAGCGCGGTCCGAGGTCTCAGCGCGGTCCGAGGGCTCAGTCCCGCGCCAGTCCGAACCGCGCCCGCAGCCCCGTCGACCGCTCGTCCGCCGCGACCGCCGTCGTGCCGTCCGTGACCGTCTCGTAGACGGACAGGATGTCCGCGCCGACCGTGGACCAGTCGAAGCGCCGCACATGGGCGCTGCCGCGGTCGGTCAGCGCGGCCCGGCGTTCCGGGTCGGCCAGCAGTCGTACGGCGGCGTCGGCGAGCGCGTCGGCGTCCTCGTTCGCGAAGATCTCGCCCGCCCGGCCCTGGTCGAGGACCTGGACGAAGGCGTCGAGGTCGGAGGCGAGCACGGGGGCGCCCGCGGACATGGCCTCGACCAGGATGATGCCGAAGCTCTCGCCGCCGGTGTTGGGCGCCACGTACACGTCCACGCTGCGCAGCAGGCGCGCTTTGTCCTCGTCGCTGATCATGCCGAGGAACTCCACCCGGGAACGCAGCTCCGCGGGCAGGCTCTCGACGGCCGCCTCCTCGTCGCCGCGGCCCGCGACCAGCAGCCGGGCGCCGGGCCGGGCGGCCATGATCTTCGGCAGGGCCTTCATCAGCACGGGCAGGCCCTTGCGGGGCTCGTCGATACGGCCGATGAAGCCGATCGTCTCCCCCTGCCACTCGGGTCTGGGCTCGGCCTCGGCGAAGAAGTCGACGTCGACGCCGTTCGGGATGACCACCGCGTCCCCGCCCAGATGCTCGACCAGGGTGCGCCGGGCGTACTCGCTGACCGCGATCCGGGCGCTGATCTTCTCCAGGGCGGCCTGGAGGATCGAGTACGCGGCGATCATCGCCCGCGAGCGCGGGTTGGAGGTGTGGAAGGTGGCCACGATGGGGCCCTGCGCGGCCCAGCAGGTGAGCAGGCCCAGCGAGGGCGAGGTCGGCTCGTGGATGTGCACCACGTCGAAGGCGCCGTCGTGCAGCCAGCGCCGTACCCGCGCGGCCGACAGGAAGCCGAAGTTCAGCCGGGCCACCGAGCCGTTGTACGGCACCGGGACCGCGCGGCCCGCCGAGACCACGTACGGCGGCAGCGGGGTGTCGTCGTCGGCCGGGGCCAGCACCGAGACCTCGTGACCGAGGCGGATGAAGTATTCGGCGAGGTCACGGATGTGGAACTGGACGCCACCGGGCACGTCCCAGGAGTACGGGCAGACGATCCCGATTCTCACGAGGGTCCCTTCGCGGGGTCGAGGTCGGCGAGCCACAGCCGCTGGAGCATGTGCCAGTCCTCCGGGTGCTCGGCGATCCCGGTGGCGAAGGCGTCGGCCAGGGCCTGTGTCATGGCAGACGACTTCTCGGCCCGGGTGCCTGACTCGGGCACCTCGATCGGGGGGTGGACCTGGCCCCGCATGACGGGCGAGTCGTCGTACCAGAGGGTGACCGGCAGCAGCAGGGCGCCGGTGTGCTGGGCGAGCAGGGCGGGGCCCGCGGGCATCCGGGCCTTCTCGCCGAAGAAGTCGACCTCGACGCCGGAGGCGGACAGATCGCGGTCGGCGACCAGGCAGACCAGGCCGCCGTCGCGCAGCCTGCGGGCCAGGGTGCCGAAGGCGGAGCCGCCGCTGTGCGGCAGCACCTCCATGCCGAGGCCCTCGCGGTAGGCGACGAAGCGGTCGTAGAGCGTCTCGGGCTTGAGGCGTTCGGCGACCGTGGTGAACGGGGTGCGCAGCTCGGTGGTGACCCAGGCGCCGGCCAGGTCCCAGTTGGCCAGGTGCGGCAGGGCGAGGATCACACCCTTGCCCGCGTCCAGGCCCTCGGTCAGGTGGTGGATGTCCTTGGGGTCGAAGCCCGTCCTGATCCGCTCGGGGCTCCAGGCGGGCAGCCGGAAGGACTCCATCCAGTAGCGCAGGTAGGAGCGCATCCCCTTGCGGGAGAGTTCCGCGAGGCGCTCGGGGCTCGCGCCGGGCACGACACGCGCGTAGTTCGCCTCCAGGCGCAGCACGCCCTTGCCGCGCTTCTTCCAGGCGAGGTCCGCGACGGTCCGTCCCAGGCGGGCGGCGGCGGGCTCCGGGAGCTTCTTGACGGTGCTCCAGCCCGCGCCGTACAGCGCGTCGCTGAGCCGGTCGGCGACGCTCACCGCGCCGCCTCGCTCGCATCCCGCGCGGCCGCCTCGGCCTCCGCCGACTCGCGGCGCACGGTGACGACCCGCTGGATCAGCGTGACGAGGCTGCCCGCGGCCACGATCCACAGGGCGATCGGCAGCAGCCACTGGATGCCCGGCACACCGAACGTGTGCAGACCCGCGAAACCGGCCGCGACCAGCGAGATCACCAGCCGCTCGGCCCGTTCGACCAGGCCGTTGACGGCGACCGGCAGCCCGATCGACTCGCCGCGCGCCTTGGTGTACGACACCACCTGGCCGCTGGCCAGGCAGAAGATCGAGACCGCGCACATCATGTTGTCGTCGCCCTGCCCCGCGTACCAGAGCGCGAAGCCGCCGAAGATCGCGCCGTCGGCGACCCGGTCCAGGGTGGAGTCCAGGAAGGCGCCCCAGCGGCTGGAGCGGCCCAGCTGGCGGGCCATGTTGCCGTCGACCAGGTCGGAGAAGACGAACAGGGTGATCACGACCGTGCCCCAGAAGAACTCGCCCCGGGGGTAGAAGACCAGCGCGCCCGCCACCACGCCCGCCGTGCCCAGCAGCGTGACCGTGTCGGGGCTCACCCCCCGCCGGATGAGAAACGCGGCGAACGGTGTGAGGACACGCGTGAAGAATGCACGCGCGTACTTGTTCAGCATGGCCTTCCCGACGGTTGGTGTCGCCGCGGCCCTGATGGCCGCCGGCTGGCCCATCGTAGCCACGCGCGCGTACGCGTGGCGGGCGGGCACCCGCGGCCCGTGCGCCGAGGTGGTGCGCCGGGCTCGCGCGAAGCCGCCCGGGAGCGCTGCGTACGAGACCCCACCGAGACCCACCGAGACCCGCCGAGACCCCGCCGAGGCCCCCCGCGGGGAACCGTACGGCCCCGCGCGGGGCGCCCGCGGCGGGATCGGATGCGTCGTGAGGTCCGTCGTATGGACGCGACGTGACGGGAGTGGAAAGCTCGAATAACCGCGGGCGTCGCCGAAGCCGCCGCAGCACGCGGTTCGCGTGTCCGCGCCCCGATGACCTCACCGTGCACGGGAGGCAGGATCATGGGCGACAAGACCCAGACACACCCCGGGGCCGCCGGCAGGGCTCTGACGGCCGACCAGCCCGCGTCCATACGGAATGTGGTGCTGGTCGGCCACTCCGGAGCGGGCAAGACGACCCTGGTGGAGGCCCTCGCGCTGACCGCCGGGGCGGTGAACCGGGCGGGCCGCGTGGAGGACGGCGGCTCCGTCTCCGACTACGACGAGATCGAGCACCGCCAGCAGCGCTCCGTCCAGCTGTCCCTGGTGCCACTCGCCTGGGACGGCATCAAGATCAACGTCCTGGACACCCCCGGATACGCCGACTTCGTCGGAGAACTGCGGGCCGGTCTGCGCGCCGCGGACGCGGCCCTCTTCGTCGTCTCGGCCTCGGACGGCGTGGACGGCTCCACCCGCATGGTCTGGGAGGAGTGCGCGGCCGTCGGGATGCCCCGGGCGATCGTGATCACCCACCTGGAGGCGGCCCGCGCCGACTTCGAGGAGACCACCCGGGTCTGCGCCGAGGCCTTCGGCGACGACGACCCGGACGCCGTCCTGCCCCTCTACCTGCCGCTGCGCGGCGCCGAGGGACCCGACGGACACGCGCCCGTCACCGGCCTGGTCGGGCTGCTCAGCCGCAAGCTGTTCGACTACTCGACCGGCGAGCGCAAGGAGTCCGAACCCGGCGCGGACCAGCTGCCGGACCTGGACGAGGCCCGTAACCGGCTCATCGAGGGCATCATCGCCGAGAGCGAGGACGAGACCCTCATGGACCGCTACCTCGGCGGCGAGCAGATCGAGATCAAGACCCTGGTCCAGGACCTGGAGCGGGCCGTGGCCCGCGGCACCTTCTTCCCGGTGCTCGCGGCCGCCCCCGCCGCCGACGGCGCCCGCCAGGGCCTGGGCACCGTGGAACTGCTCGACCTGATCACGGGCGGCTTCCCCACCCCGTTCGAACACCCGGTGCCCGGCGTGACCACCCTCGACGGCAGAGCCCGCGAGCTCAAACCCTGCGACACCGAAGGACCGCTGGCCGCCGAGGTCGTCAAGACCGCCTCCGACCCCTACGTCGGCCGCGTCTCCCTGGTCCGCGTCTTCTCCGGCACGCTGCGCCCCGACCAGACGGTGCACGTCTCCGGGCACGGCCTGACCGACCGGGGCCACGAGGACCATGACGTCGACGAGAAGATCGGCGCTCTGTCCATGCCCTTCGGCAAACAGCAGCGGCCCCTCACCCAGGCCGTCGCCGGCGACCTGGTGAGCGTGGCCAAGCTGTCCCGCGCCGAGACCGGGGACACGCTCTCCGCCAAGGACGACCCGCTGCTGATGGAGCCCTGGCAGATGCCGGACCCGCTGCTCCCGGTCGCCATCCAGGCGCACAGCAAGGCCGACGAGGACAAACTCTCCCAAGGACTGTCCCGGCTGGTCGCCGAGGACCCGACGATGCGCCTGGAGCAGAACCAGGACACCCACCAGGTGGTGCTGTGGTGCCTGGGCGAGGCGCACGCGGACGTCGCGCTGGAGCGGCTGCGCAGCCGCTACGGCGTCCAGGTGGACGTCGTACCGCACAAGGTCTCCCTCCGGGAGACGTTCGCGAACCGGGCGGCCGGGCGCGGCCGGCACGTCAAGCAGTCCGGTGGACACGGCCAGTACGCCATCTGCGAGATCGAGGTCGAACCGCTGCCCGGCGGCTCGGGCATCGAGTTCGTGGACAAGGTGGTCGGCGGGGCGGTGCCGCGCCAGTTCATCCCGTCCGTGGAGAAGGGGATCCGCGCCCAGGCCGCCAAGGGCGTCGCCGCCGGACATCCGCTCGTGGACGTACGGGTCACCCTGCTCGACGGCAAGGCGCACTCGGTGGACTCCTCCGACGCCGCCTTCCAGACCGCGGGCGCCCTCGCCCTGCGCGAGGCCGCCGCCGACGCGCGGATCCATCTGCTGGAGCCGGTCGCCGAGGTGGGCGTCCTGGTCCCCGACGACTACGTGGGCGCCGTGATGAGCGACCTGTCGGGCCGCCGCGGCCGGCTGCTCGGCACCGAACAGGTGGGCTCCGGACGCACCTTGATCCGGGCCGAGGTCCCCGAGTTCGAGATCGGCCGCTACGCCGTCGACCTGCGCTCGCTCTCCCACGGCACGGCCCGCTTCGACCGGGCGTACGCGCGGCACGAGCCGATGCCGGCGCAGATCGCCGAACGCATCCGCGAACAGGGCGGGGACGACGGGTAGTTCCCGGACACCGGGGCGGACGGCTTCGGCCGTCCGCCCTCCGCCTGTCGGTGCCGGCCGATACGCTGATCACCTGGGCACGTCCCGCGCCGGCCGTCCGGTTCCGGTACGACGACGGGCTCAACAGGTGTGCGGGGCAGGGAAGTCGGGAAGGCCGCAGGAGCGACACCGGCGGCGATGGGGGCGGGAATGTCGTTTGGAACGGAGTGGGACGGGCCCCAGGTGCCCGTCTCCGGCGACGGCCAGCAGGCGGCGACGGCCGCCCTGGCCTCCGCGGCCTACCGGGACGGCCCGGTCGACAAGATCAAGGACGCGGACAACGAGTGGCATCAGTCCACCGTCAAGGGCGGCAGGCTCGCCCTGTTCAGGCCCAACCTCGGCGAGGCGTTCTCGCGCGCCGTCGTGGACCGCATGCTCGGCGCCGGCCGCAAGCCGCTCATCCAGTCCTTCGGCTCCGAACCCCAGTTCGTGGTCGAGCACTGCCTGGCGGCCAACAACATCCGCCGGGAGCGCGACAACCGGCTGACGCTCGTGACGGTCCTGTGCGGCGTGCTCTTCCTGCCGGGGCTGATCGCCTGGCTGCTCGTCTTCCAGCTGCGCGCCTTCGTCGCCAAGCGGGACGACAAACGGGCCGGCACCCTGGCCACCACGCTGCTCCTCGGCGTGGGCCTGCTGGCCGCGCTGTTCCTGTGGAAGATGCCGTTCGGCGGCTTCTGGGGATGGTACGCACGGGCGGCCGTGGTGCTGCCCGTCGTCGGCTGGTACCTGGCCAAGCGGATCTGCGAGCGCACCGCCCAGGACCTGCGCTCCCGCTGGGACGGCCTGCTCTCGGGCAGCAGCGTCGGCATCAAGGTGCCCGAGGCGGTGCCGCGCGGCCCGGACCAGACCGCGGCCGACGCGCTGCGCGAGGCCCTGGCCCGGCTCACCGCCGAACAGCAGTCCAACTCGGTCTTCTACGCGGGCCCCAAGGGCATACTCGGCATGGGCACCCGCTGGGGCTCGTGGCAGCTCGCCGAGGAGCTGGTGTCCGACGATCCCGGCCGGGAGATCCACCCGTTCCGCAGCTGGGACGTCATCCGCGCGATCCATGACCAGCTGTCCCTGCTGGAGCGCGGCCCGCTGAACACCGGGGGCTTCCCCAAACCGTCGGTCAAGCACTGGATCGTCACCCCGATCCCGGAGGGCGCGGGCGCGGTGTCCCGGCCCGAGGGCGCCGACGTGGAGGCCTTCCAGGTCAAGCCGCACGCCATACAGGACATCTGCAACAAGCAGCAGTTCGGCAAGGGCGACCGGCACTACCTGGGCGTGCAGTGGACGCTGTGGGACGGCCAGCTGGTGATCACCATGATGATCACCGTCACCGTGCTGCACGAGACGCTGCGCATCGAGGTCACCGGCCATGCGCTCGGCCCGGTCAACGGCCTGTTCTGGGGCAAGCCGGAGGGCCGGACCAAGGAGGTCACCAAGACCTTCAAGTTCTGGGAGACCCGCAAGATCAACCTGCCGCTGATGACCACGGACGAGGTCGTACGGCTCGCCGTGCGCGCCCCGCTGGCCTGGTACCCGCCGCTGCTCAACTGGCTCGGCGGCTCGCTGGGCCTGCCCGAGCCGTTCGGTCTGCGGCACGCCTGGGCCGACCAGCCGTGGAAGCACCGCTTCATGGCCGACGACGCGCTGCGCGCGGCCACCCCGGTGCTGCGGGTCGTGCACTCGGCCGCGATCAAGGTCCTCAAGGACCACGGCGTCGACACGGAGAAGTTCGGCAGCCGCTCCTCGGTGCTCAGCGGGATGATCCAGGACCCGTCGCCGCGGAAGGCGGATCTGTACGACGCGTAGCGCGTCCGGCACACGCGGAGGGCGCCCCCTCGGAAAAAGGGGGCGCCCTCCGCGTTTCGCGAGGCGAGGCGGCCTAAGCGGGCCAGGCGTCCGCCAGCATCTCGCGAGTGTCGGCGAGGAGCTGCGGGAGGACCTTGGTGTGCCCGACGACCGGCATGAAGTTGGTGTCGCCGCCCCAGCGGGGCACCACGTGCTGGTGCAGATGGGCGGCGATGCCGGCGCCCGCCACCGCGCCCTGGTTCATGCCGATGTTGAAGCCGTGCGCCCCGGACGCGGTGCGCAGGGCGGTCATCGCCTGCTTGGTCAGCTCCGCCAGCTCGGCGGTCTCCGGCCCGGTGAGCTCCGTGTAGTCGGCCACATGCCGGTAGGGCACGGTCATCAGATGACCGCCGTTGTACGGATACAGGTTGAGGACGGTGTAGACATGTTCGCCGCGGCGGATGATCAGCCCGTCCTCGTCGGATTTGGCCGGGATCGAGCAGAAGGGGCAGCCGTCTCCGGCCTCCGGGCCGCTCGGCTTGTTCTCGCCCTGGATGTAGGCCATCCGATGAGGCGTCCACAGGCGCTGGAACGCGTCCTGCGTCCCCACGCCGATCTGCTGCTCCGGCTCACTCGTCATGCTACGCAGCATATGGCGTAAGGCCCCCGTACAGGCCAGGGCCCCCGGGGACCGCGGTCCGCCGGGGGCCCTTCTCGGCCAGGGTCAGACCTGGGCCCGCTCCGCCACGATCTCGGCGATCTTGGCGATGGCCTCGTCGACCGGGATGCCGTTCTCCTGGGAGCCGTCGCGGTAGCGGAAGGACACCGAGCCGTTCGACATGTCCTCGTCGCCCGCGATGACCATGAAGGGCACCTTCTGCTTCTGCGCGTTGCGGATCTTCTTCTGCATACGGTCGGAGGAGGAGTCCACCTCGACGCGCAGGCCCTGCTTGCGGGCCTGCGCGGCGAACTTCTCCAGGTACTCGACATGACCGTCGCCGATCGGGATGCCGAGCGCCTGCACCGGCGCCAGCCACGCCGGGAACGCGCCCGCGTAGTGCTCCAGGAGCACCGCGAAGAACCGCTCGATGGAGCCGAACAGCGCGCGGTGGATCATGACCGGGCGCTGCTTGGTGCCGTCGGAGCCGGTGAACTCCAGGTTGAACCGCTCGGGCAGGTTGAAGTCGAGCTGGATCGTCGACATCTGCCAGGTGCGGCCGATGGCGTCCTTGGCCTGGACGGAGATCTTCGGGCCGTAGAACGCGGCGCCGCCCGGGTCCGGGACCAGGGGCAGGCCCTGCTTCTCGGCGACCTGGCGCAGGGTCTCGGTCGCCTCCTCCCAGACCTCGTCGGAGCCGACGAACTTCTCCGGATCTTTGGTGGACAGCTCCAGGTAGAAGTCGGTCAGACCGTAGTCCCGCAGCAGGCCGAGGACGAAGGTGAGCGTCTTGTCCAGCTCCTCGGACATCTGCTCACGGGTGCAGTAGATGTGCGCGTCGTCCTGCGTGAAGCCGCGGGCACGGGTGAGGCCGTGCACGACGCCCGACTTCTCGTACCGGTACACGGTCCCGAACTCGAAGAGGCGCAGCGGCAGTTCGCGGTAGGAGCGGCCGCGCGCGTCGAAGATCAGGTTGTGCATCGGGCAGTTCATGGGCTTGAGGTAGTAGTCCACGCCCTCGTCGAGCTGCATGGGCGGGTACATGCCGTCGGCGTACCAGTCCAGGTGGCCCGAGGTCTCGAAGAGCTTCCCCTTCGTCGCGTGCGGGGTGTAGACGAACTCGTAGCCCTCCTCCTCGTGGCGGCGCCGCGAGTAGTCCTCCATGGTGCGGCGGATGATGCCGCCCTTGGGGTGGAAGACGGCGAGGCCGGAGCCGATCTGCTCCGGGATGGAGAAGAGGTCCAGCTCGGCGCCGAGCTTGCGGTGGTCGCGCTTCTCGGCCTCGGCGAGGAACTCCAGGTACGCCTTCAGCTCGTCCTTGGACGGCCAGGCGGTGCCGTAGATGCGCTGGAGCTGCTTGTTCTTCTCACTGCCGCGCCAGTACGCCGACGCGTTGCGCATCAGCTTGAACGCCGGGATGAGGCGGGTGGAGGGCAGGTGGGGACCGCGGCAGAGGTCCTTCCAGCACAGCTCGCCGGTCTTGGCGTCCAGGTTGTCGTAGATCGTCAGCTCGCCGGCGCCGACCTCGACGTCCGCGCCGTCGTCGTGCGAGGCGGAACCCTTGAGGCCGATCAGCTCCAGCTTGTACGGCTCGTCGGCCAGCTCCTCGCGGGCGGCCTCGTCGGTGACGACGCGGCGGGCGAACTTCTGCCCGCGCTTCTGGATCTCCTGCATCTTCTTCTCGATGGCCTTGAGATCCTCGGGCGTGAACGGCTTCTCGACGTCGAAGTCGTAGTAGAAACCGTCCTTGACCGGCGGGCCGATGCCCAGCTTGGCCTCGGGGAACAGCTCCTGCACGGCCTGCGCCATGACATGCGCGGTGGAGTGGCGCAGGATGTTCAGGCCGTCCTCGGAGGCGATCTCGACGGCCTCGACCTCGTCGCCGTCGGACAGTTCGTACGCGAGGTCCTTCAGCTCGCCGGCCACGCGCGCGGCGATGATCGAGCGCTCGCCCGCGAAGAGGTCGGCGGCCGTAGTGCCCGTCGTCACCACGCGTTCTTCCCGCTCGGAATCGCGTTGGATGATCACACGGACGTCTGACACCGGTCTCTCCTGACTGAAGGTGGGTGCGGCGCCATACCAGGAGCGCGCGCACAGGCGATCGTACCGACCCGAGGGCACCGACCGCGAAACGGTTACGGTCGGTCCCCGGCCCCTCACGCCTCCCCGCACGCCTCCTCGAAGAAGTCCAGGTTCTCCTGGAGGGATTTCAGCAGCCGGTCCCGCTCCGCCTCGTCCACCTGCACGGGTACGACCCCGGAGGCGCCGGTGAGCCTGCGGAAGCCGCCGCGCCGCTCCAGCCGGCCGTGCACCCGCACCGGGAGGCCGACGAGATGGGCGTGGCCCGCGATGCGGTAGTCCTCCTCGTCCAGGGTGACGCGGACGTGCGGCACCTCGGCGCCCGCGAGGACGCGCAGCCGTACGGTGCCCTCGCCGCGCGGGCCCGAGCGGCGCAGGCGCACCACCGCACCGGTGATCCGCACGGCCTCGGAGGGTTCCTCGTGCAGATAGCGGGCCGCGGCCTCGCGCAGCACGGGCAGGTCGCCGGGCGAGAACTCGACGGGTTCGGCGCCCGGGGCGCAGCCCTCGGGGACACCGGCGGCGGGTGCCCAGGCGACGGCGACCCCGGCGCCCTCGGTGCCCCGCACCAGCGCGCCGATCGCCTCGGTCAGCTCGCGGCTGACGCCGGCCTCGACGGCGCCGTCGAAGGCGTCCATGCCGCCGGTGGCGCGCCGGTAGTCGATGGCCTCGCGGGCGGCGTACAGGGCCTGGTGGAGGCGGACGGCGAGGGGGCGGGCGACGGCCACGGGCGCGAAGGCGGTCAGCCGGCCGTCCTCGGCGGCGGGGCCGACGAGGACGTCGTCGAGGAGGGCGGTGGCGGCGCGGCGGTGGCGGGCGCCGTGGTAACCGGCCCGGGCGCGGGTGGCGAGCGCGGCGGCGAGCAGCAACTGGCGCCCGGCGTCGCGCAGTTGCTCCTCATGCCCCCAGGAGGCGGCCCCGGCCGGGCCGCTCGGGGTGTCGCGCCACCAGCGGATCTCGTCGCTGGGTACGGCGAGGCAGATCAGCACCTCGCGGGCGGCGGGGGTGTCGCTGCGGGCGAGGGCGTCCAGGGCTTCGGCGAGCAGGTCGTCGCTGTCGGGGTAGGCGCGGTCCTCGGGCACCAGCAGGCTGGTCCCGGTGCCGCCCGGTCCCGGCGGGGTCCAGCGGCCGTAGCGTCCGGCGGCCCCGCCGCGCCGCTGCCAGCCGTGTCGGCGCAGCAGCGCGGCGAGGACGGCGGGGTCGACGTCGGCGGGGTTCGGCGGGCGGTGCCAGGGGAGGGCGCCCGGCCGCGGCGGCTCCGGTTCCTCGTGGGGACGGATCCTCATGGTCTGCCTCCCGTCCCGACGCGGGTCATGATCTCGCACAGCGCCCGGTCGTCGAAGATGCGTGTGGTCGGTATCCGCACGGTGGTCCGGGTCCGGCCGGTGAGGGGATGGCCGGCCAGGTTGACCCAGTAGCAGCAGTGCCTCAGGTCGAGCCGGTCGTGGCCGGCGCGCAGCCAGTCGTCCTGGGCGCGCGGTACCAGCATCACGACGAGGATCTTGTGCACCGAGACGGGTGTGCGGGCGAGCTTGCGCAGATGGTCGTTGTCGAGGGTGAAGGAGAAGGTGCGGCCCGGGGGGTGGGGCGGTATCTGGTACGTGGCCTTGAGCTGGACCTTGATGGTGACCTCGTCGTCGACGGTGTGGCCGGGCGCGCTGTGGCTGACGTGCCAGTCGATGCCGTTGTCCGGGAAGGGCTGGGACAGCGAGCAGCCGGCCGCGGCGGCGACCGCGTGCAGATAGCCGACCTGGAGTGTCTCCATGCAGGCGGTGGTGGCGAGCGAGCCGCGGACGGTGCCCGTGCGCTCGGGCAGCAGCCCACCGCGCTCGGGCTGCAGAGTGGCCATGACCAACAGCCTTCCGAGCCAAGAGTTTCCCCGCTACGGGCTGCTGAACTGCAAAGACCCGTACTCCTGTTGTCTCCTTCCGGCGTACGGCGCAAACGGCCCGGGTATCACCAAACGGGCAGAAGACGGGACGTCATCTGCCGTGGGTGAACGAGGAGTTGGGTTGGGATGACGTACTGGTACGAGGGGCCGTTGGCCGCCTTCGACACGGAGACCACGGGTGTGGACGTCGAGACCGACCGGATCGTGTCGGCCGCCGTCGTCGTCCAGGACGCGCCGGAGTCCCTGCCCCGCGTCTCGCGCTGGCTGGTGGACCCGGGGGTTCCGGTGCCGGCGGGGGCGACGGCGGTGCACGGGCTGACGGAGGAGCACCTGCAGCGCAACGGGCGCTGGCCGGCGCCGGTGGTGTTCGAGATAGCCGAGCAGCTGGCGGAGCACGCGGCGCGCGGGCGCCCGCTGGTGGTGATGAACGCGCCGTTCGATCTGACGCTGCTGGACCGGGAGTTGCGGCGGCACCGGGCGTCGTCGCTGGAGCGGTGGTTCCCCTCGGTGCCGCTGCGGGTGCTGGATCCGCGGGTGCTGGACAAGCATCTGGACCGCTATCGCAAGGGGCGCCGCACGCTGACGGACCTGTGCGCGCATTACGGCGTGGAGCTGGAGGGGGCGCACGACGCGGCGGCGGACGCGCTGGCCGCGCTGGAGGTGGTGCGCGCGCTGGGGCGCCGCTTCGCCACCCGCCTCGAGCGGCTCTCCCCCGCCGAGCTGCACACCCTCCAGGCCAACTGGCATGCCGCCCAGGCCCGGGGCCTGCAGTCCTGGTTCGCCCGCAACGGCTCGGACGAGACGGTTCACACGGAGTGGCCGCTGCGGCCGGAGATGCCGGCGGCGGCGTAGGGCCCGCGATGCGTCGACGAGTGGGTGCGGGCGTCGCGTCGGCACGGGTGTGCGTGGAGTGATCACCGCGGGGGCCGTGTCGCGTCCCGTCGCGTCCCGTGCGCGAGGCCCCCGGACGAGGGGTCAGGTCGTGCGCGTCGCCTGGTCCGGCGCCGCCTCGCCGAGGGAGCGGGCGCCGTCGCCCGGGGTGTCGCCGGGCTGTTCGAGGCGCAGGTCGCGCACGCCGGGCGCCAGCGCGGTGCCGACGCAGACGGCGGCGACCAGGACGGCCGTGAGCGCGAAGGGCAGTCGGGGGCCCCAGGCGTGCAGGGCGATCGGGGCGAGGATGACGCCGAGGGGCTGCGCGGCGAGCGAGACCAGCCAGTCGTAGGAGCTGACCCGGGCGAGCACGTGCTGCGGGATGGCCGTCTGCACCGCGGTCTGCCAGGTGGGGTTCAGGAAGCCGAGGCCGGCCATGGCGATGCCGTACCCGGCCACGAGCACGGGCACCGGGGCCCCGGTCGCGAAGCAGGCCAGGGGCACGGCGTAGCTCGCCAGGACCAGGTTGCCGGCGAGGATCGGGCGCCGGGGGCGGGCGCGTCCGGCCAGCAGCGAACCGGCCAGCAGGCCGATGCCGCCGGCCTGTGTCACGGCGATCCAGGTGCCCTGTCCGCCGAGCCGGGTGACCGCGACGAGCGGGCCGAGGGTGAGCAGGATGTTGGCGGCGAAGTTCCAGGTGGCGTGCGCGATCAGGCTGATCCAGTACCAGTCGCGGGCGCGCACCTCGGCCCAGCCCTCGACCAGGCCGACGAGGATCGCGCGGCGGGCGCCCGGCGCCGGTCCGTCCCCGCTCAGGCGGACGAGGAGCATCATGGCGGCGCTGACGGCGAAGGCGGCGGAGTCGAGGACGAAGACCCAGCCGATGCCGACCGCCCAGATCAGCGCCCCGGCCAGGGCGGGTCCTGCCAGCTGGGAGATGCTCTTGGCCACGCCCATCAGCGAGTTGGCCTTCTGCCGCCGCGGTCCGGGGCCGGGCACGGCCCGGGTGACGAGCGGTGCGAGGTTGGGCAGGCTGACGGCCGAGGCCACCCCCGCCACGGCCTGGGCGGCGGCGATCAGCGGGATCGAGGGGTGGCCGCCGATCAGTTGGACGGCGACGAGGGCCTGGGTGACGACCCGGGTGAGGTCGGCGCCGAAGGCCACCCAGCGGGTGTTGTAGCGGTCGGCCATGACGCCGGCCACGGGCAGCATGAGCAGCCGGGCGCCCAGGGCGCAGCCGAGCACCACGGCCAGATCGGTCGCCGAGCCGGTCACCTCGATCACGGCGAGGCTCAGGGCGGTGGGCACCAGCGCGTCGCTGAGCGTGGACATGGTGCGGCTGACGAAGAGCAGCCGGAAGGCACGGAGCCGGAGTGGATGAGTCACTCGGGCATCCTGCCGCCCCCCGGCCCGCGGTCGAAGGGGATTCGCCACCGCATCACCGGTGCGCGGCCGCCCAGTTGCCCGGGGCCGCGCGCCCGTCACCAGGAGCCGCCCCGGCAACAAAAAGAGCCGGTCCGCTGTGCGGACCGGCTCTTTCCCGGTGGGCGATACTGGGTTCGAACCAGTGACCTCTTCGGTGTGAACGAAGCGCTCTCCCACTGAGCTAATCGCCCGGGAACGCACTGAACAATACAGGTCCCGACGCCGATCCTTCAAACCGCTCGCAGCCGGCGCAGCAGTCCGCGCCGTCCGGCGCGCATCATCAGGCGGTGGTTGGCGCGGAAGACCGCGCGGCCGGGCACGGCCAGACGCCGGAGCAGGGGTTTGCGGACGTCGACCTCCTGCTCGTAGACGGCGAGCGTCCCGGAGCCCGCGGCGGTGACCGTCCAGCGCGCCCAGCCCTCGATGTCACCGCTCATGGCGATCTCCAGGATCCCGGCGGCCGGATCGCGGCGCCGCTCGTGCGCGGTGAAGGTCATGGCGTACGGCAGTGCCGAGCGGATGGTGAAGATGCCGGTGGCGTCGTCGAGCCGGGTCACCGAGCGCACCTGGGGCCACCAGCGGGGGTAGTCCTCGGGTTGCTCCAGGGCGGCGAAGACGGCGGACGGTGGCACGGGCAGGTGCCATGGGCTGTGGAAGCGGTAGTGGTTCCAGTCCATGCGGGGAGTCTGCCCGCACCCGGGCGGCCGACCCGCGCCGGACGCTGAGAAGGGCTCAGATTGCTTACCGTTCACCGGTGTTGGCACAACGCGGAATTCCCCGCTCCAGGCGTGGCGCGCGGGAAAGTCCGCGGCTTTCCGGAAATCCCGGACGGTTTCGGCCAGTTGTGGGTGACCGGAACTTCTCCCGCCGGGTGACGGTTCGTCACGGCTTACGAATACGACGACGGCCCATCCGCTTCTTTCGCGGATGGGCCGTCGGTCCGGGGTGGGCGATACTGGGTTCGAACCAGTGACCTCTTCGGTGTGAACGAAGCGCTCTCCCACTGAGCTAATCGCCCGGGCACAGGAAGAAGATTACCCCATGTCAGGCGGTGCCTTCGACCAGCGGTCCGGCCGGGGTGCGCGCGGGGCGGTGCGGGCGGCTCACCTGCCCTTGATGTTCCAGGGCGGCACGAGGCCGAAGCGCCACAGATAGATCGAGCCCAGCACCGCGATGATCACCGCCCCGGTCACGGTCAGCGCGATGTTGCGGCGGCGCACCTCGGGCTCCAGGGCACGCTGTGCCGCCTCGGTGACCTTGCGTTTGGTCCAGCGGAGCACGATCTGGGCCCAGACGAACTCGGTCGCCCAGATCGCCATGCCGGCGAAGATCACCACCCAGCCGGGTCCGGGCAGCGCGAGCATGGCGACGCCGGCGATCACGACCGCGAGGCCGATCACGAAGACGCCGGCCTGCCAGCCGCGGTGCAGCAGTCTGCGCGCCTTGATGAATTCCGGCGCGCGGGACCCGAGCCCAGGTTGGTCACTCCCCGTATTCATACCGACAACGCTACCCGAGTGATTCACATCACCGGAATGGTCGTAGATCCGGTACGAGTTCTCGGCCGGAAGAGTGTCGTAAACGCACGCAAAACCCTCAGAGGGGTTTACAACGGCACCGTAGGTGGCATGTCGATTTCGCCGACGTGCGAATCCCCGAGCGCACACTGAGCGAAAGGCCCTGGCGCTTATGAACACCACGGTCAGCTGCGAGCTGCACCTGCGCCTCGTTGTGTCGAGCGAGTCCTCCCTGCCTGTCCCCGCAGGCCTGCGGTACGACACGGCCGACCCCTACGCCGTGCACGCCACCTTCCACACCGGAGCCGAGGAGACCGTCGAGTGGGTGTTCGCCCGCGACCTCCTCGCCGAGGGGCTGCATCGGCCCACCGGAACCGGAGACGTCCGCGTCTGGCCGTCCCGCAGCCATGGTCAGGGCGTTGTCTGCATCGCCCTCAGCTCCCCTGAGGGGGAGGCCCTGCTCGAGGCGCCCGCACGGGCCCTCGAGTCCTTCCTGAAGCGAACCGACGCCGCCGTGCCGCCCGGCACGGAGCACCGGCACTTCGATCTGGACCAGGAGCTCTCCCACATCCTGGCGGAAAGCTAGCCCGCCCCGCTGAGCAGCCCGGCGCCGTCCACTCGGGGAGACGGCTCGGGCCAGAACCGCATACGGCACGGGCCGGCGCCGTCACCGTGAGCGCTCACGGAGCGGCGTCGGTCCGTCCGCGCGCGTCCGCGTGCCGCCGTGGCGGCCCGTGACGGGCGTACGGCGGCTTCCGGGAACTCCTGGGCCCCCGGCGGCGTTCCACCGGCAGCTGGGGCCGGGCAGGGCCCGTGCGGCGGGCGCGTTGTCGCTACCATCGGCCAGCATCGGCGGGCGCCTGCCCGACCCCCAGGCCAGGGAGCGAAACGTGCTGATCACCCATGACACCCGGTGCGCCCTCGACACCGTGGTGGACCTGGTGAACACCGCGCCGGAGGACGAGACGGCGCCGGAGGGGCTGCCCGATGTCCCGGCCCTCGCGGAATTCGTACGGACCCACCAGGTCAGCGAGGTCGGCGTGGTGTCCTCCGCCGACCTCTCGGCCGTGCTGGCGGTCCGGGCGCGGTTCGCGGCGATCTTCGCGGCCCCGGACGCCAGAAGCGCCGCCGGGCTGATCAACGAGCTGGTCGCGGCGGCGAGCACCACCCCGCGGCTGACCGACCACGACGGCTATGACTGGCATGTCCACTACTACGCCCCGGGTTCCTCCGTGGCCGACCACCTCGCCGCGGACTGCGGCATGGCCCTGGCCTTCTTCGTCGTCGCCGGTGAGGAGGAGCGGCTGCGCCGCTGCGAGGCCCCGGACTGCCGCCGTGCCTTCGTGGACCTCTCCCGCAATCGCTCCCGCCGCTACTGCGACAGCCGCACCTGCGGCAACCGTCTGCATGTGGCCGCCTACCGGGCGCGCCGGAAGGAAGCGACCGGCTGACCCGCCCTGCTCCGAGCGGGTGAATCCGGCCCTGGCCGGTGCCCGGTCGACGGCGGTCGCGGTCCGCGGGCGACGTCGGTCCCGGCGGGTGGCGCCGGGACGGACGTGTACGGCTCACAGCAACAGCAGATCGTGCAGCGCAGCCATGAGGATCAGACACCCGATCACCGCAAGGAAGATCATCAGCGGTGGCTGGGAAAGGGCGAAGAGGCACCCGCGCGGCTCGTCCTTCGGCGGCGCGGCCTCGCTCTGTGTCGTATCCAGCATCTCGCGGCCGATGATGGCCTACCCGGAACCCCGTAAGCGATCAAGACGCACGATCTTGCGGGAGTTCGCCGAATCCCATGATCTTGCTTCCGGCTCGCTTCGGCTGGTGAACGATTCCGGACGTCCGCGGACTCACTGTGACGATCCGGCGAGTCATGTGACTGTCATATGCCGTGCTTCTTGAGGATCGCCTCGATGTCGCTGAAGTCGTCGCCGGACGCCGGGCGCTCACCCTTGCCCTGGCCCTGGCGCAGGGCCGGGGTGGAGGAGGCGGGTGCCGTGGTGCCCGGGCGTGTCGACCCGCTGCCGGCCGACAGGTCGCGTTCCGCGCCCGCGCCGGTCCTGCGGCGCTCCACCGCGCGGGTGGCGGCGAACAGCAGCCAGGCCGCGGCCAGCACGCCGAAGCCGGCCCAGGCGGTGGGGCTGAGGGCGGTGTCCGAGAGCCAGCCCACGACGCCGGTCATCACCAGGCCGACCGGCACCAGCGAGTAGGCCGCGATGCGGGCCGCCGCCAGGAAGCGTCTGCGGTAGGCCGTGACCACCGCGATACCCAGGCCCGCCGCGGACACGGCGGAGCAGACTGTCTCGGCGATCATCCGGTCCTCCAGGCGGGCTCGGTCGGGTGGCGGCGGTACGGCGGAAGCGGCACCCCGGCACGGCCGACGTGCGCTTCGTCCCTTCCATCCTGCACCGCCCGGCCCGTGCGGGGCCATGGTCCCGGCCAGGGATCAGGGTGATCTCCGGGTCGCCTCCTCCCCGGGTGCCGGTGGACGGGCACGCGGCGGGGGCGGCGGCGCCGAACCCCTGAGGGGCGCCGCGGACCCGCGCCCGGGTCCGGATTGGGGTGGTCGTGGCCGGCCTGGGAGACTGGGCGTATGAGCGACTCCTCCCCCGTGCGCGCCGACGCCGTCGTCCTCGACGTCTGGTGCGAACTCCAGTGCCCCGACTGCCGTACCGCCCTCGACGACGTGCGCGCGCTGCGTGCCCGGTACGGCGACCGGCTGGACGTACGGCTGCGGCACTTCCCGCTGGAGCGGCACAAGCACGCCTTCGCCGCCGCGCAGGCCGTCGAGGAGGCGCTGGCCCAGGGCGACGGCTGGCCGTACGTGGAGGCCGTCCTGGCGCGGGTCGACGAGCTGGGTGCTGCGGGAGAACCCCTCCTGGTCGAGGTGGCCCGTGAACTCGGCCTGGACGCCGAGGAGTTCGACACCGCGCTGATCGACGGCCGGCACATCCTGATCGTCGACGCCGACCAGGCCGAGGGCAAGGCGATCGGCGTGACCGGCACCCCGACGTACGTCATCGGCGGCGAGCGGCTGGACGGCGGCAAGAGCCAGGAGGGGCTGCGCGCCCGGATCGAGGAGATCGCGGACCGGCTGCTGGCCGAGCGGGAGGGCTGAGGCCCCCCGGGTCCGGGAGGCCAGGAGGGCTGAGGCCCCCCGGGTCCGGGAGGCCAGGAGGGCTGAGGCCCCCGGGTCCGGGAGGCCGGGCGGCACCGTGCGGCGCCGCCCCGTCTACAGCAGCGGCTTCGACAAGGAGTACGTCACCGTCTCGTAGCCGAGCGACTCGTACAGCCGCTCCGCCGGGGTGTTGCCCGCGAACACGTTGAGGCCGAGGAGCGGTCGGCCGGACGCCAGTGCCTGGCGTTCCGCGAGGAGCATCAGGGCCCTGCCGTACCCCCGGCCGCGCTCGGCCTCGGCGGTCTCGACGTCGTACACGTACGCCCGGTCCTCCCGCAGGGCCAGCCACAGGGTGCCGACCGGGGTTCCCGCGCGCTCCAGGACGCTGAGGAGCATGCCGTCGGTCGCGAGGCCGTGCGGCAGCAGCCGGGCCTGGTCGTCGAGGGCCTTGGCGCGGGCGACGGGCTCGGGCACGCCGCGCTCGGCCCAGTTGCGCAGGTAGCGCTCGTGCTCGCGGGCCTGCCACCGGGTGAACTCGGCCTCGGTCATGGGCCGTTCGCGGAGCTCCGGCGGCAGCGCGGGCGGGGCGGCGCCGAGGCGTTTCGCCATGCCCCGGTTGCGCAGGGTGTAGCCGAGGGCGTCGAAGAGCCGTAGCGCGCCGTCCGCCGCGGCGGCGGGGATGACGGTCTCGATCTGCCGGCAGCCCCAGCCGCGCGCCACCTCCTCCGCGGCGAGCCCGGCGATCGTCCCCCGGCCGCGGCGGCGGTCCCCCTCGGCGATCCGCAGCTCGTCGATGCGCCCCACCGTGTCCCCGAGGGTCGGCGAGGTGCCGAGGCGGATCTCGCCGACGGGACGGCTGTTCACGCACACCTGATAGCGGCGCGAACGCGTGCCGTCGGGATGCTGCTGAAGCGGCTCGGCCGGCCGCAGGGTCGTGGTCATCACACCTGTTCTACCCACGTGTTCCCCCCACGGCACGGGCCGGGTGGCGCGTCAGCGCGGGTCGAGGTCCTGCCCCGACCGCTCCTCGAAGATCCGCATCGCCTTGGCGGTCACCGGGCCCGGCGCGCCCGGGAGTTCGCGGTCGTCCACCCGGTGCACCGCCTGGATGTCGCGCAGGGTGGAGGTCAGGAAGATCTCGTCGGCGCGGTCCAGCACGTCGAGCGGGAGGTCGGTCTCCTTGGCGCCGGTCCATTCGACGGCGAGGGCGCGGGTGATGCCGGGGAGGCAGCCGGAGGAGACCGGCGGGGTGTGGATCTCGCCGTTCAGGACGACGAAGACGTTCGAGCCGGTGCCCTCGCACAGTTGGTCGACCGTGTTGGCGAACAGGGCCTCGGAGGCGCCCCGTTCGTGGGCGCGGGCGAGGGCGACGACGTTCTCGGCGTACGAGGTGGTCTTCAGGCCGGTCAGCGCGCCGCGCTCGTTGCGGGTCCAGGGGACGGTGATCACGGCCGTGCTGTCCGGGCGGCGGGCGGTCTCGCCGAGGGCGACCACCAGGGTCGGGCCGTGCTCGCCGCGGTCGGAGCCGAGCGGGCCGTGGCCGCCGGTGTAGGTGATCCGCAGCCGGCCGAGCGGCATCGGGTTGGCCGCGAGCACGGCGGCGCACGCCTCGCGGATCTCGTCGTGGTCGGGGTCGGGCAGCCCGAGGCCCCGGGCCGAGCGGGTCAGCCGGTCGAGGTGCCGGGTCAGCGCGAAGGTCCGCCCCTCGGCCGCCTTGACCGTCTCGAAGATGCCGTCACCGACGGTCAGCCCGTGGTCGAACACGGAGACCCGGGCGGAATCCGCGTCCCGCAGCCCGCCGTCCAGCCAGATCCTCATGCGCACACCTCTCCACTCGCCTCGTACGACCCCGACGCTACCGCGAGCAGCCGGGACGCCTTCAGTTCGGTCTCCCGCCACTCCCCCTCCGGGTCCGACCCCCAGGTGATCCCGGCGCCGGAGCCGAAACGCAGGACGCCCTCGGCGCGGTCGATCCAGAAGGTGCGGATGCCCACGGCCAGCTCGGCGGTGCCCCGGTCGGCGTCCACCCAGCCGATGCCGCCGCAGTAGGGGCCGCGCGGCACCGGCTCCAGGGCCTCGATGATCCGCAGGGCGCTGGACTTGGGGGCGCCGGTGACGGAGCCGGGCGGGAAGGCGGCGCCGAGCAGCTCGGGCCAGCCGGCGTCGGCGCGCAGCTCGCCGCGGACGGTGGAGACGAGGTGGACGAGCCCGGGGTGCTTCTCCACCACGCACAGGTCGGGGACGGTGACGCTGCCGGTGGCGCAGACGCGCCCGATGTCGTTGCGGACCAGGTCCACGATCATCACGTTCTCGGCGTGGTCCTTCTCCAGCAGGTCCGCCTCGGTGCGGCCGGTGCCCTTGATGGGGCCCGACTCCACGGTGCGGCCGGAGCGGCGCAGGAACAGTTCCGGGGAGGCGGTGGCGAGCTCCACGCCGTGCGCGGGCAGCCGGATCGTTCCCGCGTACGGCGCCGGGTTGCCGCGGGCCAGCAGGGCGGTCAGGGCGTCCACGTCGGCGCCGGGGTCGATCGGCGCGCTGAGCACGCGGCAGAGGTTGGCCTGATAGACCTCCCCGGCGGCTATGTGGGCGCGGATACGGCGGACGGCCGCGGTGTAGGCGGCGCGGTCCAGGGAGGTGGCCCAGTCCCCCACCGCGGGGCCGTGCCAGGCGCCGGGCGCCGGGGCGGGCACCGGGGCGTGCCGGACGTCCGCGAAGCGTGCGCAGGTCAGACGGCCCTCGAAGTCCGCGCACACGGCCCAGAAGCCGGTGGACTCCAGGGCGGCGGGGTCGCTGGTGACATCGAGGAGGCCGGTGGCGAGTCGGTCGCCGAAGCGGGCCAGGGGGGCGAGGCCAGGAGCATGGTGGAGCACGTGCCCGAGTCTAGGTGGGTGTCCCGGAGGTGACCCGGGGATGTCCCGGAGGGGCCCCTGACCACCGGGTCCGCCGGGCGCACCGCAGCACGCTGCGCAAACGCGTTTTTGTACTGGCCCGGGAATCCGCTAGAGTTCAACACGTCGCCGGGACGCGGAAGCGGACCGAAACGACAAGCGGACGTAGCTCAGTTGGTAGAGCGCAACCTTGCCAAGGTTGAGGTCGCGAGTTCGAGCCTCGTCGTCCGCTCGAAGGAAGAAGGGGTCATCCCGATCCCCTACACTCCTGGTGGAGTGGCCGAGAGGCGAGGCAACGGCCTGCAAAGCCGTCTACACGGGTTCAAATCCCGTCTCCACCTCCAAGGACGATTAGCTCAGCGGGAGAGCGCTTCCCTGACACGGAAGAGGTCACTGGTTCAATCCCAGTATCGTCCACTGGATCCCCGGTCCGTCCGGAGATCCCGGGTCTCTCGAAGATCCACCCCGCGCGATTAGCTCAGCGGGAGAGCGCTTCCCTGACACGGAAGAGGTCACTGGTTCAATCCCAGTATCGCGCACTGACCGTGATCCCCGGATCACTGTCCGCGGACGATTAGCTCAGCGGGAGAGCGCTTCCCTGACACGGAAGAGGTCACTGGTTCAATCCCAGTATCGTCCACACACCGAGAAGCCCCCGGCCGTTTCCACGGCCGGGGGCTTCCGCGTGGGCCTCAGCTGGAGAACAGCATGTGCGTGAAGCTCCGGCGGTGGTGGTCGTGGTGGCCATGGCCGTGGTGGCCGTGCTCGTAGTGACCACCGCCGTGACCGCCGCCATGGCCGCCGTAGGGGGCGCCCCAGGCGGGCGCGGACGGGGCGGGGTAGCCCCCGGGGGCGGCGGGCGGGGCCGGCGGGACGGGCTTGGACCACTGGGACTCCAGCTGGGTCAGCGTCTCCAGCTCGCCGTAGTCGAGGAAGATGCCGCGGCACCCGCCGCACTGCTCGATCTGGACGCCGCTGCGGTTGTACGTCTGCATGGGTGCGTGGCACTTCGGACACTGCATCGTCGGCTCAACTCCTCGCCGGTCGGTACTGCTTGGTGGTTCCCCAGCACAGACTCCGTTTCACCGCCGGTGGTTGCGATGTCTTTACGGAAGATGCCGGTCACCGTGCGGGCATACGGGCGCAGGCGTCGACGACGGCCTGTTCGACCTCGTCCAGCGGACGGTCCGCCGTGAGCGCCTTGGTGATCGCCAGGGCCGCCGTCTGGACGGTGAGGGCGCGGGCCGGGACGTCCAGGGCGGGCCACGGGTCACCGGTCGCGGGCACGGCGGGGCCGTTCGCCTCCTGGTAGGCGGTCAGGAAACGGGTCCAGTCGTCGGGCGGGAGGAGTCCGCAGGCGAACCAGGCGGCGGGGCGGGCGAGGTCCCAGGCGGGGACGCCGAGTCCCAGGTCGTCCACGTCGATCAGCCGCCAGGGGCCGTCGGGGGCGGGGTGCCGGACGAGTTGGCCGAGGTGCAGGTCGCCGTGGCAGAGGAGGGCGGGTCCGGGCATCGGGGCCTCGGCGCGGGCCCAGGCGGGGAGGGCGGCCCAGGCGTCGAGGACGGGGCGCGCCGGGGCGTTACTGTTTCGCGGCAGCGCGAAAGGTCGTACCGCGCACGGCGATCCGGGGGTGGCGAACGGTGGGCTGGTGGGAGGTGAACGCGGACACGCTCGCGCGCAGCCGGTTCGTGATCTCGCCGCTCGCGGAGACGTTCGCGCGGCTGAAGCTGCTGCACGCGGGCGAGCCGGCGCATCCCGGTGAGCGGGACTGGCTGCGAACCCATCTGCCCGCGTACCAGGCCCTGTTGGCCGCCGATCCGGTGACGGACCGGCTGGTGCGGGCGGGCCTCGGCCGGGAGTGGATCGCCGACTTCCTCACGCCCACGCCCCGCGACGGGGAGGAGTTCGCCGCGGAGGTCGCCCGGGTGCGCTCGGTCGCGCCGGACCTCGCCCGCGGGCAGCTGCGCACCGCCCTGGCCGGTCCGCTGCCCGCCGTGCTGGACCGGGAGGACCTGCCCGAGCGGGCGGCCGCGCTCCTGGAGTGGGTGTGGCGGGCGGCCGTACGGCCGTACTGGGAGCGGCAGCGGCGGGTGCTGGAGGCGGATGTGGTCGCGCGGACCGCGCAGGCCGGGCGGGGCGGCTGGGTGAGCGTGCTGGACTCGCTGCGGCCCGGCCGCACCCGGTGGCTCGGCCAGAACCGGCTCCAGGTCAATCTGCACGCGTACCCGCCGCGGACGGTCTCCGGCGCCGAGATGCTCTTCGTGCCGGTCACCCCGCAGCGGCACGGCTGGGTGTCCTGGGACGACGGGGAGCGGTACGCCCTGGTCTACCCCTGCGCGGGCGTCCTCGCCGACGCCGGGGCCCGCCCGGTCCCGGCCGCCCTCGGGGCCCTGCTCGGCCCGGCCCGCGCGGGCGTCCTGGCCCTCCTCGACTCCCCCATGACCACCAGCCAGCTGACGGCGGTGACGGGGCAGGGGCTCGGCTCGGTGGGGCGGCATCTGAAGGTGCTCCGGGAGGCGGGGCTGGTGGTGGGGCGCAGGACCGGGCGGTCGGTGCTGTACGGCAGGACGGCGGCCGGGGACACGGTGGTGGCGGCGGCCGCGCCCGCCGAGCCGGGGTGACCGGCGCCGCCCCGAGGACATCTCGGCCGCATACCATCGCGCCCATGACCACTGTGCTGAACACCGAGATCGGCGCCCTCACCGGCGGCGCCGCGAACCTGCCGCAGTACGCGGGCAAGGCCGTCCTCATCGTGAACGTGGCCTCCAAGTGCGGCCTGACCCCGCAGTACGCGGGCCTGGAGAAGCTCCAGGAGCGCTACGCCGAGCGCGGCTTCACCGTGCTGGGCGTGCCCTGCAACCAGTTCCTCGGGCAGGAGCCGGGCAGCGCCGAGGAGATCGCCGAGTTCTGCTCGGCGACGTACGGCGTGACCTTCCCGCTGACCGAGAAGGTGGAGGTGAACGGCGCGGACCGGCACCCCCTCTATGAGCGCCTGGTGGGCT
Source organism: Streptomyces sp. LaBMicrA B280 (assembly GCF_049222185.1). Lineage (NCBI taxonomy): Bacteria > Bacillati > Actinomycetota > Actinomycetes > Kitasatosporales > Streptomycetaceae > Streptomyces > Streptomyces sp. LaBMicrA B280. Next base: position 116,431 of record NZ_JBMJCT010000015.1, on the reverse strand, counting down.
TCGCGGACGCGGCGGGCCACAGCGGCGACATCCGCTGGAACTTCGAGAAGTTCCTGATCGGCCGGGACGGCACCGTCGTCGCCCGGTTCTCGCCGCAGGCCGAGCCGGAGTCGGCGGAGGTCCTCGCGGCGATCGAGGCCCAGCTCGGCTGACCACGCTTGACCTTGCCCCTGGGGCAAGGCGGAGCGTCGCTGTCGCCGGGCGGAGAGGAACCGCCCGGCGACGGAGGATGACATCGGTGCACGAGGAGCTGCTCACCATCGGGGCGTTCGCCGCGCGGGCCCGGCTGTCCGCCAAGGCCCTGCGGCTGTACGACCGCCTCGGCCTGCTCGCCCCGGCGTACGTCGACGAGTCGAGCGGCTACCGCTACTACCGCGCCGCCCAGGTGGAGCGCGCCCGGCTGGTCGCCCTGCTGCGCCAGCTGGACATGCCGCTGGCCCGGATCGCCGAGGTGGCCGGGGCCGAGGGCGCGGCGGCGGCCGGGCTGCTGGACGCCTACTGGGCGGACGTGGAGGCCCGGGTGGCCGGGCAGCGGACCCTCGCCGAGTACCTCCGTGGACGGCTGTCCGGGAGGAGTGACGAGATGCACCAGAAGTTCACGGTCGAGACGGTGGACGTGCCGGCGCGGGTGGTGATCACCGAGTCGCGGCACACGCTGGCGGACGAGCTGCCGGCCTGGATCGGCGGCGCGCTGGACCGGCTGGAGACGGCGGCGCGGGAGTGCGGGGGCGTGGCGGCGGCGCCGTTCGTCGTCTATCACGCCGAGGTGTCGATGGAGAGCGACGGGCCCGCACAGGCGTGTGTGCCGGTGGCCGACGAGGCGGCGGCGCGGGCCTGGGCCGGGCGGCGGGGGCGGGGCCGGGAGACCGGGGTGCGGGTGGAGCCGGCGGCCCGGCTGGCGTACGTCCGGATCACCAAGGCGCAGGTGGCCCATCCGCAGATCCTCGCCGCGTTCGAGGCGGTGGAGGAGTGGCTGGGCCGGGAGGGGCTGGAGCCGGCCGGGCCCTGCCGGGAGATCTACTTCGCCGACTGGGCGGCGGCGGGGCCCGAGGACCCGGTGTGCGACGTGGCGTTCCCGGTGCGCTCCCGCTGAGGCGGCCCGGCCCCGCCGGGGCCGGGCACGACCGAGCCCTCTCGGCGAGGACGGCGTCTGGTCGAGAGGGCTCTTGGGTGGTGCGTGTGCAGTTGTGATCGTCGCCGGAACGAGGATCAGGATCGTCGCCGGAACGACGATCGGGGACGAGGCCCGCGAGCCCCTTACGCCTTGACCGAGTCCACGAAGGCGTTCCACGCGGCGGCGGGGAAGGCCAGGGTCGGGCCCTCGGCGACCTTGGAGTCACGGACGGCCAGTTCGGCGGTGACGGGCGACTTGACCTCCACGCAGGCGCCGTTGCCCGCGGAGTAGGAGGACTTCAGCCACGTCTCCGAAGCGCCCTGAATCAGTGCCATGTCCACTCCTGTGTGCGAGTTGCGATAGTGCGGGTTCGCGCCAATCCCGATGTCCGATTGGCGTGATCGACGCTACCGGGCAACTGCTCTGGCCGGAGGGGCCGTTCACTCGACCGGATGGCATATTCCAACGTGCCTTCCACGGGAGCGCGCCCACCCTGTAGGATCACGCGCCCTCCGTGGCCGGGCCCTATTCCGTGTACCGCCGCGCCCTCTCGTCGATCAGCTGCCGGGACGCCTCCACGCTGAGGGACTGGGCCCGCAGATGCTCGTACATCACGGCGTACTTCTGCACGTCCTGGGCCTTCTCCAGGTACAGGTCGCTGGTGACGCCCTCCAGGTAGACCACGCTGGAGTCGGCCGCGTCGGCGAACTCCAGGATCGCGTACTGGCCGTTGAGCCCCGGATGCGCGCCCACCTCGAACGGCATGACCTGCACGGTGACATGGGGCAGCTCGGACAGCTTCAGGAGATGCTCCAGCTGCTCGCGCATCACGCGCTTGCCGCCGACGACCCGGTGCAGCGCGGCTTCATCCAGGACGATCCAGAGCCGCAGCGGTTCCTTCTCGGTGGTGATCCGCTCCTGGCGGCGCATGCGCACGCCCACGCGCTTCTCGATCTCCGCGGCCGAGGTCTCGGGCAGCGCGCCGCGCACCAGCGCCTCGGCGTACGCCGGGGTCTGGAGCAGACCGGTGACGATCTGGGGCTCGTAGACCCGCAGCGACTCGGCGTCGGTCTCCAGGCCGATGTAGACGCTGTAGGGGATGTCCCCGAAGGTGTGCCACCAGCCCTGCTGTCTGGAGTCCCGGGCCATCTCCATCAGCGAGTCCACGACCCGCTGGTCCTCGACCTCGTAGACGCCGCACAGATCGCGCACATCGCGCTGGCTGATGCTGCGGCGGCCGTTCTCCAGACGGCTGATCTTCGACTGGGACACAAGCAGACGCTCGGCGACCTCTTCGGCCGTCATGTTCTTCTGCTCGCGGAGTTTTCGAAGCTCCTGGCCCAGCCGGCGCCGCCTAACGGTGGGATTGACATTGGACGCCACGGGACGCGCACCTCCGGCTGCTGCCTGCACTGACACTTTCCGTATCTGCTGCTGAGCAGATTGCCACCAAGGCGCTCGCCAGCGCTGGGAAATGCTCGATATGCGGCACGCACAGGTGTCTGTTCGGGTGCCCGTTCGCGCCGGCCGCCCGGGACCCGCGCGGTTCCGGATACGGCCGAGCGGGGTGGCGGGACCCGGAGGTCTCGCCACCCCGCTCGGCCTGCGGCTCCCGAACCGGGCTCCTGGGGACGGTCGTTGCGGCGCGGTGGATCAGTGGGCCACGGCGCGGGCCATGGACCCGTGCCGCTGCTGCATCGGCACCCCGTGCGCCGGTTCGACCGCGGGCCGGGGTCCCGGGCCCGCCGGTCGGCCCGGGGCGGCCGGGGCGCGGCGCGGCTGTGCGGCCGCGCCGTTCTGCACGTCCATCACGGCGTGCGCGACGAGCCCGCCCATCGGATCGTGCCGGATCAGATCCCGCAGCCGGGAACGGGACGATCGGCCCTCGTTGCCCGGATACAGATGCTTGCCCAGCCCGACGGCGTGCGCCAGGGCGGCGAGCGCCGCGGTCCGCGGGTCCGGCGGTACGCCGGTGCGGATCGCGGAGTCCAGCCGGCCGCGGATCTCCCGGCTGATGGCCGTCTCCGTCGCCTGGTAGCGCGTCGTCGGCAGCACTCCGCACATCTGGCCCGGCACCGCGGCGACCATGCCGCACCGCTCCAGATGCGAAAGGTACGTCTGGCGCAGCCCCAGCCGGGGCCCGCCGATCCAGTGGACGGCTCGCACCGGGGCGCCGCGCCTTCGCAGCAACTCCAACGCGCAGTCCAGAGTTGGATCTCCTGTCGGCCGTGGCACCACCACGGCGATACGATCCCCGTCTGGGGCTATCCGTCCGGCCAGCGCCAGCTCCACTAGCTGTGCACCGGCCAGACCGAGGTCGAGCGACTGCGGCTGTGCAGTGGTACCCGTGGTCGGGTCCAGTGCCAGCAGCAGAAGCTCCTCCGGAAGTGTTCTGCGGCTCCTGCCCATCCATGCCTCCCCGCGTGGATGAATGACAGGGTGACCCCTCTCACATTGGTCTGTCGAGGGTGCGTGACCGGTTCGTGAGGGAACCGGTAGGTATGTCGTTCTCGTCTACCACAGGGGCCAAGCCCTCACACAGGACACTGGTACATGGTTCGGACAGGGCGCGCGCGTAGGCGTGCGGGGCATGAGGAGGCATCGGTGGCGGGCGAGTCCCCCGACAGGTCGAAGCAGCGCGAGTCGTCGGCAGGAGCGACGTCGGGGCACGCGGATTCGGTTCCCGAGGCCCGCGATCCCCGCCTCGCGGTGGCCCGGGGCGGGTCCGGTGGGAGCGCCGGGGCTGGTGCCGGTGCCGGTGCCGGGCAAAAGGATTCCTCGAACGGCGGCACGGACACCGCGACGAAGGTGTTCCGCACCCCCGCGGTCGAGGAGGACACCGCCCTGCGCAACGCGGTCTCGTCGTGGGTCCGGGACGCGGACGAGCCGGAGACGTCAACGGACGCTCCCGCGAAGGACGCTGAGGGCGCCGAGGGCGCGGCGGCCGACGTGGACGCCGAGGGCGACGCGGACGCGAAGGACGACGCGGATGCGAAGGGAGCGACGGGCGCGATAAGCGACGGCGCTGCCGGGAGCGACGCGGAAGCGGACGCGGCTGACGCCGGCTCCGGTGCGGACGCGAAGGGCTCCGCCGACGAGGCGGAGGCTCCGGCGGGCGACGACGCGGACGCCGGAGCGAAGGCCGGTGCCGGGAGCGGGAAGGCGGGTGCCGACGGCGGCGACGGCGGCTCGAAGGCCGACGCCCATGGCGACGCGGAGGGCGAGAAGGCCCCGGCGGGCGCCGACGCGGCCGAGGGTTCGAAGCCGGACGCCGACGCGAAGGACGACTCCGGTACGAAGGCCGGTGCCGGTGCCGATGCCGGTGCCGATGCCGAGGAGAAGGCTTCCGGCGACTCCGCCGCTGCCGCCGCCGCCCGCGCCAAGGCCGCCGCCGAGACGGCCGACGCCGAGGCGGAGGCCCTGGCGGACGCCGCGGGTGCGAAGGCGGACGCCGACGCCGACACCGACCCGAAGAGCGACGCCGACACCGACCCGAAGGGCGACGCCGAGGCCGAGCGCGGCGCCGAGGCCGAGGCTGTCGATGCCGAGGCCGGGGAGACCGGCGACGGGGCCGCGGATGCCGACGCCGAGGAGGACCCGCAGGAAGCGCCCGCGGGCGAGGGCGAGAGCCGCGCGGACGGTGCGGGTGGGAAGACGGCCGACGGCGAGGCCGAGGGCAAGTCCGGCGGAGCGGGTGCCGTCGACCAGCCGACCGCCATCTTCAAGGCCGTACGCCCCAAGGACCAGGTCGACCAGCCCACGACCATGCTCAAGGTCGGCAAGGGGGCGAAGCAGGACGAGCCGGAGGCCGAGCGCACCAGCAAGTTCGTCGCGCTCAAGGACGACGTACGGCACAAGCCCAAGCCCGCGCCGGCCGACGAGACCACCGCCGTCCCCCAGATCGGCCCCGAGCGCACCACCCAGCAGCCCCTGCCCCCCAAGCCCCCGCTCGACCTCCTCGCGGAGCTGACCAACACCCCGCCGCCCCCGGAGACCCCGGTCCGCACGGCCCTGCGGCGGGTCAAGATCTGGACCCCGCTGGTCCTCCTGCTGGTGATCATCTTCGCGGTCGTACAGACTCTGCGCCCCCTCCCGTCCCCCACCCTCGCGCTGACCGCGAAGGACAGCTACACCTTCGACGGCGGCCGGGTGAACCTGCCGTGGCCGGGCGAGGGCCAGGGCTGGATGGACGGCGACGGCATCGGCACGATGGGGAACTTCGGCAAGCAGACCCCCGTCGCCATCGGCTCGGTCGCCAAGACGATGACCGCGTACATCATCCTGCGCGACCACCCGCTGAAGCCGGGCCAGGAGGGTCCGAGGATCAAGGTGGACGCCACGGCGGAGAAGGAGGCCGGCTACAGCAAGGACGGCGAGTCGACCCTCGACACCGTGCACGCCGGCGACACCCTCACGGAGAAGCAGGCCCTGTCGGCCGTCATGATCCCCTCCGCCAACAACATCGCCCGGCTGCTGGCCCGCTGGGACGCGGGCTCGGAGGCGGCGTTCGTGAAGAAGATGAACGCCACCGCCAAGGAGCTGGGGATGACCGGCACGACGTACACCGACCCCTCGGGCCTGAAGGAGACCACCGTCTCCACCGCCCAGGACCAGGTGAAGATCGGCCGCGCGGTCGTCAAGATCCCCGCCCTGGTCGCCATCACCAGCGCCGCCAGCTGGACCGACCCCTCCGGCCGCAACTGGCGGAACTACAACGATCTCCCGATCCTGGTCGGCGCCATCGGCATCAAGACCGGCAGCACCACCGCGGCCGGCGGCAACCTCCTGTTCGCCGCCCGCAAGAAGGTCGGCGGCCAGACGGTGACCGTCGTCGGCGCGATCCTCGGCCAGCACAAGCCGTCGATCCTGGACACGGTCAACGCGGTCAGCAAGACCGCGCTGGTCGCCGCCGAACACGCGCTGACCTCGGCGAAGATCCTGAAGAAGGGCGATGTGGTCGGCTACGTGGACGACCGGCTCGGCGGGCAGACCCCGATCGTGGTCACCCAGGACGTCACCGCGGTCGGCTGGTCGGGCCTGAAGGTCAAGCTGTCCTTCGCCTCCGACACCGTCCCGCACACCGCGAAGGCCGGCAGCCAGGTCGGCACCCTCACGGTCGGCGACGGCACCACGGCCGGGGTCAAGGTCCCGGTGGCGCTCCAGCGGGATCTGGCCGAGCCCGGCTTCGGCGCGAAGCTCACCCGCATCGGCTGACCGCACGTCCCGCACACCCGTCGCGCACCCCGTCACGGCGCCCCACCCGGGCGCCCCGTGGCGGGGTGCGTGCTAGCGTCGCGAATCGGGGCAGGTCGCCGGTTCCCGGGACACGGCCGCGAACTGGACGGGAAGCGGCCGGGAACACCGGAGAAAACGGCCGAGAACAGAAGACGGGACACGGGGAGTGCCTTCAGGTGGCCACTACGGAGCCGACACGCGCCGACGACGCCGGACCGGGCCCGGAAAACGGCCCACGAATACGCCCGTCCACGCCTGACGTGGACACCGGCGCGAACGTCCGTACGACCGACCGTGCGGGCGGCCGCACGGACGAGGTACCCGGCGTACCCGGTGGCCGCCTCACGCGCCTTCTCGCGCCCCTCGAACCCCTTCGCGCCCGTATGCTGCGCCACCCCGTCCTCTGGGTCACGGTGCTCGCGGGCGTGCTGCACATCATCTGGTTCTTCACGTTCGCGAACAGCGGCGGCGATCTCGCGGCGCAGGACGCCTGGGCGGAGTTCGTCGGCCGGCACCCGGACTCGGCGTACAACCTCGCCTGGTACGGGGGCATGCACCCGGTGTCGTACAGCGTGGTGTCGCCGTATCTGATGGCGGTCCTCGGCGTCCGTACGACGATGATGATCGCCGGCACCGTCTCGGCGGGCCTGCTGACGCTGATCCTCATCCGCAGCCGGGCCGTGCGCAACCCCCTGTGGGTCTCGATGGCCGGGGTCTTCGCGCTGCTGTGCAACGCGATGTCGGGCCGGGTGACCTTCGGGCTCGGCACGATGATCGCGCTCGGCGCGGTGGCGGCGGTGTTCTGCTGGCCGTACCGCTGGCGGCACAGACGCTGGGCGAAGGCGGCGGTGGCGGCCCCCCTGGCCGGGCTCTCCACCATGGCCTCGCCGGTCTCCGGGCTGTTCGTCGGCCTTGTCGCGGTCGCACTGTTTTTGCAGAAGCGACGGCCGGGCGCGTGGGCGCTCGGGCTGGCCCCGGCGGCGGTGGTGGCCGCGTCGTACTTCCTCTTCCCCTTCTCCGGCACCCAGCCGATGACGATCGGCTCGTCGAGCCTGCCGCTGCTGTACGGCCTGTTCTGCCTGTTCCTGGTGCCGAAGGAGTGGATCACGGTCCGGCTGACGGCGGCCGTCTACAGCGTCATGGTGGTGGCGGTGTGGGTGGTCAGCTCGCAGATCGGTTCGAACATCTCGCGGCTGCCGATGCTGTTCGCGGGCGCGACGCTGATCGCGGCGCTGCCGTTCACCGTGCCGAAGTCGCGGAAGTGGTACGCGACGGTGGTGGCGTTCCTGGGCTTCGTCGGGTGGATCGGCTATAAGTCGGTCGACGACATCGTGCACACGACCCCGACCGCGTCCTGGGCGCACGAGCTGGCCCCGCTGGTCAACCAGTTGCAGAAGGTCGGCGCGGAGCGGGGGCGCGTGGAGGTCGTACCGGCGCGTTCGCACCGCGAGGCGTCCGCGCTCGCGCCGTACGTCAACCTGGCGCGGGGCTGGAACCGGCAGGCCGACATGGAGCGCAACCCGCTCTTCTACGACGACACGCTCAACTCGGCGAACTATCACGAGTGGCTCCAGCGGTGGGCCGTGCACTTCGTGGTGCTGCCCAAGGACAACCCGGACGGGGACGGCGGCGAGCGCGAGCGGCAGCTGCTGCGGCGCGGGATGCCGTATCTGACGCAGATCTGGGGCGACGCCAACTGGCAGCTGTTCCAGGTGACCGACCCGACCCCGCTGGCCGAGCCGAACGCGCGGGTGGACCGGGCCGAGCAGGGCGAGATGACCCTGGACGTGCGCAAGGCCGGCCGGATCCTGATCCGGATCCCCTACTCCCCCTGGCTGAGCGTGGTCGACGCGCACGGCAAGAGCCTGAAGGGCCCGCAGGTGATCCCCTCGCCGCCGGGCACGGAGAAGAAGTACCGCAACGTCAACGGGTGCCTCATGGAGACTCCCGAGGACACGAACGGCGACAAGTGGACGATGCTGATCGCGCCGCGTGCGGGCACGTACCGGCTTGCCGCCCCGTACCAGCTGCCCCGGGGCACGCCGTGTCCCGACGCCCTGAAGTAGGGGCCTGGGGTCCGGACGAGAGGGCCTAGCGCGGATACCGGGCCAGCCACCCCGGTGCCGAGCCCGCCGGGCCGTGCAGGGCGGGGCCCTGGGTCATCTCCATGGCGAAGTCGTCGGCGAGTTCGAGGAGGGTGGGGCGGCCCTCCAGCTCGGCGAGCCAGGCCGGGGGCAGCGCGGTCTCGCCGTGGAGGGCGCCCAGCAGGCCGCCGGTGAGGGCGCCGGCGGCGGCCGAGGGGCCGCTCTGGTTGACGGCGAGGCACAGGCCGTGCCGTACGTCCTCGCCGACCAGGGCGCAGTAGACGGCGGCGGCGAGCAGCCCGTCGGCCGTACCCTCGCCGGTGAGTTCCTCCACCCGCGCGGGGCTCGGCATGCCCTGCCGTACCGCGCCGAGCGCGTGCTGGAGGGCGTCGGAGACCGGCTGGTGGCCGGGGCGGGCGGCGAGCAGGGCGAGGGCCTGCTGCACGGCGCCGTCCAGGCTCTCCCCGCGGGCGAGTCCGTGCACGATCACGGCGTACGCGCCCGCCGACAGACAGCCGACCGGGTGGCCGTGGGTCTGCGCCGCGCACTCCACCGCGAGCTGCACGACGAGTTGGGGCTCCCAGCCGACCAGCAGCCCGAAGGGGGCGGAGCGGGCGACCGCCTCCGGCCCCTGTTCGGCCGGGTTCTTGGGCTTGTCCAGCGTGCCCATCCTGTCGTCGCCGAACCCGATGAGCAGCGACCTGCTCGGCCCCCGGCGCGCGTACAGCCACTCCTCGCGGGCCAGCCAGCCGTCCTCCGCGCGGCGCTCGTCCGGTCCCCAGTCCCGCTGGGTGGCGGCCCAGCGCAGATACGCCCGGTGCAGATCGGTCGGCGGATGCCAGGCGCCGGTGTCGCGGCGCACCTGTGCGCGGATCAGCCCGTCCACGCTGAACAGGGTCAGCTGGGTGTGGTGGGTGATGGTGCCGCGCCGCCCGTGCCCGGCGGTGAGGTCGAGCAGCCCCTCGGGGCCGTGGGCCGCGCGGATCTCCTCCAGGGTGAGCGCGTCGACGGGCCCGCCGAGCGCGTCGCCCACGGCGGCCCCCAGCAGGGTGCCGCGCACCCTGCTGCGAAAGTCCTGCTGCTCGGCACGGCCCCAGACGGCACCGGTCGTCGTCGCCACCCAGACCCTCCTCAGGCACCGTCCGCCCGCACGACGGTCCGCACTCTAATCGACCGTGCGGTGGGCCCCCGGTGGGCCAGGGCGACCCTCACGGGTCATTCACGTCCATCGATGACCGCTTCGACACCGTCCAGGATGCGATCCAGCCCGAATTCGAGCGGATCGATACCGTCCGGTTGAAATGCGCCGTCCGCGATGGCCTTGGTGAGCGCGGGGAAGCGTTCGGCGTGCCGCGCGAGCAGGTCGGCGGCGAGCCGGTCCCACTCGGCCGACGGCTCCTCCTCGTGGTCCGCCTGCTGCTGGGCGACGTTGCGCACCAGCCCGATCAGCAGCAGGAAGACGCGGTGCCGCCGGGCGCCGTCGAGACCGGTGGGTTCGAGGGCGGCGAGCGCCGCGTCCAGCCAGCGCAGCTGCCGGGGGCCGAGGACGCGGCGGCGCAGGGCGGTGGCGGTGAGCAGCCAGGGGTGGGCGGCGTACACGTCCGCGCACTGCCGGGTCCACGCGCGTACGGCCTCCCGCCAGTGCCCGTCCTCGCTCTCCGGCATCTCGGGCCCCTCCCCCATCACCTCCTCCACCATCAGCTCGACCAGCTCGGTCTTGCCGGGGACGTACCGGTACAGGGCCATCGCCGACACCCCGAACCCGGCGGCGACCTTGCTCATGGAGACGGCGTCGAGCCCTTCCCGGTCGGCCAGTTCGGCGGCGGCGGCGGCGATCCGCCGGGGGGTCAGCTTCGGCTTGGGCCCCCGGGTGGGCCGCTCCTGCTCGCCCCAGAGCAGGGCGAGGACGGCACGGGGATCACGCGCCTCGTCCTGCTGCCCCTTGTTCCGTACGCCGTCCCGTACGCCGTCCCGCTCGGCCACGCCCCGCTCCCCAACTCCCCTGCGGCACCAGCCCCTTGACCGGCACCCCGCCAACTGTATATACCGTAAACCGCCGCCTTACAGCTGACGGCATAAACAGTTTAGGGGGAACACATGCTGCTGACCTACCGCGCCCTGAAACGCCGCGCCCTCGCCAAGTCCCTCCGGATCACCGCCCCGAACGGCATCGACGAGTCGTCGTACGTCCGTATCGGCGGCCTCGATCAGTGGATCTCCGTCCGGGGCGAGGACCGGTCCAACCCCGTGCTCCTGGAACTCCACGGCGGCCCCGGCGCCTCGAACCTGATCTTCACGCCGCGCACCCGCGCCTGGGAGCGGCACTTCACGATCGTCCGCTGGGACATGCGCGGCGCGGGCCGGACCTTCGCGGCGGGCGGCCCGGACGGCCGGGGCGAGCTGACCCTCGACCGCCTCTACGCGGACGCGCTGGAGGTCACCGACCATGTCCGCGCCCGCCTCGGCGTGCCGAAGGTCGTCCTGCTCGCCAACAGCTTCGGCACCGTCACCGGCCTGCGCCTGGCCCGCGACCACCCCGAGCGCTACTCGGCGTACGTCGGCACCGACCAGAACATCATCGCGGGCGGCACGGGCACCCCCGCCTACGACGACCTGCTCGCCCGGCTGCGCGGCGCCGGCAAACGGGGGCAGCTGGCCCGCCTGACCGCGATGGGCCCGGACCACGCGGCCTGGTCCCCCGAGGAGTGGTCCTTCTACGCCAAGACGGTGACCACGACCGACCCCCTGACCTACGACACCATGAAGACGGTCGTCATCCGCTCCCTCTGGTTCTCCCCCCTGCACACCCTGCGCGACCTGCGCTCCTACCTGAAGGGCATGACCTTCTCCGAACAACTGGGCCCGCAGGCCCTGTCCGTGGACGAATACGCGGAGGGCACCGCCTTCCACCTCCCCGTCTTCCTCTTCCAGGGCGCCGAGGACGTCCTGACCCCACCGGAACCGGCCCGCCACTTCCACGACCGCCTGACGGCCCCCCTCAAGGACTTCGCCCTCATCCCGAACGCCTCCCACTTCGCCGCCTTCCGCCACCCGGACGTGTTCCTGGAACTGCTGCTGGGGAAGGTGCGGCCGGTGGTGACGGACTGACGGACTGACAGGCGGCGGATGCGTGACGTGGAGCCGACCTTGACCCGGGGCCTCGACGACTGATCGGCTTGCCGTCCGAGATGCGTCGGGGTTCGGGGGTCGGGGGTCTCATGAGATTCGGACGAGGTACGGGGCCCGCCGCGGTCGCCGTCGTCGGGGTGGTCACGACGACGTTGGCCGGGCTGGTGACGAACGTGGTGTCGGCGCAGTCCCGTTGGCCCAGCTGGCTGCGCTGGTTACAGGTCCACCCTTGGCTGTCGTTCGTCATCCTGGGGGCCGTCACCGCCGGGCTCGCGGCGCTGCTCGCCGTGCTGGACGACCGCCATGGCGGAGAAAGGCGGACCGCGGGGACCGGCGGCGCCACCGATCCGCCCGGCGCCGCCCTCGTCCTGCGGTCGCTGCCCCGCGACACCACCGCCTTCACCGACCGGACCACCGAGCTGGCCACCCTGGAGAGCTCGGTGAGCAGCGCGCAGGAGAGCGGTACGGCACTGCCGGTCCACCTGATCGACGGCATGCCGGGCGTCGGCAAGACAGCACTCGCCGTGCACGCAGCGCATGTGCTGTCCGAACGCTTCCCGGACGGACAGCTCTTCCTCAACCTCAACGGCCATACACCCGGCCGCACTCCGGTGCAGCCCGGCGAGGCGCTGGCCGCCCTGCTCACCGCGGCCGGGGTCCCCTCGCATCAGATCCCGGTGGGCGACGACATCGGCGCGGTCACCGAGGCGCGGGCCGCGATGTGGCGCGGCAGGCTGGCGGACAAGAGGGCGCTGCTGATCCTCGACAACGTCTCCGGTTACGGGCAGTTGGAGCCGCTGCTCCCCGGTGGTGGGGACTGCCTGGTCCTCGTGACCAGCCGGAAGCGGCTGGCCCTGCACGAAGAGGTGGTCCTGCCGGTGGACGCGCTGCCGCCCGAGCACGCGGTGGATCTGTTCGTACGGCTCAGCGCCCGTCCGGCCGACGAGCTGGACCACGGCGTGCTCGGCGAGTTGGTGCGGCTGTGCGGACATCTCCCCCTGGGGGTCTCCCTGCTCGCCGCCCGGCTCCGGCACCACCCCTCCTGGAGCGCCGGGGATCTGCACGAGCGGCTGGTTGCGGCGCAGGACCGGCTCGGCGAACTGCGGTCCGGTGAGCGCGCCATCACCGCGACCTTCGACCTCTCCCACCGGGATCTCCCCCCGGACCGGCAGCGTTTCTTCCGGCGGCTCGGCCGCTATCCCGGCACCGATCTCGACGCGTACGTCGGCGCGGCCCTCGCCGAGGTCTCGGTCGCCGAGGCCCGCCGCCACCTGGACGGTCTCTATGACGGCCACCTGATCGAGGAGCATCCTGGAAGCCGATACCGGCTGCACGACCTCCTGCGTGACTACGCCCGCGGTCTCGCGGCCGAGGGAGGCGGCATGGACCAGGCCCAGTCCGTCGAGCGCGTGTGCGCGTACTACCTCTCCGCGCTGGCCGTAGCGAACGGGCACCTCGTCCGCAGCGGCGCACCGCTGCCGCCGCCCCCGCCCGACGGTGCCCGGCACATGGAGACCCCGGCCCTCGGCTCCCGAGTGGACGCCCTCGGCTGGCTGGAGAACGAGCGCGCGAACATCCTGGCCTGCATCCGCCGGGCGCACAGCCTCTCCCTGTACGACTCCGTGGTGCGGCTGTCGGTGGCCATGGCCCCCTTCCTCCGCCAGGCCGGTCCCTGGGACCAGGCCGTCGGCCTCCACCGCACCGCCGCCGAGGCCGCCCGCCGGACCGGCGACGAACAGGCGCTGGCGGACGCCCTCGCCGAACTGGGGGTCGTGCGACGGTTCATGGCCGCCTACCCGGAAGCCCTCGCGGCCCTGGACGAGGCGGCGTCCCACTACGACGCCGTGGGGGACCTGCGCGGCAAGGCGGACGCCCTCAACCAGCTCGGCATCGTCCGGTACCTGACCGCCGACAACGAGCACTCGGCCCGCGCCCAGACCGAGGCCCTCGCTCTCTACCGGCGGCTGGACCACCGGCTCGGCCAGGCCAACGCGCTCGCCGATCTGGGCATGGTGTGGCGGCAGATGAGCCGGTTCGACGCGGCGACGCGGGCCCAGCGCGAGGCCCTGTCGATCTACCGCGAACTCGGCGACCGGTACGGCGAGGCCAACTCGCTGCGGGACCTGGGCGTCGTGCACTGCCTCCTGGGCGCCTACGAACTGGCCGCGCGCCACCACCAGGAGGCGTTCGACATCTACGTCGCCCTGGACGACCGCGAGCATCAGGCGTACGCCCTCAACGAGCAGGGAGTGGTGTGGCGGCTGACCGGCGATCCGGAGAGAGCACGCGCGGCGCACCGCCGGGCCCTGACGCACTTCACGGAGCTGGGCGACCGGTACGGCAGGGCGAACAGTGTGCGTCTGCTGGGCGTGGTGGAGCGTGCGTCCGGTGACCCGAGCGCGGCGCTGCCGCTGCTGGTGGAGGCCCTGGACGTCTGCCGTGCGCTCGGCAGCCACGGCGGTGAAGCCGCAGCCCTGAGTGAACTTGCCGTGGTACGCGGCATGTTGGGACAGCGGGACGAAGCCGTCGAGGCGTTCGGGCGAAGCCTGGAGATTCTGCGCACCCTCGGCGACCGGTGCGGCGAGGCGGAAGTCCACAACAACTGGGGAACGCTGCTCGCCCCCATCTCCCCGGATGCCGCCCGGGAGCACTTCCAGCGGGCGCTGGAGATCGCGAGGGAGGTGGGGAGCCCGCTGGAGGAGGCACGGGCCTCGGCGGGCATCGAGCGCTGCGATCCATCGCCCGACCGTGGCTGAAATGCCCGTTCTGACCTGACTGTTGAAGCTGCTACGTTGCCGAGCCCCGGCTCGTTCCTCACGAGGAGTGCTGCATGCCGTCACCCGCGAACGCCATCGAGCCGTGTGCCGTTCCGGGCGGCGAACCGGCAACCCCCGACGCCACGGTCCTGGACCGCGTGGCCGCCCGCGTCCGGCGGCGGCTGGCGGCCGAGCGGTCCGAGACGAGTGAGTTCGGCGACGGCACCCACGCGGCCTCGCTCATCCTGCCCTTGCCCCGGTGAGCGCGCCCGTTCGATGACCGGGCCAGAAATCCCCGTTCCTTTCCGGACATTCATCCTCAAGGTCGCCAACCGCTGCAACATCGACTGCGACTACTGCTTCGTCTTCCACTCCAAGGACCAGGCCGCCAGGCGGCTGCCCGCGCGTATGGACCTGGACGTGGCGCGGGCGGCCGCCCGGCGGATCGCCGAACATGCGGCGGCCCATGAGCTGCGGTCCGTCGATGTCGTCCTGCATGGCGGGGAGCCGCTGCTGGCCGGCCTTCCGCATCTGGCCGCTCTGCTGGGCGCCGTCCGGGACGGCGTACCGAGCCGCACCGCGGTCCGCTTCGAACTCCAGACCAACGGCACCTTGTTGGCACCCGCGTGGCTGGACCTCTTCGAGCAGTACGGTGTGACGGTGGGCGTCAGTCTCGACGGGCCCCCGGCCGCGAACGACCGCCACCGGCTGACCCACAGCGGTCGGTCGAGCACCGCCGCCACCGTCCGCGGCATCGAACTACTGCGTACCCGGCCGCACTTGTTCGCCGGCATCCTCGCCGTCGTGGACCTGGCCAACGATCCGGTCGAGGTCCACGACCACCTGGCGGCCTTCGAGCCGCCCGTGATCGACTTCGGGCTGCCCCACGCGACCCACGACGACCCGCCGCACCGCACCGATCCGAACGTGCCCGAGTACGGGCTCTGGATGAGCCGGGTCTACGACACCTGGCTCGACCGGCCCCAATGGCGGCACAGCATCCGGATGCTGGAGGACATCGTGGCCCTCGGCTCCGGTGTGCACGGGTCGGTGGAGACGGTCGGTCTGGCCCCGCCGACCAGCGTCGTGATCGAGTCCGACGGCTCGATCGAGGGCGTGGACACCTTGCGGTCCGTCGAGGAGGGCGCGTCGTGGCTCGGACTCGATGTCTTCCGGCACCCGTTCGACGAGGCGCTGTCGCACCCGAGGATGCTGCACCGCGCGTACGGCCTGGCCGCGCTCGCCGATCAGTGCCGGAGCTGCCCTCTCGTGGCCGTGTGCGGCGGGGGCTACCTCCCGCACCGGTTCAGCTCCGGCGCCGGGTACCGGAATCCGTCCGTCTACTGCGCGGACCTGGAGTACCTGATCCGGCATGTCCAGCATTCCCTTCGGCGGCACGGCTGGGCGCCGGGCGCCGTACCGCCGCGGGGCGATCCCGCGTTGGAGCGTACGAAGTGACCGAGGAACGACAGGAGACGCGGATGACCGCGACGATCCGTCCCGCCGAGAAGCGGGACGTCCCCGCCCTGGCCGAGCTGATCGAGGAGATCGAGCGGTTCTACGGGGCGGCCGACACTGACATCCAGCCACTGGAGGAACGCCTCGCCCAGGTGGAGGAGGCCCTTTTCGGGTCCCCGCCGCTGGCCGCCGCCCTGCTCGTGGAGGACGACGCGGGGGACCTGGCCGGTCTGGCCGCCTACTCCTTTCTCTGGCCGGCGGCCGGCTCCTCGCACTCCCTGTTCCTGAAGGAGCTGTACGTCCGCGACAGCCTCCGCCGAGCGGGCGTCGGCGCCCGCCTCATGGAAGAGCTCCGCGCCGTCGCCGCCGCGCGGCCCGGATGCGGTCGGCTGGAATGGATGACCGACCGGGACAACCCGGGCGCGCGCGCCTTCTACCGGTCCCTCGGGTTCGCCGAGTACGAGGGGAAGGTCGTCTACCGGGTGGATCCGCGTACGAGGTGAGCGGGAGGCGTGGCGAGGGCTCCGCTACGGGTTCCGGCCAGGCGAAGCCGCCGCTCACTCCGCATAACGCGCCCGCACCGCGGCGCGGGCCGATTCCAGGGTGGTCAGGCGGGGGAGGAGGCGGAGGTGGTCGGGGCCGGGGGTGGTCAGGAGTTCGGTGAGGAGGGTGACCGGCCAGGACAGGGCGTCCCAGTCCGTGTCGGCGGCCAGGACGCGGGTCAGGGCCGCGTCGGCGGTGGGCCAGTCGCCGAGGGCGCAGGCCGCCACGCAGCGGGGGAAGTCCTGGAGGACGCCGTCCGGTGCGGCCGTCGGCAGGAGTCGTAGCAGCTCCTGCCACCAGGGGCGGGCCGCTTGCTGGCCGTCGGAACCGGCGACCGCCAGGGCGAGGTGGAGCACGCCCGCGAACGGATCGCGCGGACGGATGCGCTCGGCCTCCGCTCTCGCCGCCGCCCACTGACGCGTGTGCCGGTACGCCCACGCGCGCGCCGCCTCAAGACCGGGGACGCCCGAGCGGTCGGCCTCGGCGAGCCGTTCGCCCGCCTCCCGCCAGCGGCCGCAGCGCATCAGCAGGTGCACGGCCTGGACCTGGGCCCAGCCGTCCGACGCGTCCAGCGCGACGCATCGGTCCAGGTCGGCCAGGGCTCGTCCGGTGCGGCCGACCGCCAGGGCGGCGTGGGCGCGTTCGCTCAGTGCCCAGCCGTACTCGGGGTCGACGGCGATCGCCCGGTCCAGGTGCTCGAAGGCCCGCGGGTACTCCCCCCGTGCGCTGTGGATGGCACCCAGGAGCGCCAGGGCCGAGGCGGTGTCGGGGCACAGCTCCAGCGCCCGGCGCAGCTGCGGCACGGCCTCGTCGTACCGCTCGGCCTGCCAGCAGGCGGCGCCCAGTTCCACCCGGACCGACACCTCTTCCGGTGCCGTCGCGACGGCGCGCCGCAGCCCGGGCAGCGTTTCCTCCACCTGACCGAGCCGGCGCTTGCACCTGGCCCAGTGCACCCAGGTCCAGACTTCGTCGGGGGTCAGCTCGACGGCGCGGTCCAGATCGGCGAGTGCCTCCTCGTACCGGCCCAGTTGGTGGTAGGCCACCCCGCGGGTCGCCAGGGACCAGGCGTGGTCCGGGCTCAGTTCCAGGGCGCGGCTCAGCTCCTGGACGGCGTCCTCGTAGCGGCCCGCGCGCCGGTGGGTGTCGCCGCGTTCCGCCGCCACCGACGCGTCCCGCGGCGCGAGGGCCGCGAGCCGGTCCAGGTCCGTGAACGCCTGATCCCACTCCGCCCGGTCGGCATGGATCCGCGCGCGGTGGATCAGGGCCCAGTGGTTGTCCGCCTCGCGGGCGAGCACGCGCTCGATGTCGATGAGGGCGGCGTCCGCGCGCCCCAGCTCGTACAGGCAGACCGCTCTCGACGCGAGGGAGAGGATGTCCCCCGGGTGCAGAGCGAGGGCGCGGTCCAGATCGGCGAGGGCCTCCTGCGGCCTTCCGGCCTCCAGCCGGGTCCGCCCGCGCGTCTGAAGAGTCGGCACGTCGTCGGGTGACAGGGTGTCCGCCCGGTCCAGGTCCGCCAGCGCGGCCGGGTGGTCCGCGAGCAGCGCATGGGCGCGAGCGCGGGCGAAGTACAGGCCGGACAGGGCCGCGTCGGGCAGGGACAGGTGCTCGCCGAGCGCGACGCACTGGTCGTGCTCGGCCAGCGCTCGCCGGTGCTCACCGTCGATCATCAGCTGGATGCCACGGATCCCGTGCGCCATGGTGCGGCCGAGGGTGTCGAGCCCGGGGCGGGACAGCAGCAGGTCGACGACGGCTCGGGTGCCCCGCTCGTCGTCCGCGAGGGCCTCCCGCAGTAGCCGCCCCCACTCCCGCAGCTCCGCGTCGTCCGCCGCCGTCCCCGCCTCCTCCAGCATCCGGGCCCAGTGCCGGCTCTCCGCCTCCTCCGCCATACAGGTCTCGGCCACCCGCCGCAGCGCGTCGGCCAGTTCCGCGCGCGGCCGGGCGCACAGGAGGTGGTACGTCTGCTCCAGCCGCAGCTCACGCCAGCGTCGCTGGGTCCACGCCTCCCCCACGCGGAGGCCCTCGATCTCCGTCCCGCACCAGTTGCCGTACACCACCGCCAGCGCCTCATGGCGCTCCCGCCACTCCTGCGGGGACCGCCCCCGCAGCAGCCGCAGCATCGTCTCCCGCACCAGGTCGTGGTAGCGCAGCCGGCCGCGGCGGTCGTCCACGAAGGGCAGGCCGCTCAGCCAGCCGAAGAGGGCGTCGGACTCGGGGTCGGCCACGACCGCGCGGAACACGTCCAGGTCCAGGCTCCTCGGCAGCGCGCACGCCAGTGCCACCGCCCGGCGGGCCGGGTCCTGCTCCCACTTCAGGAACCGTTCGACGGCCGTCGCGCTCGGGTCGCCGACGTCCGCCGAGTCGGCCGGACGCTGTTCCGCCAGGGTCGAGACCAGCAGCGGGAGTCCGCCGGTCAGCCGCAGCACCTCCGCCACCACCGGTTCGGCCAGCACACCGCGGTCCGCGAGCAGTCCGCGGGCCTCCGCCTCCGTGAAGGGGCCCAGCGGGATCTCCGTCATGAAGTCCGCGAAACCTCCCCAGCGGGCCCGGTCGAACGGCTGCTGACCCGCCGTGACCACGATGACATTGGCCGGCAGGGTGCCGTACCGGTCGCTGGTCATCAGGTCGTGCAGCCAGTGGGCGAGGAAGGGGCCGGTGCGCTCGTACGTGTCGAAGAAGAGGGCGATCCAGGGGACCGTGGACGCGGCCGATTCCAGTTCGTCCAGCAGTTTCGGGGTCAGGGTCCGTTCCGGTGACAGCACCAGCTGTACGTCGTCCTGGCTGCCGAACCGGGCACTCAGGCCCTGCCTCAACCGGTCGGCCGCCTGGGCGACCTGGGCCGGGTCGACCGCGCCCGCGAAAGGCGCGGCGCCGGGTATCAGGCCCAGGCCCACCAGCCCCGCCCGCACCGCCGTGGCCGTCACCGGGGACGGGCCCTTGGGGGTCACGGAGTCCAGCCCGGCGGCCACCGCCTCCGCCTCGTGCCTGCGTTCCCGGTACGACGTCAGCGCGCGGTCGAGCTTCTTGAACTCCACGTCCTGGCGGGCGAATTCGCGGCTCAGGACCGCCAGCGCCTCGGGGACGCTGCCCACGCCCTCGTCCACGTACGCCGTCAGCGCGCCGCGTTCGCGCGCCGTCTGCTCCAACTCCCGCACCAGGAAGGTCTTTCCGACGCCCGCCTGGCCGTGGATGTGGAAGAGGAAGCGATGGCGTTCGTCCTCGGGCGGCAGGTCCAGGTTCGCGCGGAACGCCGCCCGTTCGCCGCCCCGGCCGATGAAGCCCGCTCGTCTGCGCCGTCCGATCAGCTCCTGCATCGACGGCCGTGCCCGCACCATCCGAACGCCCACCCTTCCCCCACAGGCCCCTTTCCATGATGGCGCAATGGCCACGCGCCAACCGGCCCTGCACAGGGGAGAATCCAGCCATGACCACCACCGACCCCACACGGCACTCCAGACACTCCAGTCAGGCACTGGCCGCCGGTGTACTCACCGGGATACTCGCGCTGTACATCGCCCTCGTCGCCTTCGGCAACATCACGGACTTCGGGACGAACCAGCAGTTCGTACGGCATGTGCTGGCGATGGACAGCACCTTCAAGGACCACGATCTGATGTGGCGGGCGATCACCGGCAGCGCGCTCCAGGACACCGCCTACGTCCTGATCATCGCGTGGGAGACGGTGGCCGCGCTGGTCCTGATCTGGGGCACGTACCTGTGGGCGGCGCGCCGGGACGACGCGTTCGCGCGGCGCGTTTCCACCTATGGACTGCTGATGATGCTGCTGCTTTTCGGCGCCGGGTTCATCGCGATCGGCGGTGAGTGGTTCGCGATGTGGCAGGCGAAGGCGTGGAACGGCGAGGATTCCGCCACCCGCGTCTTCCTGCTCAGCGGGGTGGCGTTGATCGTCAATCACCTGCCGGGCGGCGGGGAGTCCGGCAAGGGATCCCCGGCTACTTAACCACCGCCACCTTCGTACCCAGATCGCCGAAAGCCCACAGGGCGGCGCCGTCCTGCTTGCGCATGCGGATGCCGCCCAGTTTCTTGCCCTCCGCCGGGGGCGGCGAGGCGCCGTCCAGGGCGTTGGAGAAGGCTATGTTCACGCCGTCGACCATGGCGACGTACATGATGTGCTCGATCGGGACACCGTCCGAGCCCGTTTTGGACTGGGTGCGGTTGATGATCGAGTAGCGGCCGGGCGGCAGGGTCACCGTGCCCGGCCACACCTCGAACGTCTTGATCTCCTTGCCGGTCGCGTCGACCAGCCACAGCCGCTTCGCCGCGGGCGAGTACACGATCCTGCGGCCGTCCCCCGAGTCCGGCGGCAGCGCGGGCGGGCCCGCCGGGGGCTTCGGCTTCGCCGAGCCATGGGTGGCCGCCGACGCCGATGTGCTCGGCTTCACGCTCGCGGCCGTGGGATGCGGCCCGTGCTCCGCCTGCACGGCGAGGGCGACGACGGCCACGGTCGCCCCCACCGTCAGACCGGAGACCCAGGCCCAGGAGGGCAGTCGGGCAGCCACGGGTACGCATCTCCTCCGCTATGGGTCCCCCACACGGTCCGGGGGTCGGATCATCGTACTCAGTCGCCCCCGCACCGCGTACCGGTCGCCCCCGCACCGCGCAACGGTCGCCCCCGCACCGCGCACCCGAAGCTCAGTCGAGCACCGGCAGCAGTTCGGGGAGGTGGCCGTCGGAGGCCGCCGCCGTCTGCCGCCGCTCGTCCGGCACCTCGCCGTAGAGCGTCGTCCGCGGTTTCGCCGGGCGTCCTGCCGCCTCCGCGACGGCCACCAGATCGCGGACGGACTTGTACGAGCCGTACGACGAGCCCGCCATCCTGGAGATGGTCTCCTCCATCAGGGTGCCGCCCAGGTCGTTCGCGCCGGAGCGAAGCATTTCCGCCGCGCCCTCGGTGCCGAGTTTGACCCAGCTTGTCTGGATGTTGGGGATCCAGGGGTGCAGCAGGAGGCGGGCCATGGCCGTCACCGCGCGGTTGTCCCGGGTGGTCGGGCCGGGGCGGGCGATGCCTGCGAGGTAGACCGGCGCGTTGGTGTGGATGAAGGGGAGGGTGACGAACTCGGTGAAGCCGCCGGTCTCCCGCTGGATCCCGGCCAGGGTGCGCAGATGGCCGAGCCAGTGGCGGGGCTGGTCGACATGGCCGTACATCATCGTGGAGGAGGAGCGGATGCCCAGTTCGTGGGCGGTCTTCACGACCTCGATCCAGGTGGCCGCGGGCAGCTTGCCCTTGGTGAGGATCCAGCGGACCTCGTCGTCCAGGATCTCCGCCGCCGTGCCGGGGATGGTGTCGAGGCCCGCCTCCTTCGCGGCCGTCAGCCACTCCCGGACGGACATGCCGGTGCGGGTGGCGCCGTTCACGACCTCCATCGGGGAGAAGGCGTGCACATGCATGCCGGGGACGCGCTCCTTGACCGCCTTCGCGATGTCGAAGTAGGCGGTGCCGGGCAGGTCGGGGTGGATGCCGCCCTGCATGCACACCTCGACCGCGCCGACCTCCCACGCCTGCTGGGCGCGGTCGGCGACCTGGCTCAGGGAGAGGGTGTAGGCGTCGGCGTCGGTACGGCGCTGGGCGAAGGCGCAGAAGCGGCAGCCGGTGTAGCAGACATTGGTGAAGTTGATGTTGCGGGTGACGATGTACGTCACGTCGTCGCCCACCACCGACCTGCGCACGTCGTCGGCGATCCGGCACAGCGCGTCCAGCGCCGGGCCGTCCGCGTGCAGGAGGGCGAGGGCCTCGGTGTCGGTCAGCCGGGTGGGGTCGTCGGCGGCGGTGCGCAGCGCCTCGCGCACATCGGTGTCGATGCGCTGCGGCGCCATCCCGGGGGCGGCCGCCTCGCGCAGGGCGTCCCAGTCGCCGTACACCTCGTCGTAGTCGGCACGGCGGTCGGTCGTACGGCCCTGTGTGTCGATGGTGCGGTGCAGATCGGTGCGGCCGGTGGGCGTGAAAGTGTCCTCGGGCTCCTGCCAGGGCAGCCCCGCGGGGAGGGCGCCGGGGCGGGCCAGGCCGGTCTCCGGGTCGGCGAGGGCGGCGACGTGCGGGCGCAGCCGGGGGTCCAGCCAGGGCTCGCCGCGCCGGACGAACTCCGGGTAGACGCAGAGGCGTTCGCGCAGTTCGAAGCCGGCCGCGCGGGACCGCCCGGCCAGTTCCTCGATCTGCGGCCAGGGGCGTTCGGGGTTGACGTGGTCGATGGTCAGGGGCGAGACCCCGCCCCAGTCGTCGATGCCGGCGCCGATCAGCCGCTCGTACTCGCCCTCGACCAGGTTCGGCGGGGCCTGGAGGCAGGCGGCGGGGCCCATGATGTGCCGGGCGACGGCGATGGTGGCGACCAGTTCGTCCAGTTCGGCGTCCGGCATGCCGCGCATCGCGGTGTCCGGCTTGGCGCGGAAGTTCTGGATGATCAGTTCCTGGATGCCGTGGTAGGCGCGGGAGACCTTGCGCAGCGCGAAGAGGGATTCGGCGCGCTCCTCGTACGTCTCGCCGATGCCGATCAGCAGCCCGGAGGTGAAGGGGACGGAGGAGCGGCCCGCGTCCTCCAGGACCCGCAGGCGTACGGCGGGCTCCTTGTCCGGGGAGCCGTGGTGGGGGCCGCCGGGCTCGGACCACAGGCGGGTGGCCGTGGTCTCCAGCATCATGCCCATGCTCGGCGCGACCGGCTTCAGGCGCTGGAAGTCGGTCCAGCTCATGACGCCCGGGTTGAGGTGGGGCAGCAGGCCGGTCTCCTCCAGGATGCGGACGGAGATGGCGCGGACATAGGCGATGGTGTCGTCGTAGCCGTGCGCGTCGAGCCACTCGCGGGCCTCGGGCCAGCGGTCCTCGGGCTTGTCGCCGAGGGTGATCAGCGCTTCCTTGCAGCCGAGCGCGGCGCCCTTGCGGGCGATGTCCAGGACCTCGTCGGGGGACATGAACATGCCGTGCCCGGCGCGGCGGAGCTTGCCGGGGACGGTGACGAAGGTGCAGTAGTGGCACTTGTCCCGGCACAGCCGGGTCAGCGGGATGAAGACGCTCTTCGAGTAGGTGATGACGCCGGGACGGCCCGCCTGTTCGAGGCCCGCGTCGCGCACCCGGGCGGCGGAGGCGGCGAGGTCGGTCAGGTCCTCGCCGCGGGCCTGGAGCAGCACCGCGGCCTCGGCGGCGTCGAGGGCGACGCCGTCACGGGCGCGTTTGAGGGCGCGACGCATGGAGTTCTCGGTGGGGCGGCCGGGTCCTGGGGTCGCGGGAGTCGTCATGCCTCCACGATACGTAGGGGAAGATCAGGACGGACGGGGGACGAGCGGCGGCCGCGCGATGGCGGGAACCCGGTCTCCTTTTCTTCTGGGGAAGTTCACGTCCGGCCCGCACAATGAGGCCCATGTGTGACGACACGCACGATCACGCCCGGGGAATCGCCAGGCGCGCGCTGTTCGTGACCGGCGGCGCCGCCGCCCTTACGTTGGGGACCGTGAACTTCGCGGCAGCGGACGGCCAGGGTCAAGGTCAGGGACCGGGCCAGGGCCAGAGCCAGGAGACGCGGACGGTGCGGGGCACCCTGCCGCCCGGTGCCCCCGACTTCGTGTACGTACCGGTCGAAGTGCCGTCCGGTGTACGCGAGTTCCGGGTCTCCTACACCTACGACCGGCCCTCGGTCCCGGCCGGCACCCAGGGCAACGCGCTCGACATCGGCCTCTTCGACCAGCACGGCACCGAGCTGGGCGGCAAGGGCTTCCGGGGCTGGTCGGGCGGCGCCCGCACGGAGTTCTTCGTACGGGCCGACGACGCGACCCCGGGCTATGTGCCGGGACCGGTGCGCGCGGGCACCTGGCACATCGCACTCGGCCCCTACACGGTGGCGCCACAAGGACTGTCGTACGAGCTGACGATCACCCTGACCTCTGGGGAACCCGGCGAGACCCCCCGCCCGGTGTACCCGCCGTCCCGGGCCAAGGGGCGGGGCCGGGCCTGGTACCGGGGCGACTGCCATCTGCACTCCTGGTACTCCGACGGCCGCCGCACCCCCGCCGAGATCGCGGCCCTCGCCCGGGCGGCGGGCCTGGACTTCATCAACTCCTCGGACCACAACACCCATACGTCCCACCCCCATTGGGCGGACGAGGCCGGTGACGACCTGCTCATCATGCTCGGCGAGGAGATCACCACCCGCAACGGGCATGTGGTGGCGCTCGGCACCGAGCCCGGCACCTTCGTGGACTGGCGCTACCGTGCCCGCGACAACCGCTGGGCCCGTTTCGCCCGCGACATCCGCCGCGCCGGGGGCCTGGTCGTACCGGCCCATCCGCACGCCACCTGCGTCGGCTGCGGCTGGAAGTTCGGCTTCGCGGAGGCGGACGCGGTGGAGGTGTGGAACGGCCCCTACACGCCCGACGACGAGGTGACCCTCGCCGAGTGGGACAACCTGCTGGTCGCCGCGGTACGGCAGGGCCGCCCCTGGCTCCCGGCGATGGGCAACAGCGACGCCCACCGCGACCCGGACGCGGTCGGGCTTCCGCAGACCGTCGTCCTCGCCGACGATCTGACCCGCCAGGCCGTCCAGGAGGGCATCCGCGCGGGCCGCTCCTACGTCGCCGAGTCCCGGCACGTCACCGTCTCCCTCACCGCCACGGGTGGGCGGGGGCGGCAGGCGGGCATCGGGGAGCGGCTGCCGCTGCCCGCCGACGCCCCGGTGACCGTCCGGCTCGCCGTCACCGGCGCGCCCCGCTGCACCCTGCACCTCGTCACCGACGAGGGCACCCTGTACACGAGCGAGCCCCTGCCGGTGTCGGGCGCGGGTGAGATCGAATGGCGTACGACCCCCTCCTACGCGGCGTACGTCCGCGCCGAGGTCCGCCACGAGACGGCGGCGGGGCCGGTGCCGGGGGCGCTGGCGGCGTTCACCAACCCGGTCTTCCTCGGGGCTTCCTGACACGGCGCTTCCGGTGCCGGTGGGGCGGGCGGTTTGCGGCATCCTGGGCCGAGCAACCGCCCGTCCCGCAGGATTCCGCAGGAGGTTCAGGAGCCATGACCGGCCGAGCAGACCGCAAGCATCACCTCGTGACCAGTTTCCAGCGCCGGCTCAATCCGCTGATCCGGCGGCTCCCGCTGCAGACCGTGCTGGAGACGACCGGGCGGGTGTCCGGGGCGCCGCGGCGGACGCCGGTGGGCGGGCGGCGGGTCGGCGGGGCGTTCTGGCTGGTGTCGGAGTTCGGGCACAGATCGCAGTACGTGCGCAACATCGAGGCCGACCCCAGGGTACGGGTGCGGATCGCGGGGCGGTGGCACCACGGCACGGCCCATCTGCTGCCGGACGACGACCCCCGCGCCCGGCTGCGGGGTCTGCCCCGGCTCAACAGCACGGCGGTCCGGGCCCTCGGCACGGATCTGCTGACGATCCGGGTGGATCTGACGGACTGAGGGCGGACTGCTCGGGGGGCGGGCCGTTTACCGGCGGTCCGTGGAGACCTGCTGGACCGCCGCCCGACCGCCCGGGGTGGACCCGAGGTGCGGGCAACGGGAAGACTGCCCAGGTGAAGCTCACCACCGCGCCGTCCGCCGTCGAACCCGCCCGGGACTTCCCCGAGTTGTCGGCGCACGGCCGCACCGCCGTCCGGCTGCATCCGCGTCGCGGCATCCCCGGGCCGTACGACAGCCACATCGGCGGGCCCCTGCTCTGGCCGGTCGCCGAGGCGTGGCCGGAGTGCGCCGAGCACCGGGACGTCAACGGCCGGGCCTCCACGCTGCCGCTGGTCGCGGTGGCCCAGTTGACGGCCGCGGACTTCCCCGAGCCGCGCTTCCCCGAGGGCACGGACCTCGTCCAGCTGCTGTGGTGCCCGGAGTGGCACGACCAGCCGCACCCGGCGGGCTGGGGCCAGGCCTGCCGCCTGTACTGGCGCCGGGCCGACGCGGTCACAGACCGTCTCGCCGAGCCGCCGGACCCCGAGGAGCACGGGGACCACGGGCCGGACATGATCCCGCGCGCCTGTGTCCTGCACCCGGAGCGGATCACCGACTACCCCGGCGGCGAGGAGCTGCCGCCCGGCCTCGCCGAGCGCTTCGGTGCCTGGCTGGAGGAGCGGGGCCTGCCGGACGACCTCACCGCCGTGCCCGGCCACAAGCTCGGCGGCTTCATGAACTGGTGCACGACGGGCCGGCCGGACGCCCTGGAGTGCGGGACGTGCCGGGCCCCGCTGGAGCTGTTCCTCCAGTTCGACACCGCCGAGTGGGCGCTCGGCTCCTGGGGGCCCGACGGCGCCCCGCACCGGTTCCGCCCGCTGGAGGAACGCGAGCGGGAACCGACGGACGAAGCCGGGGACCCGTCCCGCGAGCCGGTCGGCATGACCGTGGGCCGGGGCGGCCACGGGGCCCTGTTCGTGTGCACCACGAGCCCCCGGCACCCGGCGTCCTTCTTCACCCAGTGACCGGCACGCCTCACCCCGGGCCGGAGTTCTCCTTCCAGCTCACCCGCATATCGCCCGTGCAGTCGGCGAGGAGGGCCGAGAAGACATGGAACCCGTCTTTTACAAGGATGGGTATCTTTGGCAGGAAATGAATGGTGGCCATAGCAACTGTCCTGGTATTAATGGCTTTTCTGCTGTTGCCAGCGCTGCTCGCGATGTCGGTTGACGCTGGTGGGGGCGTATCTGTAGGAGTTTTTAGGCGGGGGTTGTCGTGACGGGGTGGGACATCAGTCCCGGCGGGGTGGAGTCCGTTCTGTCGTTGGTGGGACTTGCGGCCGACGATCTGGGCAAGGACGTCAAGGGCTACGGGGCGAGTGCCGAGGAGGCGGCGCAGTCCGCGGGCACGATCAGCGGTCCGTACTGCGGTGGTCCGCCGGTGGGGCCGGTGGGTGCCGCGGTCGCGAACTTCGTCACGGACACCGAGAGTTCGGTCACGTTCATGGCGGCCCGGATCAGGAAGACGATGCACGGGACGGTCAAGGCGACCGGTGCGTACGTCGACGGTGACCTGGTGATGGCCACCCGTGCCCAGCGTGAGGCGGCGAAGGCTCCTACTCCGACTGAGCTTCGAGCCGTGGCCGGGCACGCGGAGCACGGACAGGGTGGGGGCGCTCCGTGACGGCCGCGATCGATCCGGGCCAGATCCCGCAGTACACCGGTGACTTCGACACCCTGACCAAGGCGGTCACCGATCTGCGTAAGCGTGCCGTCGGCATCCGCGGCGCGGGCCAGGACGTCCACTCGCGCTTCCAGGCGACAGCCGCGTACTACCAGGCGCCGGAGGCCGATCAACTGCTCTCCTCCACGCAGCCGGTGATGGACACGGCGGACGAGTTCGCCGGCCACATCGAGTCCCTCGCCGACGCCCTGGACACCTTCGTCAGTGAGGCGAAGCCGCACGCGGACCGCTTGCAGCATCTGAAGGGACAGGCGATCGCCTTCGTCGCCGACGTGGAGGGCGACGACGACTGGACGAACGACCAGCACAAGGTCGACACGCACAACGCGCTGATGGACGGTGTGGCGGAGGCCGTCGTGGGCTTCCGGAAGGCGGAGCACGACGCGGCGGTCACGATCGGCGCCATCAGCCCGGCCGTGTGCCGTCCCGTCGGCGACGAGGGCGGCACGTACGGCATGAGCGCCAAGACGCTCGAGTCCATGCCCGACCTGCCGTGGGGCGCTCCGGTGTCCCGTACCTACGAGCGCTGGAGTCTGGGCTGGTGGGGCCATGGGACCAAGAGCTGGGCGTGGGACGGCATCGTCAAGGACAGCCTCTGGGGCGGCTTCGTCGGCCTGGGCACCTTCGAGGACAACATGCTGGGCGTCAACGGCTCCGATGCGCGGCAGCAGACGTGGGACGGTCTCAGACGCACGGTTGTCGGCGCGTACGCCTACGGCATGGACGCGGTGGGCCTGGGTGATCACCTGTCGGACTGGCAGCACGGCAGCGAGGCGTACGCGAAGGACTTCGGCAAGCAGTTCATCGACTACGACGAGTGGCAGGAGGATCCGGCCCGGGCTCACGCCGTCACCAGCTTCAACCTTCTCACCCTGGTCGGGGGCGCGGGCGGGGCGCTCGCCAAGCTGGGCAGGACAGGCAGGTTCGCCGAAGCCGCCGGCACGGTGGCCGAGGTCGGCAATGCCCTCGATCCGGTCTCCGGCGCCGCGCGGGCGGCCAGAGCCCTGTCCGACCTGCCGAAGGTCTCCGAGGTGCTGACCAACGTCAGCGAACACCTGCGGCTGCCCAGAACCAGGTTCCCCGACAGCGCCCTCGACCTCAGCGACCGGTACCGGGTCGACAAGGACGGCCGTCTCATCCCGATCAACAGAGATGGCACGCCGAACCTCGCCGAGGCCCCGCACGAGCCTGCCGCCGCCGAGCGTGTGTCTCCCACCGGACCGATCGACCGGGAACTTGCCGGCGTCGGAGGCCGCACGTCCGACGCCGCCCCCCATGGCACCGCTCACGCAGGAGGTGACGCCGGACCCCACGCACCCACCGCCGCGCACCACCCCGGCCATACGGGCCATGGCGGTGCGGGGACGAAGACGGCACCTACCACCCCCCACGGCGCGACCGGCGGTGCCCATGGAACCGGCCACGACTTCGGAAGCCACGGCGGGCATCACGGCCCCGGAATGGGACATGGCAGTGGTGAAGGCCCACACCATGACCCGACAGCCCGCCACGGCCAGCACGTCCCCGAGCCAAGCGGCCACATTCCCGAGGAGACTTTCGGCCACGTACTCAAGGGCGAGTTGAAGTACGGAAAGGACGGCCAGCCGAAGGTCGTCGGGTACCATTTTCGGCCGGGCGGCCGTGACCCCTACGGTATAAAGGTGCCGAAGATCCTCAAGGTTGACCACAGGACGGGGCTGACGCAGGGCCGCGTGTGGATGCGCGACCCGCGTACTGGCAACTGGGTGATGAAGCGGGCCAAAACGACCTTCTTCCCACCGACATGGACGGAACGCGATGTCCGGCGGGCGATGACCAAAGCCTTCGAAAATGGAAGAGTCGTGAATCCCGAAATTCACATGTGGCAAGGCGAATACAAGGGGATCACTTTTGAAGGCTATTTCGACCCCGTCACGGGTGACGCAAAGACCGTCTACCCGATCATGCCGGATTAATTAACAGAGGAGGACAGAGGAGTGATCCGCACTCAATACTACACGCGGGACAATAAATCCAGGACGCCACAGTTCAACGGCCCTACGGAACTAACCATCCTTGGGGTCTGGGTGAGTGGAGACATTCAGCTTTCTGGTTATTCTATTCTGGAAGCTATCGACCTGGCCAGACAGGCGCAGGCGAATCCGGATTTCACTCCGGAGGAGATGGACGGGAACGCCTACACCGCGACCTTCAGCCATCAGGTTCTGGCGATCGAAAACCACTTCCTGGAGCATGTGCGGGGCGAGTTCTCGATGGATGCGGCGCTGGCGGTCCTACTCGACTTCTGGGACTACTATGCACGGGCCTGCCCTGACGAAGTCGCACCCTTCTGGAAGCAATACGTGGAGGAAAACAGTCGGGACCCGCTCGCGGGACTTCGGGATGTCGCCTCATGACTCGGGCCCAGCGCTGCTTGGAGTTCGGGTAAGGCTCACTTTGAATCCCGCGGTACAGGCTGGTGACGAAGAATGAGCAAGGCGCGAACATCTCTCGACAGGGGATGCTTCTCGGAGGTATTTCTTGATCGCCCCGTACCCGCTATAGCTGTCTGGAATTTTCGACCGTGCGGTCGTGGGTGCTGGCACTGAGCGCCGTAGTGCCGCCCTCTCTGACAGGAAGCGCAATATGTCCCAAGACGTCATCGCCCTCACCCCGCGGATGCCGGACGTCAAAACGCTGCTGGCCGCGCTGCACGCGGGCGGGCCGGATCTGCGGGTGAACCGGGTGGGTGGTGGGGCAGTCGCCCAGTTGTGCACGGAGGACGGACAGTTTCTGGTCTCTGTGGAGGCGCCCCGTTACCTACAGGTGCCGGGCGAGACGGAGCGGCTGCTGGGGCCGGGTGTGCGGACGGACGCGCCGGTGTGGTGGACCGAGGTGCGGGCGTCCAGCGCCGTCCCCGAGGCCAGGCAGCTCGCCGGTTCGGTGGCGGGCCGGCTGACGACACTGCTCGGCGGCGCCACATGGCCGGCGGAAGCCGCCCGTACCGACGTCGTGACCGTCCCGGCCACGGGCGTGGCGACGGAACCGCCCGCTGAGCCGGGCGTGCTGTCCGACGCGGACGTGTTCACCGACCGGAGCGTCATCGTCATCCACGACCGTCCCGTCGTCGCCGCCACGACATGGCTGACCGAGGCGGTGCGCACCACGGGAGCGGGGCGGCGGGAACTGTATGTCGTCACGTCCCCCCGCACCCGGCTGAGCCTGCCCGCCCGTACCCTCCTGGAGGGCGTGCCCGCGCGCTGGGTCGTACGCCACCCGGAGCAGGGCTACTACGACGGCCTGTCCGGAGCCGTACTGCGCTGGCGCGACGGACGTTTCGCCCCGGCCACCGACGACGGCCCCCGGATCGCGGACGCCTTCCAGCCTCCGCCCGGCACGGGCGGTGAGCGGCAGTTGCTGCTGTCCGTCCGCACCGTCCATCCCGCCCACGAACGCCTCGTACTCGGTGGCGCCGTGGAGGAGGCCTGGCAGGCCCTCACCGGATCGCCGCCGGCCGGATGGGCC
Source organism: Streptomyces sp. LaBMicrA B280 (assembly GCF_049222185.1). Classification (NCBI taxonomy): domain Bacteria; kingdom Bacillati; phylum Actinomycetota; class Actinomycetes; order Kitasatosporales; family Streptomycetaceae; genus Streptomyces; species Streptomyces sp. LaBMicrA B280. The sequence goes on along the minus strand of NZ_JBMJCT010000015.1, from coordinate 85,489 downwards.
GGCGCCGAACCCGTCAACGTCCCCTGGTCGCCCCGGCAACTGACCGAACTGGCCCGCAGCCGGGCCCGCCAGGGCCGGCCCACCTGGGCGGTCGCCGCCGGAGCTGCCGACCGCCCTGCCATAGCCACCGTGCGTATCGCTCACACACCGCAAGGCGTGGAGGAGCACACCACCCTGGCCCTCGGCTACACCGCCGGTGAACGGGCACCGATCGAACTACTGCCCCGGCTCGCCGAATCCCTCGTCGTCAGGCACAACCTCGCCGCCATGGTCAGTGAACTGCGCGCGGGGCGGGCGGACTTGACCACGCCGGCCCACTACGAGCCGCCGCCGATCCCCGTCTCCCTCACCCTCGGCCCCGACACCGTGGCCGCCCTCGGCGCCGGTCACGCCCACAAGGCCCTGCCAGGCCACACCCCCACCCGGCTCGGCCACACCCCCACCCGGCTCGGCCCCACCACTCGCCCAGCCCTGCACTACCCGCTCGGCGACGGCGCCGACCCCACCGCCTGGCGGCGCCTACGACACCTCGACGAACACCTGCGCCCGCAGATATGACGCGACGTGACGCCCTGCCCTGATTCCGCTGTTCCAGCGGAGTCGGTCACCCCGGCCAGACGATCGACTGCACCTCGCTGTACGCGTGCAGGGCGTACACCCCCACGTCGCGGCCCACTCCGCTCTGTTTGAAGCCGCCGAAGGGGGCCTCCATGTTGCGGGCGACGGTGTTGATGGCGACGCCGCCGGAGCGCAGGCGGCGGGCGACGCGGAAGGCGCGGGAGATGTCGGCGGACCAGACGTAGTCGATGAGGCCGTAGTCGGAGTCGTCGGCCAGGGCCACGCCCTCGTCCTCGTCCTCGAAGGGGATCACGGAGACGACGGGCCCGAAGATCTCCTCGCGCGCGACCCGCATGTCGCTGGTGCAGTCCGCGAGGAGGGTGGGGCGGACGTAGAAACCCCGCTCCAGGGGCGGGCGTTCGCCGCCCGTCACCACCACCGCGCCCTCCTTGCGGCCCAGTTCGACGTACGACTCCACGCGGGCCCGGTGGTCGGCGGAGATGAGCGGGCCGACGACCGTGGCCGGGTCGCGGGGGTCGCCGATCGGCAGGCGGCGGGCGTAGGCGGCCAGTTGTTCGACGAGGCGGTCGTACACCGGGCGCTGGGCCAGGACCCGGGTGGGCGCCGTGCAGATCTGGCCGCTGTAGAAGGAGAAGGTGGTGCCGATGCCCGCGACGGCGGCGGACAGATCGGCGTCGGCGAACACCAACGCGGCGCCCTTGCCGCCCAGTTCCATCAGCTGCCGCTTCATGCCCCGGCCGCACACCTGCGCGATGCGCCGGCCGACGGCGGTGGAGCCGGTGAAGCTGACCATGTCGACGTCGGGCGAGGCCACCGCCGCCTCGCCGACGGCGGTGGCCCGGCCGGAGACGACGTTCACCACACCGCGTGGCACCCCGGCCTCCGCCAGCGCCTCGGCCATCCGGTAGACGGACAGCGGGTCCTGCGGGGCGGGTTTGACCACGACTGTGTTGCCCATGGCGAGTGCGGGGGCGATCTTGCCCGCGGGGTTGGCCCAGGGGTTGTTGTAGGAGGTGACGCAGGTGACGACGCCCACCGGCTGCCGGATCGCCAGCGCGCTCATGACGGCCGCGCCGCCCATCGGCCCGGCCTCGTTGAGCTGCGGAGGGACGGGCCACTCGGCGGGCTCCACCCGGGCGTAGCGGCGGAAGCGGGCGGCGGCCACCCCCACCTGGAGGGCGCGGGCGGTCGCCGTGGTGGCCCCCGTCTCGGCGCGGGCCAGGTCGGCGTAGGGCACCAGGCGGGCCCGGATGATCTCCGCCGCGCGGCCGAGCAGCGCCGCCCGCTCCTCGGGGCGGGTCCGCGACCAGGGCCCGAACGCCTCCCGGGCCGCCGCGCAGGCCGCCCGGACCTGCTCGGGCGAGGCCTCGGGGGCGAGGCCGACGGTCTCCTCGGTGGCGGGGTCGGTGACCGGGTAGTGGCCGAGGTCCGGCTCGGTCCACTCCCCCCCGATGAAGAGCCGCCCGCCGGTGGAGTGCCGCCGGTCTGGAAGGAACCGCTCGCTCATCGGGTGCTCACCGTCCGGGTGTCCCGCCCCGAGCGCAGCACCCTGCCCGGTACGGCCCCGCTCACCACGTCGTCCCGGATCGCCTCCACCCCGCCGACCCATACGGCCCGTACCCCGATCGCCCGCGCGTCCAGCCGGGGGCTGTCCCCCGGCAGATCGTGCACCAGCCGGGCCTGCCCCGCGTCGATCCGCTCCGGGTCGAGGAGGACCAGGTCGGCGTGCCAGCCGCGCTGGATCTGCCCGCGCTCGCGCAGCCCGAACAGCCGTGCCGGGTCGTCGGTCAGCATCTTCACGGCCTGCTCCAGGGCGACGAGTTTCCGGCCGCGCAGGCAGTCCCCGAGGAAGCGGGTGGTGTACGGCGCCCCGCACATCCGGTCCAGATGGGCGCCCGCGTCGGAGCCGCCGAGCAGCACGTCCTCGTGCCGCCAGGTCTCGGCGCGCAGGGCCCAGGAGGCGGGGTCGTTGTCGGTGGGCATCGGCCACAGGACCGTACGCAGCCGGTCGTTCGCGCAGATCTCCACCAGGCAGTGGAAGGGGTCCTGCCCGCGCTCCTCCGCGATGTCCCGGACGACCCGGCCGCCGAGGCCCCGGTTGGCGTCGCTGTAGGTGTCGCCGATGACATAGCGCCCGAAGTTCGCCAGCCGCCGGAAGACGCCCGCCTCCTTGGAGCGGGCCCGGCGCAGCAGTTCGGCCCGGACGTCGGGGTCCCGCAGCCGCTCGATGCGTTCGGGGACCGGGAGCCCGAGGATCTCGCCCCAGCCGGGGATGAGGTTGAGGGCGCAGAAGGTGCCGAGGGACATGTTCATCGGGGTGAGGATCGGCATGGTGAGGGCGACGATCCGGCCGCCCGCCTTCCGGGCCCGTTCGCTCGCGCCGAGCTGCCGGGGCACGCGTTCGGGCACGGCGGCGTCGACGGTGAGGACGTTCCAGTTCAGGGGGCGTCCGGCGGCCGCGCTCATCTCCGTCAGCAGATCGATCTCGGCATCGCTGAACTGGTCGAGGCACCCGGCGACGATCGCCTCGATCTGGGTGCCCTCGTGCTCCCCGACGGCCCGGGACAGCGCGATCAGCTCCGCGGGTCCGGCGTGCCGGGAGGCGACGGGGCGGCCGTCCCCGTCGGAGTGGGTGCGGGACTGCGTGGTCGAGAGCCCCCAGGCACCGGCGTCCATGGCCTCACGCAACAGCCGTACCATCGCGGCCAGTTGCTCCTCGTCCGGCTGCCCGCCGACGGCGCCCGGGCCCATGACGTACCGGCGCAGGGCGCAATGCCCCACCATGAAGCCGACGTTGACCGCCGTGCGCCCCTCCAGCGCGTCGAGGTAGTCCCCGAAGGTGTGCCAGTTCCAGGGCGCGCCCCGCTCCAGCGCGACCAGGGACATGCCCTCCACCTTGGACATCATCCGCCGGGTGTAGTCGGCGTCCTCGGGGCGGCCGGGGTGCAGCGGCGCGAGCGTGAACCCGCAGTTCCCGGCGGCCACGGTCGTCACCCCGTGGTTGAGGGAGGGCGTGGCGTACGGGTCCCAGAACAGCTGGGCGTCGTAGTGGGTGTGCGGATCGACGAAGCCGGGGGTGAGTACGAGTCCCCGGGCGTCCTCGCTGGTGCGGGCCTCGGCGTCGATCCGGCCGAGGGCGGCGATCCGCCCGTCACGCAGGCCGACGTCGGCGACGTAGGCGGGGTTGCCGGTGCCGTCGACGACGGTGGCGTCCTTGATGAGGTGATCGAGCATGTTCCCTGGAACCCCCTCAGACCGCCTGGCGGAACCGCGACGTCCGGTGCACCGGGTCCGTGTCGATCTTTGGGATCACGTGCTCCCCGATCAGCCTGATCGTCTGGAGCGTCTCCTCCTTCGGCACCCCCACCGGCAGCCCGAAGCTGAGCTGGTCCGCGCCCGCCTCCTCCCACCGCTCGCACTGCCGTCGTACCTCCGCGGGGTCGCCGCAGATCAGCAGCTCCTCCTCGATCAGCAGCTCCACGAACTCCGGGGTGTACGGCGGCAGCGTCTCGGGCCACACCGGGAAGCCCTCGGGCCGCGGGAACGTGTCGTGGTAGCGGAAGACCAGCGAGGGCAGATAGTGCAGCCCGCCGTTCACCGCGATCTCGATCGCCTCCGCGTGGGTCGGCGCGCAGATCGCCGTGGTCGTCACCATCACGTTGTCGTTGACGAACTCCCCCACCGGCTCGGCGTCCACGACCGCCGTCTTGTACTGCTCCAGCACCCACTCCATGTCGGCGACCTTCTGGATGCTGAAGCCGAGCACGCCGAGCCCCTTCTTCGCGGCCATGGCGTACGACGCCGGGGACCCCGCCGCGTACCACATCGCCGGGTGCGACCTCCCGTACGGCTTCGGCAGGACCTTGCGCGGCGGGAGCTGCCAGTGCTTGCCCTGGAAGCCCTCGTACTCGTCCTGGAGCCACATCTTCGGGAACTCGGCGATCGTCTCCTCCCAGATCTCCTTGGTGTGGTTCATGTCGGTGATGCCGGGCAGGAAGCCGAGGATCTCGTGGCTGCCGGCGCCCCGCCCGCTGCCGAACTCGAAGCGGCCTTCGGTGAGATGGTCGAGCATGGCGACCTTCTCGGCGACCTTCACCGGGTGGTTGACGGGGGCAAGCGGGTTGAAGATCCCGGAGCCGAGGTGGATGCGGTCGGTGGCGTGTGCCAGGTAGCCCAGGAACACGTCGTTGGCGGACAGGTGGGAGTACTCCTCCAGGAAGTGGTGCTCGGAGGCCCACGCGTACTTGAAGCCGGACCGGTCCGCCTGGATGACGTACTCGGTCTCCTCCATCAGCGCCTTGTGCTCGGCGAGCGGGTCGGTCTCGGCGCGCTTGCCGACGTATCCCTGTACAAAGAGCCCGAATTCCACGGCGGTTCACCGTCCCAGAGGTTGAGAGATAGGAACTGACACTCCGTCAGATTGAGGCCGACTGTCGCACCGGCCACCGCGACCGTCAATAGCCGACGCCCGCCAGCCAGCCCCCGTCGATCACGAAGGGCTGTCCGGTGATGTACGAGGAGTCGTCCGAGGTGAGGAAGAGCGCGAGCCGGGCCACCTCCTCGGGGCGGCCCACCCGGCCGAGCGGCACCAGCTTGCGGTACAGCTCGTCCAGCGCCCGGTTCAGCTCCTCCGGGTCGGCGTCCGGGTCCAGGCGGGCCGGGTTGGACATGGGGGTGTCGATGGCGCCGGGGCAGATCGCGTTGACCCGTATCCGCCGGGCGGCCAGCTCCAGCGCGGCCACCCGGGTCAGTCCCAGGACGGCGTGCTTGGTCGCCGCGTACGTGCCCACGGCCGGCATGCCGGTCAGCGCCGTGTAGGAGGCGGTGTTGACGATCGTGCCGCCCTCCGGCAGCTCCGGCGCCACCGTCTTGATGCCGAGGAAGCAGCCGACCTGGTTGACCTGGACCACCCGCATGAACTCGTCCAGCGGGGTGTCCACGAGGGCGTTGAAGCGCAGGATGCCCGCGTTGTTGACCAGCCCGTCGATCCGCCCGTACGCCTCCTTGGCCGCCGCGACGGCCGCCCGCCAGCCGTCCTCGGAGCCGACGTCCAGGTGGACGTAGCGCGCCCCGATCTCCTCGGCCAGCGCCTGCCCCTGGTCGTCCAGCACATCCGCGACGACGACCCGCGCGCCCTCCGCCCGGAAGAGCCGCGCCTCCTGCTCGCCCTGCCCGCGCGCCGCGCCGGTGATGACGACGACCCGCCCGTCCAGTTCGCCCATGACGCTCCTCGTCAGTCGGTGAGCAGCGGCGCGACGGTGGCCCCGAACGCGCCGATCTGGTCGATGAGTTCGGCCCGGCTCCGGCTGCGGAACCGCACCTGGATCTGGTCCACGCCCATCGCCGGGTACGCCCGCAGCGACCCGGCGATCTCCTCGGGCGTCCCGGTGAGGGTGTGCGGTCCGACGTCCCGGCCCGGATCGCCCACGTACAGCGCCTCGGTGATCGCGCCGACGGTGAACTCGCCTTCCAGGGCCGCCTCTTCACGCAGCCTTCGGATCCGGGCGAGCTGCCCTGGCAACCGTGCGCGCGGGTCCCCCTGCGGCAGCCAGCCGTCGGCCTTCAGCGCGGCCCGGCGCACGGCGGCGGGGGACGAGCCGCCGACCCAGAGGGGGACGTGCCGCTGGGCCGGGCGGGGGCGCTGGCCGAGGTCGGCGAAGTCGTACCGCTTCCCGTGGTGTTCGGGGAACTCCGCGGGCCCGAGCGCGGCCCGCAGCGCGTCGATCGTCTCGTCCAGGACCGCGCCCCGTCGCTCGAACTCGGCGCCGAGTGCGTCGAATTCCTCCCGCACGTGTCCGGCGCCGACCCCGAGGATCAGCCGGCCGCCGGAGAGCTGGTCGAGGGTGGCGTACTGCTTGGCGGTGAGCAGCGGGTGGCGCAGGCCCACCACGGCGACATGGCTGAGCAGCCGGACGCGTTCGGTGACGGCGGCGAGATGGGCGAGGGTGGCGACGGGGTCGTACCAGACCGTGCCCATGGCCGGGGCGAGGCGGCGCGGTACGGCCACATGGTCGCAGCAGGCCAGATAGCCGAAGCCGGCCCGGTCGGCGGCACGGGCGACCGCCACCAGATCGGCGGGCCCGGCACCGGCCTCCCACGCCTCGGCGTACAGGGTGCTCTGCGACTGCACCGGCAGCTGGATGCCGTAGGCGAGGCTCACGCGGGCCCCCGCCACAGGCCGTCCGAGGTCAGCCCAAGCAGCTCGATCGCGTTGCCCCGCACGATCCGTTCCACCACGCCCGCCGGGAGATGCCCCATCTGGGCCTCGCCGACCTCGCGGGACTTGGGCCAGGTGGAGTCGGAGTGCGGGTAGTCGGTCTCGTACAGGACGTTGCCGAGGCCGATGGAGTCGAGGTTGCGCAGGCCGAAGGCGTCGTCGAAGAAGCAGCCGTACACATGCTCGGCGAACAGCTCGGACGGCGGCCGGGTGACCTTGTCGGCGACCCCGCCCCAGCCGCGGTTCTCCTCCCACACCACGTCGGCGCGCTCCAGGATGTACGGGATCCAGCCGATCTGGCCCTCGGCGTACATCACTCTGAGGTTCGGGAAGCGCTCGAACTTGCCGCTCATCAGCCAGTCGACCATGGAGAAGCAGCAGTTGGCGAAGGTGATGACGGAGCCGACGGCGGGCGGGGCGTCGGCGGAGGTGGAGGGCATCCGGCTGCTGGAGCCGATGTGCATGGCCACGACCGTGCCGGTCTCGTCGCAGGCGGCGAGGAAGGGGTCCCAGGCGTCGGTGTGCACGGAGGGCAGGCCGAGGTGCGGGGGGATCTCGGAGAACGCGACGGCCCGCACCCCGCGCGCCGCGTTCCGCCGCACCTCGGCCGCCGCCAACTCCGGGTCCCACAGGGGGATGAGGGTGAGCGGTATCAACCGGCCGTGCGCGGCGGGGCCGCACCACTCCTCCACCATCCAGTCGTTGTAGGCGCGCACACAGAGCAGGGCCAGCTCGCGATCGCGCGCCTCGGTGAAGGTCTGGCCGCAGAAACGGGGGAAGGTCGGGAAACACAGCGCGGACTGCACATGGTTGACGTCCATGTCGGCGAGGCGCGCGGGGACGTCGTAGGAGCCGGGGCGCATCTGCTCGTAGGTGATGACCTCCAGCCGCACCTCGTCGCGGTCGACGCCGACGGCGGTGTCGAGGCGGGTGAGGGGGCGGCGCAGGTCCCCGTAGACCCACCAGTCGCCGAGCGGGCCCGCGTCGCCGGGCTCGCCCATGACCGGCCGGAAGCGGCCGCCGAGAAAGGTCATCTCCTTGAGCGGGGCGCGCACGATGCGGGGCGCGGTGTCCCGGTGGCGCGCGGGCAGCCGGTCCTGCCAGACGCCCGCGGGTTCCACGGTGTGGTCGTCCACGGAGATGATCAGCGGAAACGTGCTCGCGTGGGTGTCCATGGCGCCCACGGTAGCGCCGATCTGACGGACCGTCAGCTGTTGTGGGGGCCCCGGTATGTGCGAAGAGCGTGTGTGGGGTTTGTGGACTGCCGCCCGGCGGTCTGTGATCGGCGTCTCGCACGGCTGACGCAACCACCCGGAACAAGGCAAACTGACGGGGTTGTCTGTGATGCCTAGGGGGCGAACGCATGGACGGTCGGCCGCGAGTGCCTGAGCAGCGGCGTCCCGGCTCCGCGAGAAGCGCGGAGCCGGAGGCGCTGAGGTTCGGCGTGCTCGGTCCGGTGCGGGCCTGGCGCGGCGAGGAAGCCCTGAGCACGGGCTCCCCCCAGCAGCGGGCCCTGCTGGCCGCCCTGCTGCTGCGCGAGGGCCGTACGGCCACGGCGGCGGAGCTGATCGACGCGCTGTGGGGACCCGAACCGCCGTCGCAGGCGCTGGCGGCCGTCCGCACGTACGCGTCCCGGCTGCGCAAGGCCCTGGACCCCGGTGTGCTGGTGAGCGAGTCCGGCGGGTACGCGGTGCGCGGGCTCGGCGAGGGCGCGCTGGACCTCGCGCGGGCGCAGGACCTCGGCGCGGAGGCGGAGAAGGCGCGCGGCGCCGGGGATCTGACCCGGGCCCGGTCGCTGCTCAACGAGGCGCTGGACCTGTGGGACGGCGAGCCCCTGGCCGGGGTGCCCGGACCCTACGCGGAGACGCAGCGGGTGCGCCTGGAGGAATGGCGGCTCGGCCTGCTGGAGTCCCGCCTGGACATGGACCTGGAGCAGGGCTGCCACGCGGAGGCGGTGTCCGAGCTGACGGCGCTCACCGCCGCGCATCCGCTGCGGGAGCGGCTGCGCGAGCTGCTGATGCTGGCGCTGTACCGCAGCGGGCGGCAGGCGGAGGCGCTGGCCGTGTACGCCGACACGCGGCGGCTGCTCGCCGAGGAGCTGGGCGTCGACCCGCGCTCCGGGCTGCGCGAGCTCCAGCAGCGCATCCTGCGGGCCGATCCGGCCCTCGCGGAGCCCTCCGCGCCGGTCGCGGAGCCGCCCGCGGCGCCGGTGCGTCCGGCCCAGCTGCCCGCGTCCGTACCGGACTTCACGGGCCGCTCCGCCTTCGTGGACGAGCTCAGCGCGGTGCTGGCGTCGGCCGTGGAGACGGAGGGCAGCGTGATGGCGGTCTCCGCGATGGCGGGGATCGGGGGCGTCGGCAAGACGACGCTCGCGGTGCATGTGGCGCACCGGGCCCGTGCCTCCTTCCCGGACGGCCAGCTCTACGTCGACCTCCAGGGCGCGGGACCCCGCCCCGCCGAGCCGGAGACGGTCCTGGGCTCCTTCCTGCGCGCCCTCGGCACCGCGGACTCGGCGATCCCGGACTCCCTGGAGGAGCGGGCGGCGCTGTACCGCTCCGTCCTCGACGGCCGCCGGGTCCTCGTCCTGCTGGACAACGCGAAGGACGCGGCGCAGGTACGGCCGCTGCTGCCGGGCACGGAGGGGTGCGCGGCGCTGGTCACCTCCCGGGTGCGGATGGTGGGGCTGGCCGGGGCGCATCTGGTGGACCTCGATGTCATGTCCCCCGACGAGGCGCTGGCCCTGTTCACTCGGATCGTCGGCGCGGAGCGGGTGGGCCCGGAGCGGGACGCCGCGCTCGATGTCGTCGCCGCGTGCGGCTTCCTGCCCCTCGCCATCCGCATCGCCGCGTCCCGGCTCGCGGCGCGGCGCACCTGGACGGTCTCGGTGCTCGCCGCGAAGCTGGCCGACGAGCGGCGCCGCCTGGACGAACTCCAGGCCGGGGACCTCGCGGTGAAGGCGACCTTCGAACTCGGCTACGGCCAGCTGGACCGCGTCCAGGCCCGCGCCTTCCGCCTCCTCGGCCTCGCCGACGGCCCGGACATCTCCGTGGCCGCCGCCGCCGCGGTCCTCGATCTGCCCCCGGAGTCCACCGAAGACCTCCTCGAGTCCCTCGTCGACACCTCCCTCCTGGAGTCCGCCGCCCCCGGCCGCTACCGCTTCCACGACCTGGTCCGCCTCTACGCCCGCGCCTGCGCGGAGCGCGACGAACAGCCGCCGAGCGAGCGGGGGGCGGCGATGTCGAGGTTGCTGGACTTCTATCTGGCGACGGCGGCGGGGGTGTACGCGATCGAGCGGCCGGGGGACCGGCTGGTGGATCATCTGGAGGCGACGCAGCATCCAGGGCTGTCCTTCGGCGACTCCAAGGGCGCCATCGACTGGCTGCACGCCGAGGGGGACTGCCTGCTGGCGTGTGTCCGGCAGAGCGCCGGCCAGGGCATGCTCAGACGGTCCGTCGATCTGCTGTGGGTGGCCAAGGACCTGGCCGAGTCGGGTGCCAACGCCTACCAGTACGAGACGACCGCCATCGCCGTGCGGGACATGGCGCGTGACGCGGGCGACCAGCGGGCCGAGGGCCGTGCGCGCACCGCTCTGACCAACGCGCTGCTGGTGTCCGACCGGTTCAACCAGGCCGATGAAGAGGCCCGGCTGGCCATCCAGCTGGCCCAGGCGGCGAACGATCTCGCACCGTGCTGCTGGGTTCCCAACGACCGCGGCATCATCGCCCTCTACCAGGGCCGCAACGACGACGGAGCCCGGCATCTGCGGGAGGCGATCGCCAACTACCGCGCCGATGGCAACCTCCCGGGTGAGGCGAGCGCCCTGTGCAACCTCTCGCGGATCCACGTCAAGCTCGGGCGGCTGGAGAGCGCGGTCGAGCTGGCACGGCAGGGCCTGGCCGTCTACGACCAGCTCGGCATGACGCTGCGGGTGGCCAACGCGCGGCTCGCCCTGGGCATCGCGTTGAACGCCGCGGACCGGGGCGGCGAGGCACTGGACCAACTGCACGAGGCGCTGCGGCTGTTCCAGGAGAACAGGCAGCGCCTGTGGGAGGGAACGGCCAACTTCCGTATCGCAGAAGCCCACTTCGCCTGCGGTCAGTACGCGCTGGCGGCGCGCCACGCCGAGCAAGCTCTTGCGCTTCGCGTCATCGGAGGTGATTGGATGCGGGCCAACGTGCTGACGACGCTGGGGCAGACACTCAGCCGCCTCGGCCAGACGGACCGGGCCCGCGCGTGCTGGCAGGAGGCGCTCGCCGAGCACGAGCGGTCGGGCGCGGCCGAGGCCGAGCAGGTGCGGGCTTTCCTCCGCCCCGCCGCGGCGGCCTGATCGGCGGCACCGGTCCGGCGTTCATTGTTTGTTTATCGCCGCACTCCATCCTCATGAGTGCCGGTTCGTCGCGGCGGGGGGCCAGACGAACCGGCGCTTGGTCTCACCGTTAGGGTGACGGCCTCCAAATCCGTCCGGCGGCACCCGGGGGAGTCGCCGGACGGTTCAATCGCCCTTTCAGGACGCCGACAGGAAGTTGCCGACGATGAGCGAGACCGCGAAGAAGAAGATCAGCACCATGGAGAACCACGCCGGCAGCCCGGACTCCGGCGCCACCGTCAAGCCGCTGGAGAACCACGCCGGCGCCGTGACGGGCAACGAAACCATCAAGCCGCTCGAGAACCACGCGGGTCTCGTGGCCGAGGACATCGTGAAGCCGGCGGAGAACCACGCCGGTTCCGAGAAGGCGTAAGCACTCTCCCCCGACGGGGGGCGGCTCGGGGGAGCCGCAACGGGGGATGGGTCCGGGGGACCGTAACGGGGGGACGGCCCGACGGGGGCCGGTTCAGGGAAACGGTCCAAGGGGGCCGCAACGGGGGATCGGCCGCGGCGGCGCGGAGGGGGAGCCGCCGCGGCCGACGTGTGTCCGGGGGCGGGACGTACCCGGGACGTACCCGGCCGGTACGCCCGCCCCTCGGCTCACCCGGACGCCTCCCCCCGCCCCCGCAGCACCCCCTTCACCACCTTCCCGCTCGCGTTCCTCGGCAGCTCCGGGACGAACTCGACCTCCCTGGGCACCTTGTAGTTCGCCATCGCGTGGCGGGACCAGGTGATCAGGGCGGTGGCGGTGAGGCGGGAGGCGGGGTGGCGGACGACGTAGGCCTTGGGGACTTCGCCGAGGCGGGGGTGCGGGATGCCCACCACGGCGGCGTCGGCGACCTCGGGGTGGCCGGAGAGCAGGCGTTCTATCTCGGCGGGGTAGGCGTTGAAGCCGCCGACGGTGAACATGTCCTTCAGGCGGTCCGTCACCCGCAGGTTGCCCGCCGCGTCCAGCACCCCGATGTCGCCCGTGCGCAGCCAGCCCTCCGGCGTGATCGCCTCCGCCGTGGCCGGACCGTCGGCGTCGTAGCCGCGCATGACGTTGAAGCCCCGCACCCAGATCTCGCCCGGCGTTCCCGCGGGGACCGCCGCACCGGCCGGTGACACCACCCGCACCTCCACCCCGGGGATGGCCCGCCCCGACGTCGCCGCGATCACCGAGGGCTCGTCGCCTCGCCGGCACATCGTGACCACCCCGGTCGCCTCCGAGAGGCCGTAGGCGGTGAGGACCGTGCCGACGCCCAGCTCCGTGCGCAGGCGCTCCACCAGGCTCAGCGGGATCATCGCCGCGCCGGTCACCACCAGCCGCAGGGCGGACAGGTCGTGCGCGGCGAGGGCGGGGTGGTCCAGGAGGGACTGGTGCAGGGTCGGGGGGCCGGGGAGGACGGAGACGCGTTCGGCCGTCATATGGGCCAGCGTGGTGTCCACGTCGAACACCGGCTGCGGGATCATCGTCGCCCCGCGCATCAGACACGCGAGCACCCCGGCCTTGTAACCGAACGTGTGGAAGAAGGGGTTGATGATCAGGTAGCGGTCCGCCGGCCGCAGCCCCGCCAGATCCGCCCATGTCTCGTACGCCCGCAGCGTCTGGCCGTGCGTGATCACCGCGCCCTTGGGACGGCCCGTCGTGCCCGAGGTGAAGACGATGTCCGACACCGAGTCCCCGGACAACGCGGCCTCCCTGGCAGCGACTTCGGCCCGCGACACCCCCCGGCCCGCGGCCAGGAACGCGCGCCACGTCCGGAACTCCGGTGGCGCCTCACCCGACAGCACCACCACCTCCCGCAGCGACGGCACCCCCGGCAGCGGACCGGACCCGGCGCCGGAACCCGCCGCGCGGCGCAGCGCCGCCACGTACGACGTGCCGAGGAACGGCCCGGTCACGAACAGCAGCCGCGCCCGGCTCCCGCGCAGCACGTCCACCGCCTCGGCGCCCTTGAAGCGGGTGTTCAGCGGCACCAGGATCCCGCCCGCCGACACCGCGCCCAGGGCCGCGACGATCCAGTCGAGGGAGTTGGGGGCCCACACGGCCACCCGGTCGCCCGGCGCCACCCCGCTCGCCAGACAGGCGGCCGCCGCGCGCTCGACCCGGGCGCCCAACTCGGCGTAGGTGATGCGGGTACGGCCCTCCACCACCGCCTCCTGAGAGGCGTACCGCGCGGCCGACCACCGCACCAGGGCCGGGATGGTGTGCCACTCGCCCATGATCGGCCTCCCCGATCGCACGGAACCCGTAGCTGCCGAGTCCCCGCAGCTGACTCATCGTCAGGTTAGCTGTAATCTGACGGACTGTCAGCTACGGGAAGGGGGCCCACGCCATGGCGGGGACGGGACTCAAGGACGCCACGGCCATCGTCGGGATCGGGCAGACCGCGTTCGCCAGACACCTTCCGGAGGACGAGCGGACGCTCGCCTGCCGGGCCGTGCTCGCCGCGCTGGACGACGCCGGGATCGCGCCCGGCGAGGTCGACGCCGTGGCCTCGTACACGATGGAGGAGACGGACGAGGTGGAGCTGGCGAAGGCGGTGGGGTTCGGGGACCTCACCTACTTCGGCAAGGTGGGGTACGGAGGCGGCGGTTCCTGCGCCACCGTCGCCCACCTCGCCGCCGCCGTCGCCACCGGTCAGGCCGGCGTGGGCGTCGCCTGGCGCTCCCGCAAGCGCGGCAGCGGGCCCCGGCCGTGGACCGGCGCCACCGGCCAGCTGCCCACCCCCGCCCAGTGGACCCGGCCCTTCGGGCTGCTGCGGCCCGCGGACGAGACGGCCATGCTGGCGCGCCGGTACATGCACGAGTACGGCGCCACCCGCGACCACCTCTTCAACGTCGCCCTCGCCTGCCGCAACCGGGCCAACCAGAACCCGGCCGCCGTGATGTACGACCGCCCGCTCACCCGCGAGATGTACATGACCTCCCGCTGGATCAGCGAGCCCCTCTGCCTCTTCGACAACTGCCTTGAGACGGACGGGGCGTTGGCGTGCGTCGTCGTCGGGCGGGAGCGGGCCCGGGACTGCCGCCGCAGACCCGTGTACGTCCACGCCGCCGCCCAGGGCCTGCCCGCCCAGCACCACGGCATGGTCAACTACTGGAACGACGACCCGCTCACCGGCCCCTCCTGGACCACCGCCCGCCATCTGTGGAAGCACGCCGACCTCACCCCGGACGACGTGGACGTGGCCCAGATCTACGACGGGTTCAGCATCCTCGTCCCGCTCTCCCTGGAGGGCTACGGCTTCTGCGGACGCGGCGAGGGCGGCGCCTTCACCGAGCAGGGCGCCCTGGAGATCGGCGGGCGGCTGCCCCTCAACACCGGGGGCGGCGGGCTCTCCGAGGGCTATGTGCATGGCTTCAACCTCATCACCGAAGGGGTGAAGCAGCTGCGCGGCACCAGCACCGCGCAGGTCCCCGGCGCCGCCACCTGCCTGGTCACGGCGGGCGAGAGCGTCCCCACCTCCGCGCTGCTGCTGAGGAGTTGAGCCCATGCTGCTGAAACCGGTCACCGACGCCGACGGCGCGCCCTTCTGGGAGTACGCGGCCCGCGGCGAACTGCGTGTACAGAGCTGCGGGGAGTGCGGCGAGCCCCGCTTCCCGCCCCGGCCCTGCTGCCCGGTCTGCCACTCGTTCGCGAGCGAGTGGCGGCTGATGTCGGGGCGCGGACGCGTGTGGTCGTACGTCGTCCCGCACCCGCCGCTGCTGCCCGGCTACGCGGAACAGGCGCCGTACAACGTGGTCGTGGTGGAGCTGGCGGACGCCCCCCGGATCCGGCTGGTCGGCAATCTGGTCACCGGGGCGGGGGCACCGCTCGGCTCCCTCGATCCGGGGCGCGTCCGGATCGGCGCCCGGGTGCGGGCGGTCTTCCACGAGGGGCTGCCGCAGTGGGTGCTCGCGTGAACACCGTGCGCCTGGCGGCCGACGAGGGCACCGGGGTCGCCGTCGTCACCCTGGACCGGCCCGAGCGGCTCAACGCCATCGACCTGGAGACGGTCCGGCAACTCCGGGAGGTGTGGGGCAGGTTGCGGTTCGACGACGCCGTGCGGGCCGTCGTGCTCACCGGGGCCGGGGAGCGGGCGTTCTGCACGGGGATCGACCGGGACACCGTCGTACCGCAGCCGTCGTCGCCGTACGCGCAGGACGATCCGCTGCTGGGCGTCGGGCCGAAGGCGAACGGGCTGTGGAAGCCGGTCGTCGCGGCGGTGCGCGGGATGGTGTGCGGCGGGGCCTTCTATCTGCTGGGCGAGTGCGAGTTCGTGGTCGCGGACCGCACCGCGGAGTTCTTCGATCCGCACACCACGTACGGCATGGTCAGCGCGTACGAGTCCGTGCTCATGGCCGAGCGGATGCCGTACGGGGAGGTGGCCCGGATGATGCTCATGGGCACGGCCGAGCGGATCTCCGCCGAGCGGGCGCACGCGATCGGGCTGGTGTCCGAACTCGCGGCGGACGGCGACCCGTTGGCGGCCGCCGTGCGCTGCGCCGAGGTGGTCGCCGGGTATCCGCCGACGGGGGTGCAGGGCACCGTGCGGGCCCTGTGGGCGGCGCGCGAGGCCGCCCGCGCGCAGGCGTTCGCCCAGGCCCCGCACCTCATCGCCCTCGGCAACCTCCCGCCCGACCGGCAGGCGGAGCTGTTCGCGGCCCGGCGGCGGGAGTCCCGGGTGCGGTGAAGCGCGTCAGGCCGTACGAGCCGTCCCCGTGCCCTTCTCCGCGTCCAGCGCGTACACACAGCGGTCCTTGCTGCACGCGTACACCACGCCGTCCCTGACCACCGGGGAACCGGTGATCTCGCCGCCGGTGGCCAGCTTCCAGCGGAGCCGGCCGTCGTCGGCCTTGAGGGTGTAGAGCAGATGGTCGGTGGAGCCGAAGTGGATCCGGCCCTCCGCGACCACCGGGGCGCCCACCACGTCCCCGCCCGCCTGGAAGCGCCACTTGGGGGTGCCGGTGACCGCGTCCAGGGTGTACAGGCCCTTGCCGCTGCCGACATGGACGTGTCCGGCGGCCACCAGGACCGGCTCGACGGAGGAGCGGGCCTCGGTGGCGATGCGCCAGCGGTCGCGGCCGTCGGTGGCGTCGAGGGCGTAGACCGTGCCGAGGTAGTCGGCGAGGTAGACACCGCCGCCGGTGACCGCGGGACCGGGCGCGAAGGCGGGCGGGCTCAGGAAGACCGCGGGCGCCTCGAAGTGCCACCGCACCATGCCGCTGACCGCCTCGACGGCGAGGACCCGGCTGCCGGCGGAGAGGTACACATAGCCGTCGGGCGCCGGGGTGATCCGGACCGGGACACCGCCGCAGGAGGCCGCGTCGCCGATCGGGTACGCCCAGCGCTCCTCGCCGGTGCGGGCGTCCAGCGCGCGCAGCCGGGCGTCCTGCCAGACGTAGACCGTGCCGTCATGGACGAGCGGGCCCGCCTCGGGGGTCTCGAAGTCGGTCTGGCAGCCGCTGATCTCCCACAGCCGCTGCCCGTTCGACGCCTCCCAGGCCTGGACGCCGCCGCCCCGGGTGCCGGTGACGACGGTGCCGTGGTCGGCCTTGAGGGAGTACACCCAGGCGTCCGTGGACAGCCGCCACAGATCGGTGCCCTCGCGGGCGTCCAGGGCGAACAGGGTGGGGCCGTCGGAGGCGTGCACCCGGCCGTCCGCGACCGCCATGGACCAGGCCACGTCCCGCGTCTTGAAGCGGCGCCGGCCGGTGCCCACATCGAGGGCGTGCACCTCGAAGGAGGTGACGTAGACGAGGTCGCCGTCGACGGAGGGGGTGCCCCAGACGTCGTTCGACATGCGGAAACGCCAGGGGCGCCAGCCGCTCGTCTGCTCCGGGGGGCCGGGCGGGGCGGCGGGCACGGCGGGGTCGGCACCGGCCACTCCGGGGCGCGGCCGGGACCAGTTGGCGACCAGTCCGGCCTCCGGCGGGGGCGCCTTGACGGCGGCGGCGCGGGCGTCGGCGACCCGCGGTCCCGGACCGATCGGGACCGGGGCACCGGCCAGCCGGACCGGGCCGGTGTCGGGGGCGGCGGCCGGGGCCGCGAAGGAGGCCGACGGGAGGGGCGGGTCGTACGCCGGGGGCGGCGGGACGGCCGGACCCGCGGTGGAGATCGGACGACGGTCTCGCGGCGGTCGTGCTCCTTGCCGCCGTAGCGGTAGCCGTCGACGGTGAACAGGACGACGGGTTCGACCTGCTGGAAGCGGTCGAGGACGGAGCGGGCGCCGAAGTCGGGGGCGCTGTTGTGCAGCCGGGCGAGGAGCGTGGCCACGGCTTCCCAGGGTGCGGCGGCGGGGGTGTCGGGGTCCACGGGGGTGCCGTACGGCCAGGAGGTGATCAGGCGGTCGTGCAGTTCTTCCGCGGTGGGGGCGAGTGGGGGCAGCAGAACACCGGGGAGCCGGGCGGCCGTCTCCAGGCGCCGGGTCAGCCGGGCGGGGTCGGTGCCGGGGGCGTGCGCCTTGACGACGGTGTCCCCGAGGCGCAGGACGGTGGCGTCGGGGCGGTCGGCGAGGGTGGTGGGGGCGGCGGGGGTGCCTGCGGCGCGGATGTGTGCCGTGAGCGCGGGGAGGATGGTCACGGGGCCTCGGGTGGTCAGGGGGTAAGTCACTCGGCTGGTCAGGGGGTAAGTCAGAGGTACGACGGTGGGGTGAGGGGGGCCGGTTCCGGTGCGGAGGCGCCCTGAGGGGGAACCGCGCGAGCGGCCACCACGGACCCGCACCCGGCGGCGAACCGCGCCGCACCGCGCCCGGAAAACGGCGATGCCGGCGCAGCTCCCCAGCTGCGCCGGCATATGTGCCGTCCGCCGCACCCCCGTCCCCACGGGGTTTCATGGATGGATGTCCCCGCCCGAACCGCTCTTTCGGGCCTGGGGTCGCCGCTCAGCGCCCCAGCATCGCACCCACGGACGACGCCTGTGTGGCCACCGTCTCCCAGCCGTCGAAGACGAGCAGGAGCAGGGCCGCCAGGGGAAGGGCCATGAGCGTCGCCACCAAGGGGTGGCGGCGACCCGCGCGGCGGGGTGCGAACGTGGAGCGTCGCGGTGCCGGGTGGGCCATGGTCCCTCTCCTGACCGTCTCGTGTTGTCGCTACGGCTGCGGTCCGCACAGCCTGTCTGCACAGCGGCGGATGTCCGACCTCGGGGGACGAGCGCTGCACCCGCCGCTTGACCTCAAATCTAGGCGCGGGGCCGGAACCGGGCGTCATGCCCTCGTACCGATTGGCGGGCCTCCCGGAGGATGAGCCCCCGGCCGCGGTCTACTCCCCAGGGTGGAGAGCCGGTCCCCGGTCTCGGGGTCATCCCTGAGGGGTCGCCCCCCGTGTCGGGCATGTCGGATGCGGGCGGCGGCCCCGGAGCGCGTGACTTCGATCACTCGGGACGGTCATGGGCCGGCTGCCGTGCGCGGCTCGGGCGCCGGTCGGCGGCGGGTGGGACGGGGCGTCCCCGGTGGGTCGCGGGAAGGGCGGAGAGGGAGGTGGCCGCTGGTCGCGACGGGGTCAACGTCCCCTTGGTCAAGCCTGGTTGACGGTGACGGTCGGTCAAGAAGGCGCCGGGGACCGCCGTCCTGACCGCATCTCAGCTCACCGGCGTGGCGCGCACAATCCGTCGCGCCGAGAGGGCGCGGCCTCTGCGCGCGGGCGGCCCGGGAAACGTAAGCTGTGCCACGTCAGAGGGACCGGGCAGCGGGGATGAACATGGCGATGATGCGCCTGAGGCGCGAGGACCCGCGCGTCGTCGGCTCGTTCAGGCTTCACCGACGGCTCGGCGCGGGCGGGATGGGCGTGGTCTACCTCGGCTCCGACAAGAAGGGCCAGCGGGTCGCGCTGAAGGTGATCCGGCCCGATCTCGCCGAGGACCAGGAGTTCCGCTCGCGTTTCGCGCGCGAGGTCTCCGCGGCCCGCCGGATCCGGGGCGGTTGCACGGCCCGGCTGGTGGCCGCCGACCTGGAGGCCGACCGCCCCTGGTTCGCCACCCAGTACGTCCCCGGACCCTCGCTGCACGACCGGGTCGCCGACGAGGGCGCGCTCTTCGCGGCCGACGCGGCGGCGATCGGCGCGGCGCTGTCCGAGGGCCTGGTCGCGGTGCACGAGGCGGGGGTGGTCCACCGGGACCTGAAGCCCTCCAACATCCTGCTGTCCCCCAAGGGGCCGCGGATCATCGACTTCGGCATCGCCTGGTCCACCGGCGCCTCCACCCTCACCCATGTGGGCACCGCCGTGGGCTCTCCCGGCTTCCTCGCGCCCGAGCAGGTGCGCGGCGCGGCCGTCACCCCGGCCACCGACGTCTTCTCGCTGGGCGCCACCCTCGCCTACGCCTCGACCGGCGACTCCCCCTTCGGACACGGCAGTTCGGAGGTGATGCTGTACCGGGTGGTGCACGAGGAGCCGCATCTGCACGGCGTGCCGGACGCGCTCGCCCCGCTGATCCGGGCCTGTCTCGCCAAGAACCCCGAGGACCGGCCGAGCACGCTGCAACTGTCGCTGCGGCTCAAGGAGATCGCGGCCCGCGAGGCCCAGGGCCTGACCGAGGTACGGCCGCCCTCCCCGCGCGCCGCGGAGGCGGACCGGCCCACCGGGCGGCTCGTCGACACCTACCCCGAACCCCAGCGTGCCGCGCGCCGCCAGGCCCCCGGCACACCGTTGCCGCGCGAGATCGCCGGCCCGGCGCCCGCGGCGGTGCCCGGCGTCCGGCGCCGCGCGCCACGAAGACCGGGCTGCGCCCCGCCAACCCCCGGCTGCTGCGTCAGCGCCTGACCGTGTTCTTCGTGGTGACCCTGCTGGTGGCCCTCGGTATCGCCCTGGCCCAGGGCTGCCAGGGCCCGGCCCGGGGCCTTGGCGACGGGTTCGGGGGCGCGTACGACGGGAGTGCCGGGAGGGGCGTGTCGCAGTCGCGGCAGCCGCCGGCCGACCGCGCGCCGTCGGCCGGGGACGAGCGGTCGTACGACGGCCCGTACGGGTCCTCCCGGGTGGGGGAGGCTCCCGTTCAGGACCGGGGTCGTCCCGTCGCCACCGCGTAGAAGGCGACCGCGGCCGCCGCGCCCACGTTGAGCGAGTCGACGCCGTGGGACATCGGGATACGGACCCATTCGTCGGCGGCGACCAGGGCCTGCGTGGACAGGCCGCCGCCCTCGGCGCCCAGCATCAGCGCGACCCTGTCCATGGTGTGCGGGGCGGCCTCGTCCAGGCTGCGGGCCTTCTCGTCCGGGGTGAGGGCGAGCAGGGTGAAGCCGGCCTCGCGGACCTGCTCCAGGCCCTTCGGCCAGTTCTCCAGGCGGGCGTAGGGCACCGAGAACACCGCGCCCATCGACACCTTGACGCTGCGCCGGTACAGCGGGTCGGCGCAGTCGGGCGAGAGCAGCACGGCGTCCATGCCGAGGGCGGCCGCGGAGCGGAAGATGGCGCCGATGTTGGTGTGGTCGTTGACCGACTCCATGACCACCACGCGGCGGGCGGAGCCGAGCAGTTCGGCGGCGGTGGGCAGCGGCTTGCGCTGCATGGAGGCGAGGGCGCCGCGGTGCACGTGGTAGCCGGTGACCCGCTCGGCGAGTTCGGGGCTCACGGCGTAGACGGGGGCGGGGAGTTCGTCGATGACGTCGTGCATGACGTCGATCCACTTGGCCGAGAGCAGCATGGAGCGCATCTCGTAGCCGGCTTCCTTGGCCCGGCGGATGACTTTCTCCCCCTCGGCGATGAACAGACCCTCGGCGGGCTCGCGCTTGCGGCGCAGCTCGACGTCGGTCAGGTCCGTGTAGTCCGAGAGGCGCGGGTCGTCCGGGTCCTCGACGGTGATGAGATCGGCCACAGGGTGATACTGCCTTGTCCTGGGTGTGGTGCCAACGGCTGGGTAGAGGTGCGTTACCCGAGGTTACGCGTGATCAAGGGGGTATTCGGTCAGACGGCCCGCTCGGGGCCCTCGGTCACGACCTCGCCGATGACGATGACCGCCGGGGGCCTCACGTCCTCGGCGCGGACGGTCTCGGCGACCGTGGCGAGGGTGGCGTCGACCCGGCGTTGCGCGGCCGTCGTCCCCTCCTGCACCAGGGCGACCGGGGTCTTGGGGGACTTGCCGTGGGCGATGAGCGTCTCGGCGATCTTCCCGATCTTGTCGACGCCCATCAGGATCACCAGGGTGCCGGTGAGCGCCGCGAGCGAGGGCCAGTCGACCAGCGAACGCGCGTCGTCGGGGGCGACATGGCCGCTGACGACCGTGAACTCATGGGCGACGCCCCGGTGGGTGACCGGGATGCCGGCCGCGCCGGGCACCGAGATGGAGCTGGAGATGCCCGGGACGACGGTGCAGGGGATGCCGGCCTCGGCGAGCGCCTGGACCTCCTCCATGCCCCGCCCGAAGACGAAGGGGTCGCCGCCCTTGAGCCGGACGACGGACCTGCCCTGCTTGGCGTGCTCGATCAGCGCGTTGTTGATGGCCTCCTGGGCCATGTAACGGCCGTACGGGATCTTCGCCGCGTCGATCACCTCGACGTGCGGCGGGAGTTCGGCGAGCAGGTCGCGGGGGCCGAGCCGGTCGGCGATGACGACGTCCGCCTCGGCGAGCAGCCGACGGCCGCGGACCGTGATCAGGTCGGGGTCGCCGGGACCGCCGCCGACGAGCGCGACGCCGGGGGCGCGGGTGCGGTGGTGGGGGGCGACGAGGGTGCCGTCGCGCAGGCCCTCGACGACCGCGTCGCGGATGGCGGCGGTGTGCCGGGGGTCGCGGCCGCGGGCGTCCGTGGTGAGGACGGCGACGGTGACGCCCTCGCTGGTGCCGGTGGCGGGGGTCCAGGCGGTGGCCCGGTCGGCGTCGTCGGAGCGGACGCACCAGACGCGGTGCCGCTCGGCCTCGGCGGAGGCGGCGGTGTTGGCGTCGGGGTCGCTGGTGGCGATGAGCGCGTACCAGGCGTCGGCGAGGTCGCCGTCCTCGTAGCGCCGCCGGTGCCAGGTGATCTCGCCGGTGTCCGCCATCGCCTCGACGGAGGGGGTCGCCTCCGGGGAGACGACGACGATGTCCGCGCCGGCCGCGATCAGGGCGGGCAGCCGGCGCTGGGCGACCTGTCCGGCGCCGAGGACGACCACACGGCGGCCGGAGAGGCGCAGACCTACGGGGTAGGCGGGGTGTTCGGCCATGGCTCCTCCGGGGGCGTTGTGATGGCCCTGACGTGCGGATTTTACGGTGACGGAGGGCGGTGACGGGACGGGTGTCCGGGGGCTGGGCAGGTGGGGGGGGGGGGGGGGGGGGGAAAAAACCCCCCCCCCCCCCCCCCCCCCCCCCCACCCCACCACCCCCCCCCCCCCCCCCCCCCCCCCCCCCCCCCCACCCCCCCCCCCCCCCCCCCCCCCCCCCCCCCCCCCCCCGGGGGGGGGGGGGGGGGGGGGGGGGGGGGGGGGGGGGGGGGGGGGGGGGGGGGGGGGGGGGGGGGGGGGGGGGGGGGGGGGGGGGGGGGGGGGGGGGGGGGGGGGGGGGGGGGGGGGGGGGGGAAGAAGAAAAAAAAAAACACCCCCCCCCCCCCCCCCCCCCCCCCCCCGGGACCGCGGTGCCGTAGCACCTACTTCTCGGTGACTCCCGCCGAGTCGAACGTGGCCACCTCGTGCATCGCTCTCGCCGCGCTCTGCACCAGCGGCAGCGCGAGCAGGGCGCCGGTGCCCTCGCCGAGGCGGAGGTCGAGGTCGACCAGGGGGCGCAGGCCGAGCTTGTTGAGGGCCGCGACATGGCCCGGCTCGGCGCTGCGGTGGCCGGCGATGCAGGCCGCGAGGACCTCGGGCGCGATGGCGCGGGCCACCAGGGCCGCGGCACCGGCGCTCACGCCGTCCAGGATGACCGGGGTGCGCAGGGACGCGCCGCCGAGCAGCAGGCCGACCATCGCCGCGTGCTCGAAGCCGCCGAGGGCCGCGAGGACGCCGATGGGGTCGGCCGGATCCGGCTGGTGGAGGTCCAGGGCGCGGCGGACCACCTCGGTCTTGCGGGCCAGCGTCTCGTCGTTGATGCCGGTGCCGCGGCCGGTGACCTCGGCCGGGTCGGTGCCGGTGAAGACGGAGATCAGCGCGGCGGACGCGGTGGTGTTGGCGATGCCCATCTCGCCGGTGAGCAGCGCCTTGTTGCCGGCCGCGACGAGATCGCGGGCGGTCTCGATGCCGACCTCGATGGCGGCCTTGGCCTCCTCGCGGCTCATCGCGGGCCCGGCGGTCATGTCGGAGGTGCCGCCGCGGATCTTGCGGGGCAGCAGTCCGGGGGTGGCGGGCAGGTCGGCGGCGACGCCGACGTCCACGACGCACACCTCGGCGCCGACCTGGGCGGCGAAGGCGTTGCAGACCGCGCCCCCGCCCAGGAAGTTGGCCACCATCTGACCGGTGACCTCCTGGGGCCAGGGGGTGACGCCCTGGGCGTGCACGCCGTGGTCGCCCGCGAAGATGGCGACGGCCGCGGGCTCCGGGATCGGCGGCGGGCACTGCCGGGACAGGCCCGACAGCTGTGCGGAGATGATCTCCAGCATGCCGAGCGCGCCGGCCGGCTTGGTCATGCGCTTCTGTCGCTCCCACGCCTCGCCGAGGGCCTTGGCGTCGAGCGGGCGGATCTGGGCGACGGTCTCGGCAAGCAGGTCGTGGGGTTCCTCTCCGGGCAGGGCGCGGCGGCCGTACGTCTCTTCGTGCACCACCCAGGACAGGGGGCGTCGCTTGGACCAGCCTGCCTGCATCAGCTCGGGCTCGTCCGGGAACTCGTCGACGTACCCGACGCACAGGTAGGCGATGACCTCCAGGTGCTCGGGCAGGCCGAGGGCCCGCACCATCTCGCGCTCGTCGAAGAAGCTGACCCAGCCTACGCCCAGGCCCTCGGCGCGGGCGGCGAGCCAGAGGTTCTCGACGGCGAGCGCGGCGGAGTACGGCGCCATCTGGGGCTGGGTGTACCGGCCCAGGGTGTGCCGGCCGCCGCGGGTGGGGTCGGCGGTGACGACGATGTTCACCGGGGTGTCGAGGATCGCCTCGATCTTCAGTTCCTTGAACTGCTTCGCCCGGCCCTTGGGCAGCGACTTCGCGTACGCCTCGCGCTGGCGCACGGCCAGTTCGTGCATGGTGTTGCGGGTCTCGGCGGACCGGATGACGACGAAGTCCCAGGGCTGCGAGTGGCCGACGGAGGGCGCGGTGTGCGCGGCCTCCAGGACGCGCAGCAGCACCTCGTGCGGGATGGGGTCGTCGCGGAAGCCGTTGCGGATGTCGCGGCGCTCGCGCATCACCTTGAGCACGGCCTCGCGCTCGGCGTCGTCGTAGCCGGGGGCGGCGGGGCCGCTGGGCCCCGGCGCGGGCGCCGGTGCCTCCTCGGCCGGGAGCTCCCCCTGCTCGGCGACGGGCTCCGGGGCCTCGGCGTGCGGTACGGCCTCGGCCTCCCGGGGCGCGGGCACGGTGGCCCCCGGCACGGGGCCCTGGGCGGGCAGGACGAGGGGGTGCGGCGGGGTCGGCGCGAGATGCGGCGCGCTCGGCACCTGCCCCTCCACCGGCACGAACTCCCCGAGCGGCGGCTCGGGGACCGGCTCCGGGAGAACTCCGGGCCCCTGCTCGGCGGGAGCGGGCATCACGGGGGCGTCCGTCGGCGCGGGGAACCGCTCGGCCGGGGCCTCGGCGGGCATCTCGGCCTCGACGGGCACCGGAGCCTCGGCGGGCGCCGGGACGGCCTGCGGCTGCTCGACGGCGACGGGGGCGACGGGCGCCGGTTCGGCGACGGCCTGCGGCTGCGCGGCCTCGGCCGCCTCGGTGACGACGGCTGCCTGCGGGTCCGCGGCCACGGCGGCGACGGGCGCCGGGGTGACGTCCGCGGGCTGCTGGGGGGCGGGTACGGCGGGGTCGCCGACCGGAACGGGCTCGGCGACGGGAGCCGCCTGGGCCACCGCCGGGTCCTGAGCCACCGGCTGCGCCAGCGCCTGCGCCGGGGGCTCCGGCTGCCGCGGGACGCCGGGCACGGCCGGGGCGTCCTGGACGACGGGCTCCACCGGCTGCGGGACCTGGACCTGCTGGACGTCCGGGGCGGGGGCGGCGGGCGCCTCGACGGCCTGTGTCTGCTCGACCGGGGCGGGCTGGGCCGCCTCGGTGACGGGCTCGACCGGCTGGATCACCTGGACGGGCGGGGCGGCGACCGCTTCGGCGGGGGCGGGCTCGACGGGCTCGGCGGCCCGCGCGGGCTCGACGGGCTCAGCCGTGACTGGCTCGACCGGCTCGACCTGCTGGGCGGCCGCCACGCCGGGAGCCACGGCTTCGGGGACCTGCTGGGCGTCCGGCAGCGGGACGGCGACGGCCTCGACCGGCTCGGTGGCCCGCACGGGCTCGACGGCGACCGGCTCGACCGGCTGAACGGGCTCGGCGACCGGCGCGGCGGCACCGGGCACCTGAGCCTCGGCGGGCACCGGGACGGCCTGCGGCGCACCCGTCACGGGAGCCACCGCCTCGACGGCCTGCGCCTCCTGGACCGGCTGCGCGGGCACGGCCGCTTCCGCGACCTCGATCACCTGGGCGTCCGGCACCGGCACGCTCTGCGCGCCTTCGGCCATCATCTGCGGGGAAACCTCGGGTTCTCCCGGAACCTGCGGCGCCCGCACACCGTCCTGACTGTCGACGGGTCCCGGACCGTCCTGGCCCGGTACGGCCTGCTCGGGGGCGGGCACCTGCGCGGCGACCTCACCGGCGGCCTCCGGATCAACCGTTTCGGCACCCGGCACCTGCTCGGCGACCGCCACGGCCTGCGCATCCGGCGCCTCGGGAACGACGACGACCGCGTCCGGAACCGCACCCGGCGCCTCGGCGTCGGCGGCCGGCTCGGCGATCGGCTCCGGCGCCTCGACGGCGACCGGCACGGCCTCGGCCGCGGCCACCGGCACCCCGATCACCTGGACGGCGACCTGTCCGGTCTCCGGCGCGCCCGGCACCGGGGCCGCGTCCGGGGCGGTCTCCACCGCGCCCGGTACCTGCCCGATGACCGGCGCCGCCACGGCCGTACCCGCCGGGGCCGCGCCCCAGGGGGCCGCGCTCTGCGGCCCCATCTCCCGCAGGGGCTGGGCGTCGAGGTACTCGGGGCCGCGGTCGGCGAGGGAGCGGACCGGTCCCGCGGAGGTGTCGGGGATGAGCGGGCCGAGGTGCAGCGGGCGGCGCGGCGCCGGGGTCTCCTGCGCGGACGGCAGGCGGACGCCGCCCAGGTCCACGGAGCCCGTGTCGTGGCCGGAGGCCTCGTGCAGGGTCTCGACCACCGGCTCCGGAGCGGGCGGCGGCACTTCGTTGCCCCATGCGCCCTGGGCGCCCGGCAGCAGCAGGTCTTCGTCCTCGGCGGGAGCCTCGGAGAGGTAGGTGTACGCGCCGTGCGCGGTGACGCCCGGCTGCTCCACCATGCCTGCGCTCTCCGGCTGTCCCTCGCCCGGGACCTGGCCGGTGTCGGTCATGCGTACCCCTCGCCCCATCGGTTAGTGCTCCTACGACCAGCTCACCCGGAACGGCACACCGACCGCCCCATAGTGAAGAACGAGCGTCCGTGCCCAGCGGCACGAACGACCCGCCGGAAAAGGCGACAAAGCCATTCAGTGGCATTGTCCCGGTCGTTGCGCCGTCGCGACAGCATGATCCGCGACAGGCCGCTGTGGACTACGCCACGTTGCGCGTCCACGGGTGCGCCGTACCACCCCGACCCAAAACGGGCGTGCGTTCCGGACATTGGCGAACGAAGTTCCGGGCCACCGGTGCGGTACAACGATCGGCCAGCCTACCGCGCGCGGTACGACTACCGGATCACGGGGCGATCGGACAGTACGCCGCTGAGCAGGAACGCGACGTTCCGTTCGGTCTCCCGCCAGGCCCGGGTGTCGAGTTCGACGGACTGGAGCAGGGCGCACTCGACGCGGTACCCGTGCTCGGTCAGGTCGCGGCCGACGAGTTCGGCCGCGTCGCGGGTCGCGGCGTGGGCGACGATGCGCTGCGGGCGCCGGTCGGCGACCGCCGAGACCACGGCCGCTCCCCCGCCGCCGACCCGGACCACATCGGGTTCGGGCAGGTCCTCCAGGACGTGCGGGGCGCTGCCGTGCACCACCTGGAGCTGGACTCCGTAGCGGCGGGCGGCGCCGTCGGCGCGGGCGCAGGCGGCCGGGTCACGGTCGACGGCGATGACGGCGGCTCCGGCGCGTGCAGCGTCCACGGCGAACGCGCCGGAGCCGCAGCCGATGTCCCAGACGAGGTCGCCGACCCGGGGCCCGAGGCGGGCGAGTTGGGCGGCGCGCAGCAGCTCGGTCTCGCCCTCGCCGAGCGCGCCGCCGTCGCCGTACGCCTCGTCGGGCTGGACCCAGCCGCGCGGGCCGGTGCCCGGGTCCCGGCCGGCGATCCAGCCGCCGTCCTCGGCCGCGCTCACCGGGCCGCCGATGACGATGACGACGTTGGGGTCGCGCCAGGTGTGGTCGGGGGCGTTGTCGGAGGTGACGACGGAGACCTGTTCGCGTTCGGTGCCCAGTTCCTCGCAGATGACGAAGGTGCGGTGGACGCCCGCGAGGAGGAGGCCGAGTTCGGCGGGGCCCGCGCCCGGTGAGGTGAGGACGGCCACCTTGGCGTGGGCGCGGCAGACGTTCACGGCCCGGCGCAGGGTGCGCGGGTGGGCGACGACGACCTGGGCGTCGTCCCAGGGCATCCCGGCCCGGGCGAAGGCGGCGGCGACGGAGGAGACCCCGGGGACGACCTCCACCTCCAGGCCGAACTCCGGTGCGCGCAGGGTGCGTACGACGCCGAAGAAACCGGGGTCGCCGTCGGCGAGCACGACCGCGGTGCCGCGGTGGCCGGCGATGCGCCGGGCGGCGAGCGCGACGCTGCCGAGACGGATGCGTTCGGCGAAGGGCGGGATCTCAGGCAGTGCCAGATGGTGGGCCGCGCCCGCCACGAGGGTGGCGGCGCCGAGCGCGGAGCGTGCCGCCTCGGTCAGCGGCGAGCCGTCCCAGCCGATCACCGTGACCCGGTCGGCCATCGTCGTCCATCTCCAGGTTTTCGCAGGTCGTCAAGGGTGCGGGGCCCGTGGGCGGGCTCCGTGAGGGTACCCGGTCGGGCGGCCGTGGCGGGGATCAGTTCCAGTCGGCGTACGACGTGAAGCCGCCGGTGTCGGCGAGCTGCTCGTCGGTGCCCTCCAGGTCCTCCGGCAGCAGGCTCCACACGATGAAGTCGGTGCGCAGATCGGCCCAGCCGCCGTCCTCGGTGCGTACATGGACTATGCACGCGTTGCGCAGCACGCCCTCGCTGATGCAGCCGATCTTCTGGGCGACCTGCTGGGAGGCGGCGTTGTCGGCGGCGGTGCGCAGTTCGATGCGCTCGAAGCGCTGGTCGCCGAAGAGCCAGCGGGCGGTGGCGAGCGCCGCCTCGCAGGCGTAGCCCTCGCCGCGGGCCCAGGGGGCGATGATGTACGACAGTTCGGTGGCGCGGATGTGCCAGTCGGTGCGGGTCAGCCGGACGACGCCGACCAGGCGCTGGGTGAGGAACTCGGTGACGGCCAGGTCGAGTCCGCGGCCCGCGGCGCGTTCGGCGGGCGCGTCCTCGCCGATCCAGCGCCGGGCGCCGGACTCGGTGAACGGCTGGGGCACATCGGTCCAGGCGGCGACCTGCTCGTCGTTCATCATCTCGGCCAGGGCGGGTACGTCGTCCTCGTCGAGGGGGCGCAGCACCAACCGCTCCGTGCTGATGGAGATGTTGGGGAAGGTGCTCGTCATGCGCCGCTCCGTAACCTTCGGAAGTACCTGCTGAACTGCCCAGCATGCAGCATGAAACCACTGAACCGCACGACGGGGTCCACTCCCGGTGAGGGAGCGGACCCCGTGCGTCGCGATGCCGTGCGCTGCCGGTGGCCGGATCAGAAGGACGGGATGACCGAGCCCTGGTACTTGTCCTCGATGAACTTCTTGACCTCGGGCGAGGTGAGGAGCTTGGCGAGCTTCTTGACCCGGGGGTCGTTCTCGTTGCCCTTCTTCACCGCGAGGAAGTTGCCGTAGGGGTTGTTCTTCGCGGACTCCAGGACGAGGGCGTCCTTGGCGGGCTTGAGGCCCGCGGAGATGGCGTAGTTGCCGTTGACGACCGCCGCGTCCACGTCGTCCAGGGAGCGCGGGGTCTGGGCCGCCTCGACCTCCTTGAACTGGAGGTGCTTGGGGTTCTTGGCGATGTCCTCGGGGGTGGCGTCGTTGCCGGCGCCGGACTTGAGGGTGATGAGCCCGTTGTCGGCGAGCAGCTTCAGGGCGCGGCCCTCGTTGACGGCGTCGTTGGGGACGGCGACGGTCGCACCGCTCTTCAGGTCGCCCGCCTTCTTGACCTTGTGGGAGTACAGGCCGAGGGGCTCCAGGTGCACCGTGACGACGGGCACGATGTGGGTGCCGCGCTTCTTGTTGAAGTCGTCCAGGTACGGCTGGTTCTGGAAGTAGTTGGCGTCCACCGAGCCGTCCTCGGTCGCCGTGTTCGGCGTGATGTAGTCGGTGAACTCCTTGACCTGGAGGTCGAGTCCGGCCTTCTTCGCGAGGTTCTTCTCGACGAAGTTCAGGATCTCGGCGTGCGGGACCGGGCTGGCGGCGACGACCAGCGGCCCGCTGTAGTCGTGGGAGGCGGAGGACTTGCCTGAGCCGCAGGCGGTCAGCCCGAAGGCGAGGGCTCCGGCGGCGAGGACGGCGGTGGTGAGCTTGGCGGTGTTACGCACGAAAAGTGCCTTTCCTTATGGGTGGTGCGACCCCGGATGAGGGGGTGTGGCGCGGAGCGCCTCGTTGAGGGGTGGTGGTCGGGTGACGGGTGGGCGACGGGGAGTCCGGGGGTGCCGCTACGCGGCCTTGGTGACCTCGGCCGTGTCCGGCTCCTCGGTCTCCTTGGCCTTCAGCAGCCGCAGCTTGGGCGCGGGGCCCGAGCGGCCGCCGCGGTGGTGCAGGGCGCGGGCCGCGAAGTCGCCGGCGAACTGGATGAGGGAGATGACGACGGCGAGGATGCCGACGGTGATCCACATCAGCTCGGTCTCGAAGCGCTGGTAGCCGTAGCGGACGGCGAGGTCGCCGAGGCCGCCGCCGCCGACCGTGCCGGCCATGGCGGAGTAGCCGATGAGGGCGATGACCGTGGTGGTGGTGCTGGCGATCAGGGAGGGCAGGGACTCGGGGACGAGCACCTTGCGGACGATGGTCCAGGTGTTGCCGCCCATGGACTGCACGGCCTCCACGAGCCCGCCGTCCACCTCGCGCACGGCCGTCTCGACCAGGCGGGCGAAGAACGGGATGCCGCCGATGGCGAGCGGTACGACCGCGGCGGCGGTGCCGATCGTCGTCCCGGTGACCCAGCGGGTGAAGCTCATCAGGGCGACCATCAGGATGATGAACGGCAGCGAGCGGCCGACGTTCACGATCTGGCCGATCACCTTGTTGGCGACGACGTTCTGAAGCAGGCCCCCGCGGTCCGTGAGGACGAGGAGCAGGCCGAGCGGAAGGCCCACGACGACGGCGATCAGGGTGGACCAGAGCACCATGTCGAACGTCTGGGAACACGCGTCCGACAGCAGCGGCCGCATCTCGGACCAGGTCACTTGGCACCTTCCTTCACCAGTGCGGCCTCCTGGCCCACGACGTCGATCTGGAGCCCCTGCTCGCGCAGGAAGCCGATGGGCACCACGTTGTCCTCGTAGTGGCCGGGCAGCTCGATGCGCATCCGGCCGATCTGGAGCCCGCCGACGGTGTCGATGGCGGCGCCGAGGATCGAGATGTCGATGTTGTAGGTGCGCGACAGCTGGGAGATGACCGGCTGGGTCGCGGCCTCGCCGTGGAAGGTGACGTCGAGGACGGTGCGCTCCGCGCCGGTGCGCTCGCCGCTCACCGGGAACAGCGCGGCGGCCAGCTGGGAGCCGGGGGTCGCCAGCAGCTCGCTGACCGTGCCGGACTCCACGATCCGGCCCTTCTCCATCAGGGCGGCGGAGTCGCAGATCGACTTGACCACGTCCATCTCGTGGGTGATGAGCAGGACGGTGAGGCCGAGCTGCCGGTTCAGGTCGCGCAGCAGCTGGAGGATGGCGCGGGTGGTCTCCGGGTCGAGCGCGCTGGTGGCCTCGTCGGAGAGCAGCACCTTGGGGTCGCCGGCCAGGGCGCGGGCGATGCCGACGCGCTGCTTCTGGCCGCCGGAGAGCTGGGCGGGGTAGGACTTGGCCTTGTCGGCGAGGCCGACCAGGTCGAGCAGCTCCAGCGCCTTGCGGGAACGTTCCTTCCCGGAGGTGCCGAGGATCTCCAGCGGCAGCTCGACGTTGTCCTGCACGGTCCGCGAGGACAGCAGGTTGAAGTGCTGGAAGACCATGCCGATCCGGCTGCGCGCCTGGCGCAGTTCCCGGCCCGCGCGCGGGCCGCGGCCGGCCAGGGCGGTGAGGTCCTGACCGGCGACGGTCACGGTGCCGGAGGTGGGGCGCTCCAGCAGGTTGACGCAGCGGATGAGCGAGGACTTGCCGGCGCCGGACTGGCCGATGACGCCGTAGACCTCGCCTTCGCGGACGTGGAGATCGACGCCGTCGAGGGCGGTGACATCGCGGCCGCGGGAGCGGTAGACCTTGGTCAGGCCCGATGTGGTGATCACAGGATTTCCGTCACTGTCGAGTGCGCGGGCGCGGGTGTGCCCGGGCACGGGTGCGTTGCGTGCGTTCGTGGGGTACGCGGCACGGTTCTCGGGTGGCGGTGGAGCGGAGAGAACGTGGTGTGCGCGGTACGGCCCTCGGGTCCCGCTCGCCCGGGTGGGGGCGCGGGACGGGCCGCGGCTCTCGCTTCGGGGCGCGAGGCTCAGATGGTGCGGGGGCCCTCTAGAAGGCGCACATTCGACACGGACACAGACAAACAGCACCGGGCGTCATGGTCGCCTCGGTCGCAGGGATGCGGCTGTTCGTCGTGGTCATGCGGCCCAGTAAAGCAGAAGCCCGCCGGGGAGCGGTGGCCGCCGTCCGCATAGTGGACAGCGGCGGACACCTGGGGGCGGGCTCAGTCGCGGACGGAGATCGCCACTCCCCCGTCGGTGACCAGTGCCCGCAAGGCCGCGAGGTCGTCCACGACGAGGTCGGCGTCGAGCTCCTCGGCGCGGTGGGTTGTGGCCAACGCCACGGTCCGCATGCCGGCCGCGCGGGCCGCGCGCAGTCCGGCGGGGGCGTCCTCGAAGACCACGCAGTCGGCCGGGTCGGCGCCGAGCTGCCGGGCGGCCAGCAGATAGGGCTCCGGGTCAGGCTTGCCCCGGGACACGTCGTCGGCGCTGACCAGGCACTTCGGGGTGACATCCACGGCCGTGAGGCGGGCCTCGGCGAGCCTGCGGGTGGCGGAGGTGACGACGGCCCAGCGATCGGCGGGCAGCGCGTCCAGGAACTCCCGGGTGCCGGGCAGCAGCCGTACCCCGGACACGTCCGCCACCTCCAGCTGCTCGACCCGGGCGACGGCCCGGGGCACCAGGTCGGCGGGGAGCAGGTCGGCGATGATCTCCGCCGCGGTACGGCCGTGCAGCTCCACCTGTCCGAACCGCTCGGCCGGCACCCCGTACTCCTCGGCCCAGCGCGTCCAGCAGCGCACGACGGAGTCGTAGGAGGAGACCAGGGTGCCGTCGTTGTCGAACAGGAGAGCGTGCGCGTGGATCGTCATGGCCTCGACCCTACGGCGTACGGCGGGGTCGGCGGCGTTGGCCCGATTCCGCCGTAATAAGGTCGACCGCATGCTCACTGTCCTGACGCTGGTGACCGGGGTCGCCGCGCTGCTGCTCGCCGCGTGGTGCGGCTGGGCCGCCTATCGTGACCAGCCGACGAAGGACTGGCACTTCATCGGCATGGCCGTGGTGTCGCTGCTGGGCGTGATCCAGCTGGTGATCGGGATCGTGCAGCTGGCGCGGGGCGAGAAGCCGGAGCAGGGGACCGCGATCTTCGTGGCGTATCTGCTGGGCGCGTTCGCGTGTGTGCCGGCCGCGGGGTTCATGTCGCTGGCCGAGCGGACCCGGTGGGGTTCGGTGACGGCCGCGGCGGGCGGCGTGGTGCTGGCCGTGCTTCAGGTCCGGCTCTTTGACATCTGGGGAGGCTGAGGATGACGACGGTCGAGGAGAAGCCGGCCCGGTTGATCAGCGGGCCGGGCATGCTGCTCGTGTGGTTCTACGGCGTGATGGTCGTCGGCGCGGTGTCGCGTTCCGTCTACCAGATCGCGACGGACTTCGGACGGGCGCCGCTCGCCTACGCGCTGTCCGCGGTCGCCGGGCTGATCTACGCCTTCATCACCTACACCCTGGTGCGGGGCGGGGACGTGGCCCGGCGGGCGGCGCTGCTGTGCTGCGGGGTCGAGTTGGCGGGGGTGCTGCTCGTGGGGACGTGGACGGTGGTCGATCCCTCGGCGTTCCCCGACTCCACGGTGTGGTCCGACTACGGCATGGGCTACGTGTTCATTCCCGTGCTGCTGCCCGTCTCCGCGATGTACTGGCTGCGGAAGGCGCGGTCGCAGGGGGCCGGCTGAGTCGCGGGGGCGGGGGGCGCGCCCCTCACGCCGTGGCCACATAGGTGGCCGCCGGCTTCTCCAGCACGATCAGGTCGACGCCGTCCGTGCCCTTCGCCCGGCCCACCGGCTCGTAGCCGACGCGGCGGTAGAGGCGGAGGTTGCCTTCGCTGCGGTAGCCGGTCTGGAGGCGGAAGAGGGTGGCGCCGCGTTCTCCCGCCAGGTCGGCCTCGGCGGCGCGCAGCAGCCGGGCACCGATGCCATGGCCCTGGAGGCGGGGGTGGACGCAGAGGCGGGCGATCGCGGCGGAGCCGTCCTCGGTGACCCTGCCGCGTACGGCGCCCACCACCTCGTCGCCGAGCCGGGCGACGAAGACGCAGTCGACGCCGATCTCGCGGCGGACGGCGTCGAGGGTCTCGACGAGCGGGTCGATGCGGTAGTTGCCGTACAGCTGCGCCTCGCTCTGGAAGCACAAGTACTGGAGGCGGAAGATCTCCTCCGCGTCCCCTTCGGTCGCCACCGAGATGGTCACGCTCATGCCCATGTGCGCATGCCTCCCGCTCACCTGATCATCTGTCGTCCCCCACACTCCTATCCCCGCGCCCGGCGGGAAGCAACCTTCGTCGCGCGGGGACGCCCTGTGACTTAGCCAACTCCCCGCGATCTCCCGGCCGACCGGGGCCTTTGGGGAGATCGCGGGGACGTCGGCACGGCGGGGGACGCGCGGGTCAGCCCAGGAAGTCGGCGCGGGCCAGGACGCCGGTGTCGGCGTTGTCGGTGAAGACGCCGTCGATGCCGGTCGCGAAGTACGCCTTGAAGGCGCCGAAGGGATCGCCGTAGCCGTCGGCCGCGCCGCCCTTGCGGAACTCGGTGGGCAGGAAGGGGTTCTCGTTGCGCATGGTGTAGGGGTGCAGGATCAGGCCGACCCGGTGCGCGTCGGAGACCAGGGTGGAGGGCTCGGCCAGGGAGCCGTCCGCCTTCTTGGGGATGACGAGGTCCAGGGTGGGGCCGATGCCCTGGGCGTAACCGGCGATCTCCCGCAGCCCCTTGGGGGTGATCAGGTCGGCGACCGTGCGCGGGTCGCCCGCCTCCACGAAGTCGAAGGGGCGGCTGTCGGCCGTGGACAGCAGCACCACGAGCGGGTTGTCGACCAGCTGGTTCAGCCTCTGGATGCTGGTGGGCTCGAACGACTGGAGGATCACCGGGGAGTTGCGGGTGTCCTTGCCGTGCTTGCGCAGCAGCTTGGCCACCCGCTCCTCCAGGGCGAGGCCCAGCTTGCGGAAGTAGGTGGGGTGCTTGGTCTCGGGGTAGATCCAGACCTGCTTGCCGCGCTTGCGGGTCTGTTCGTCCTGCCACTTCAGGACTTCCTCGAAGGTGGGGATCTCCCAGCGGCCGTTGTAGAGCTTGTTGTGCGGCCGGTTGTCCGGGATGCGTTCGATCGCGCGCAGCGTCTTCAGCTCGGCGAGGGTGAAGTCCTCGGTGAACCAGCCGGTGGTGGGGACGCCGTCGAGCACCTTGGTGGTCCTGCGGCCGGCGAACTCGGGGTGGTCCGCGACATCGGTGGTGCCGCCGATCTCCGGTTCGTGCCGGCAGACCAGATGGCCGTCCTTGGTGGGGCACAGGTCGCCGGCCTCGACGATGTCGGCGCCGAGGTCGAGGGCCAGCTCGTAGGAGCCGAAGGTGTGTTCGGGGCGGTAGCCGCTGGCGCCGCGGTGGCCGACGATGGTCGGCACCGGCAGGCCCTTGAGCCCGCGCGCGGTGCGCTTGGCCGCCGGGGCCTCGGCGGCCCGGGCGGTGCCGGACAGCCCGAGGACCGCGCCGCCCGCGCCCAGCATCGCGGCGCCGAGGAGCGCCCGCCGTCCCGTGACCTGCGTCTGTGGCTGCGTCTCGTTCGTACGCTCGGTTCCCATGGCGGCCTCCTGCCGTCTTCTGTCTTCTTCGCTCATCAGTCCGATGCTCATCAGTCCGGGAGATCGTAGGGGCGCGCATATGACAGAAGGGCGGCTTCGCGTCGAACTCGCGGGTGCCGGCGTATGGCCCGTGCGTGCGGGCAGGTGACGGGGTGTCGCGTACGGGGACGGGACGAGCGATGTCCGTCACATCGGCACAAGGGCGTCACAAGCCGTCAACGGCACGTCACCGCAGGTAAACCCATGTCAACACTTCGTAAGACCTCGGTGAACCGCCCGTCCCCGATGTGCGTTCGCGGCGTAGCCGCGAGTAATGTCCTCACCTGCACAGACCCACATCGCACAGATTCATACCGCCCCCTGACATCGGAGGACCCGTTGTCCCGCTTCCGCCTCATCAAGGCAGTGCTCGGACCGATCATGCGCCTGATGTTCCGCCCACAGGTGGAGGGCGCGGAGAACATCCCCGGGGACGGGCCGGTGATTCTGGCCGGAAATCACCTCACCTTCATCGACTCGATCGTGCTTCCGGTCGTCACGAAGCGTCAGGTCCTCTTCATCGGCAAGGACGAGTACGTCACCGGCAAGGGCTTCAAG
This sequence comes from Streptomyces sp. LaBMicrA B280, assembly GCF_049222185.1. Taxonomy (NCBI): domain Bacteria; kingdom Bacillati; phylum Actinomycetota; class Actinomycetes; order Kitasatosporales; family Streptomycetaceae; genus Streptomyces; species Streptomyces sp. LaBMicrA B280. Next base: position 49,411 of record NZ_JBMJCT010000015.1, on the reverse strand, counting down.
GGCCGGCTGATGGCGTGGTTCTTCACCGGGGTCGGCATGATCCCGGTGGACCGGGACGGCGCGAACGGCGGGGTGGCGGCGCTGATGACGGGGCGCCGGGTCCTGGAGGAGGGCAAGGTCTTCGGGATCTACCCGGAGGGCACCCGCTCCCCCGACGGCCGCCTGTACCGCGGGCGTACGGGCATCGCCCGGCTGACCCTGATGACCGGCGCGCCGGTGGTGCCGTTCGCCATGATCGGCACCGACAAGCTCCAGCCGGGCGGCAACGGCATCCCGCGGCCCGGCAAGGTCACCGTCCGGTTCGGACCGGCGATGGAGTTCTCCCGCTACGACGGCATGGACCGCGACCGCTATGTGCTGCGCGCCGTCACCGACTCCGTGATGACCGAGGTCATGCGGCTGTCCGGGCAGGAGTACGTCGACATGTACGCCACCAAGGCGAAGGCCGCCTGAGTCCGGCGCAGCAGATGGTCGCGGGCCGTTCCGGTTGTACCGGGGCGGCCCGCGTTCGTCCGTCTGCCGGTGTGAATCTCCCCTGGGGCAGGGTCATTCGGCCTACGCCCCCGAGCGCATGATCCACAGAACATGTCTTATTCAGACATGGATACACCTTCGCGGCGAACCCTCCTCCGTGTCCCGATCGCAGCCGTCGGCGCGGGTTTCCTGGCGGCCTGCGGCTCCGGTTCGGGGCCCGAGACCCGCTCCGGTCCGCACCACCCGGACACCGGTCCCCTCGGGGCGGGCATCGAGGGGAACTTCGTACCGGCGGGGCCCAAGGGGTACGTCAACCCGTCGGACCCGGAGGTGCTCGCCACCGAGCGCAAACGCGGGGCGGGGCGCGTGCGCACGTACCGGTTCACCGCCGCGGAGACCAAGCTTGACCTGGGCGGGCGCTCGGTGCGCACCTGGGCGTACAACGACACGGTGCCGGGGCCGCTGGTCCGGGTGACCGCGGGCGACGTCCTCGATCTGACGCTCACCAACCAGCTGCCGACCACCACCACCCTGCACTCCCACGGGGTACGGCTGCGCTGCGACATGGACGGCGTCCCGGATCTGACGCAGCGCCCGATCCCGGCCGGCACGGACTACCGCTACCGGTTCACCGTGAAGCACCCCGGCACCTATCTGCTCCACTCCCACGTCGGGATGCAGCCGGACCGCGCGCTGTACGCGCCGCTGGTCGTGGACGATCCCAAGGAGACCCTCGCCTACGACAAGGAGTGGGTCGTCGTCCTGGACGACTGGCTCGACGGCGTGGACGGCTCCACCCCCGACAGCGTCCTCGAACAGCTCAAGCCGGGCGGCTCCGGGATGGCCGGCATGGGCATGGGCCCGGAGCATCCGCACGCGAGCGGGAGCCCCTCCCCGAGCGCGAGCAGATCGGCCAAGGCGAAGCCGTCGCCGCCGATGAGGGCCGGAGGCGGTCCGAACCGGGTGCTGCACGACTCCCACAGCCGCATGCTGGACGGCGACGGCGGCAGTGTCGACTACCCGTACTACCTCGCCAACGGGCGCCTGCCGCACCGGCCCCAGGAGTTCCGCTGCCGTCCCGGCGACCGCATCCGGGTGCGCTTCGTCAACGCGGGTTCGGAGACGGCCTTCCGGGTCTCGCTCGGCGGGCACGCCATGACGGTCACCCACACCGACGGCTACCCCGTGCGGCACAAGGAGACCGACGCGCTGCTCATCGGGATGTCCGAGCGGTACGACGTGCTGGTGACCGCCAAGGACGGCTGCTTCCCGCTGGTCGCGCTGGCCGAGGGCAAGAAGGGCGGCGCGCTCGCCGTGCTGCGCACCGACAAGGGGAAGAACCTTCCGGCGCCGGATGTCCGCCCCGACGAACTGGACGGCGAGTGCGTGCCCGCGCGACGGCTCAAGCCGGCCGACTCGGTGGCACTGGCCGAGCGGCACCCGGACCGCCAGCTGCGCATCAAGATCACCGGCAGCATGGGGAAGTACGACTGGGGCTTCGACCACAAGCCGTACGACGTCCGCCAGCGGCACGAGATCCACGCCGGGGAGCGGGTGCGGCTGACCCTCATCAACGCCACCGACATGTGGCACCCCATGCATCTGCACGGGCACACCTTCGCGATGACGGGCCTGGACGCGGTGGGCGCGCGCAAGGACACGGCCCTGGTGCTGCCGCACCGCAAGCTGGTGGTGGAGTTCGACGCGGACAACCCCGGCCTGTGGATGCTGCACTGCCACAACCAGTACCACTCGGAGAGCGGGATGATGACGGTGCTCGGCTACAAGCGGTGAGGGGCCGCCGGGTGAGGCGCGCTCACCCGGCGTTCTCCAGCCGCTGCCCCTTCAGCAGGAACCACGCCGCGACCGCCGTGCCCAGCAGGACCGCCGCGCCCGCGCCGGAGGCCAGGTGGAGGCCGTGGACGAAGGCGTCACGGGCCGCGTCCAGGAGGGACTCGGCGGTCTCCGGCGGCAGCTGGGCCGACGCCTGCACGGCGGCGCCCAGCGAGTCATGGGCGCCCGGCGGGGTGCCGGCCGGGCCGTGGAAGCCGCTGTAGACGGCGGTCACGATGGAGCCGAGGAGGGCGATGCCCAGGGCGGCGCCCAGTTCGTAGGCCGTCTCGGAGACCGCGGAGGCGGCGCCCGCCTGCTCCTTGGGCACGCTGGAGAGGATGACATCGGCGGTGACCGTGAAGGACAGGCCCGCGCCGACGCCCACCACCAGCAGGGCGGCGCCGAGCACCGGATAGCCCGTGCTCTGGCCGAGGCAGGTCAGCACGGCCAGGGACAGGCCGACCGCGGCGAGCCCGGCCGAGACCACCGAGCGGACCGAGAAGCGCCGGGCGGCGCTGCCCGCGGCGAGTCCGGCCGCCACCGCGCCCACGGCGGCGGGCAGTTCGGCGAGACCCGCCTCGAACGGGCGCCTGTCCTGCACGAGTTGGAGGTACTGGGAGAGGAAGAAGACCAGGCCGGACATGCCGAGCACGGTCAGCAGGTCGGCGAGGACCGCGCCGCTGAAGCCGCGGTGCCGGAACAGCCGCATGTCCAGCAGCGGGGCCGGCATGGTCAACTGGCGCCGTACGAAGCCGTACAGCGCGCCCGCGCCCAGCAGACCCGCGGCGAGCGTGGGCCAGGAGAAGCCGTGGGTGGCCGCCTCCTTGACGGCGTAGACCACGCCGATCATGCCGACCAGGGAGAGCAGCACGCTGGCCAGGTCCCAGGGGCCCGGGTTCGGGTTACGGGACTCGGGCAGGGTGCGGATGCCGACCAGGACGAGGACCGCCATCACCGGCAGGTTGATCAGGAAGACCGAGCCCCACCAGAAGTGCTCCAGCAGGAAGCCGCCGACGATGGGACCGACCGCCGTACCGGCCGAGGCCGTCGCGCCCCAGATGCCGACGGCGAGGCTGCGCTCGCGCGGGTCGTGGAAGAGGTTGCGGATCAGGGCGAGGGTGGCCGGCATCAGGGTCGCGCCCGCGACACCGAGCAGCGCTCGCGCCAGGATCATCAACTCCGGTGTCGTGGCGTAGGCGTTGAGCACGGATATCGCGCCGAACGCGGTGGCGCCGCAGAGCAGGATCCGCTTGCGCCCGATGCGGTCGCCGAGGCTGCCCATGGAGACCAGCAGACCGGCGATGACGAAGGAGTAGACGTCACCGATCCACAGCAGCTGGGTGCCGGAGGGGTGCAGGTCCTCGCTGATGTAGGGGGTCGCCAGGCCGAGCACGGTGGCGTCGACGGCCACCAGCAGCACGGCCAGGACGAGGACGCAGAGCGCGAGCCAGCGGCCCGGACGCGCCGTGGGCCGCGCCGCCTTGGCCGGCCGCACTGTGCTGGTCATGATTCCTCTCTCCGTAGAGCGCCGCCGAGCAGCAGCTCGGCGACCATGGTCGGGAAGTCGCGGGCGGCCACGCGGCCGTCCAGGGTGGCCCAGGCGCAGGAGGCGGTCAGGCCGTACAGCGCCTCGGTGAGCCAGACGGGTGTCAGGTCGATGCGGAACTCGCCGTCCTGTTGTCCGCGCTGGAACAGGGCGCCGATCCGGCTGTCCAGCCGCTGCCAGCCGTCGTTCTGCCGATCGCCCTCCCACAGCTGGCTCTCGCCGTACAGGAAGGCGAGCAGTCCCGCGGCCGGCTGGATCTCGCGGACCAGTCGGCGTACGCCGTCGGTCGCGGTTCCCTCCTCCGGGCGGGCCCGGTCCAGCGCCGCCTCGCACTCGGCGATGCCGAGCGCCTCCAGCGCCCGTACGAGCGCGTCGCGTCCGGCGAAGTGCCGGTGCAGTGTCGCCCGGCTGATCCCGGCGGCCTTGGCGACCTCGTCCATGGTCGCGGTGGATTTACGGGTCAGCAGCGCGGCGGCGGCGCGCAGTACATGGTCTCGGTCCAGGGCCATGAGACAAGAGTAGCCCATGTGAGACATGAATGTCTCATCATGGGCATGCGTGACTCATCGTCGCTGGTCAGCGAGGGTTTTCGATCAGTGCCAGGGCAGCTGTCCGCGCCGCTCCCAGTACGCGCGCGGCTCCTCCGTGAGCGTGGCGAGGCGGGTCATCCGGTCCGCGTCCAGATCGACGGCGGGGGCGTGCAGATTGGAGGAGAGCTGGGTGAGGGTCGCGGCGCCGGAGAGGACGACGCCCGCCCAGGGCTGCCGCAGGATCCAGGCGAGGGCGACGGCGTCGGGGCCGAGCCCCTCCTCGGCGGCGATCGACCGCAGTGCCTCGGGGGCGTTCGGACCGGCGAGCCGCCCGTTGGCCATGCCTTCCTTGACGATCACGGTCAGCCCGGCGTCATGGGCCTCGGCGAGGGCGGGGGCGGCCGAGTGCTCCAGGATGTTGTACGTCGACTGGACGGTACGGAAGAGGGGCGCGCCGTCGACCGTCACCGCGAGGGCGGCGCGGACGGTGTCCGCCTGCCGGGGCCCGCTGGTGGAGAAGCCGACGGTCAGTCCCCCGGCGGCGGCCTCGGCGAGCCGCGCGTGGAGTTCCTTGTCGGTGAGGGCGGGGCTGTCCGGGGTGAGCGAGTGGATCTGGTAGAGGTCGAGCCGGTCGCCGAGCAGCGCGTCGGACTCGGCGCGCTGACGCTCGTACGTCGCCAGGGTGTGGTCCTTGACCTCGTGCCGCTCGGCGTCGGTGGACCAGTCGGCGGTGTAGGTGTAGCCCCACTTGCTGCCGATGACGACGTCGTCGACGCCGGGGTTCTTCGTCAGCCAGTCGGCGAGGAACTCCTCGGAACGGCCGTAGGAGCGGGCCACGTCGATGTAGCGGACGCCCTGCGCGTAGGCCGCGTCGAGGAGTTCATGGGTACGGGTGCGCAGGGCGTCGACGCTGCGGTCCCCGCCGAGGTCGTCGTCCCGGCCGAGGTTGATGTAGCCGGGGCGACCGACGGCGGCGAGACCGAGTCCGATGTGGCAGGTCGGGGTGGTCGCGTGGGCGAGGCGGGCGAAGGGCATCGCGGGCTCCGGTTCGGTCGGTTCCGGTTCGGTTCCGGTTCACGACCAACGTAACCCGCGGGGGGCTCGACACGGCCCCGCGCCTCTTCGGGGCGCCCGCCGTACGGCTACTTCTTGGCCGCCGCCCACGCGTGCTGTGCCGCCACGTCCGTCTTGACCTCGGCCAGTTGCACCGCCACCGCGCTCGGGGCCGTACCGCCGCGGCCGTTGCGGGAGGCCAGGGCGCCGGGGACGTTCAGGACGGTGCGGACCTCGGGGGTGAGGTGGGCGGAGATCTTGGCGAACTGCTCGTCCGTCAGCTCGTCCAGTTCCTTGCCCTCGGCCTCGGCGGCCTTGACGCACTCCCCCGCGACCTCGTGCGCCACCCGGAAGGGGACGCCCTGGCGCACCAGCCACTCGGCGATGTCCGTGGCGAGGGAGAAGCCGGCCGGGGCCAGTTCCGCCATGCGCTCGCGGTGGACGGTGAGGGTGGCCATCATGCCGGTGAAGGCGGGCAGCAGGATCTCCAGCTGGTCGCAGGAGTCGAAGACCGGCTCCTTGTCCTCCTGGAGGTCACGGTTGTAGGCGAGGGGCAGCGCCTTGAGGGTGGCCAGCAGACCGGTCAGATTGCCGATCAGACGGCCGGACTTGCCCCGGGCCAGCTCCGCGATGTCCGGGTTCTTCTTCTGCGGCATGATCGAGGAGCCGGTGGAGAACGCGTCATGGAGGGTGACGAAGGAGAACTCCTTCGTGTTCCAGATGATGATCTCCTCGGCGATCCGGGAGAGGTTCACCCCGATCATCGCGGTGATGAAGGCGAACTCCGCGACGAAGTCCCGGGAGGCCGTGCCGTCGATGGAGTTGGCGGCGCTGCCGTGCTCGAACCCGAGGTCCGCGGCCACCGCCTCCGGGTCCAGGCCGAGCGAGGAACCGGCCAGGGCGCCGGAGCCGTACGGCGACACCGCGGTGCGCTCGTCCCACTGGCGCAGCCGCTCCGCGTCCCGGGACAGGGACTGGACATGGGCGAGGACATGGTGGGCGAAGAGCACCGGCTGGGCGTGCTGGAGATGGGTGCGGCCGGGCATCGCCACGTCCGGGTGGGCCTCGGCCAGGCCGATCAGGGCATCCTGGAGGTCGGCGATCAGACCGCCGATGATCCGGGCGTGGTCCCTGAGGTACATCCGGAAGAGGGTGGCCACCTGGTCGTTGCGGGACCGGCCGGCGCGGAGTTTGCCGCCGAGGTCCGGGCCGAGGCGCTCCAGCAGACCGCGCTCCAGGGCGGTGTGCACGTCCTCGTCGGCGATGGTGCCGGTGAAGGAGCCGTCGGCGACATCCGCCTCCAGCCGGTCGAGCCCGGCGATCATGCGGGTCAGCTCGTCCTCGGTGAGAAGTCCGGCCTTGTGCAGCACGCGGGCGTGGGCACGCGAGCCGGCGATGTCGTAGGGCGCGAGCCGCCAGTCGAAGTGGACGGACGCGGACAGCTTCGCCAGGGCCTCGGCGGGACCGTCGGCGAAACGGCCGCCCCAGAGCCGTACGTCACCGCTGTTGCTGCTCACTGCGTTGCTCCTCGGAAGATGTCGCTGTGCCACCGCCTCCCCACCCTTGCAGGTGGGGAGGCGGCCGTCAGTGTGATGCGTGCGCGATGAACCCGTGAGGGTTACGCGAGGTCCCGCTTGGCGGCGATCTTCGACGACAGGCTGTAGATGTCGATGAAGCCCTTGGCCGCCGCCTGGTCGAAGGAGTCGCCGGTGTCGTAGGTGGCGAGGTTGAAGTCGTACAGGGACGACTCGGAGCGCCGGCCGGTGACGACCGCGCGGCCGCCGTGCAGGGTCATCCGGATGTCGCCGTTGACCTGCTGGTTGGCCTCGTTGATGAAGCCGTCCAGGGCGCGCTTGAGCGGGGAGAACCACTGGCCGTCGTAGACCAGCTCGCCCCAGCGCTGCTCGACCTGGCGCTTGTAGCGGGCCAGCTCGCGCTCGACCGTGACGTTCTCCAGCTCCTGGTGGGCGGTGATCAGGGCGATCGCGCCGGGAGCCTCGTAGACCTCGCGGGACTTGATGCCGACCAGGCGGTCCTCGACCATGTCGATCCGGCCGATGCCCTGGCCGCCCGCGCGCTCGTTGAGCTGCTGGATGGCCTGCAGGACGGTGACGGGCCTGCCGTCGATCGCGACCGGGACGCCCTGCTCGAAGCTGATGACGACCTCGTCGGCCTCGCGCGCGGTGGCGGGGTTGGAGGTGTACTCGTAGATGTCCTCGATCGGGGCGTTCCAGATGTCCTCCAGGAAGCCCGTCTCGACGGCGCGTCCGAAGACGTTCTGGTCGATGGAGTACGGGGACTTCTTGGTGGTGGCGATCGGGAGCTGCTTGGCCTCGCAGAAGGCGATCGCCTTGTCCCGGGTCATCGCGTAGTCGCGGACCGGGGCGATGCACTTCAGGTCGGGGGCGAGGGCCACGATGCCGGCCTCGAAGCGGACCTGGTCATTGCCCTTGCCGGTGCAGCCGTGGGCGACCGTGGTGGCGCCGTGCTTCTGGGCGGCGGCGACGAGGTGCTTGACGATCGTCGGCCGGGAGAGGGCGGAGACCAGCGGGTAGCGGTCCATGTACAGGGCGTTGGCCTTGATCGCCGGGAGGCAGTACTCGTCGGCGAACTCGTCCTTGGCGTCGGCGACCTCGGCCTCGACCGCACCGCACGCGAGGGCGCGCTTGCGGATGACGTCCAGGTCCTCGCCGCCCTGGCCTACGTCGACCGCGACGGCGATGACCTCGGCGCCCGTCTCCTCGGCGATCCAGCCGATGGCGACGGAGGTGTCCAGACCGCCTGAGTAGGCGAGTACGACGCGCTCGGTCACGGGGTTTCTCCTCACAGTGCATTCGCTGATATGCATGAGTATGCAGTTCCCCGCATGATTCGTCAATCACCCCTCCGGGTGACGCGTGCGGGGGCCGCGAGAATCCTTAGACAGCCAAAAGAGTTCCGGGGACAATCCGCGGGCATGGGAAAGTCCTACGAGCGCATCGACGGCAGGCTCCGCACGTTCATCGAGGAACAGCCCCTCTTCTTCACCGCGACCGCGCCGCTGTCCGGCGACGGCCGGGTCAACCTCTCCCCCAAGGGCCTCAAGGGCTCGTTCGCCGTACTGGACGAACTCACGGTGGCCTACCTGGACTTCGCCGGATCCAACGCGGAGACCATCGCCCATCTGCGCGAGAACGGGCGGATCACGCTGATGTGGTGCGCCTTCCAGGGCCCGCCGAACATCGTGCGGGTGCACGGCCGGGGCGATCCGGTCTTCCGCGACGACCCGCGCTTTTCCGGCCTGCTCGCCCGCTTCCCCGGCGTCGACACCCGCGCGCACGGGCTGCGCGCGATCATCGTGGTGCACGCCGAGCTGGTGCGGGACACCTGCGGGTACGCCGTCCCCTTCATGGCGTACGAGGAGGAGCGCGATCTGCACGAGCGGCGCTTCGCGCGGGAGGACGACGCCTCCCTGAACGACTACTTCACCAGGAAGGAGCACATCGCCAGGAGCCTGGACGGACTGCCCGGGCTGCCGTTGCCGCTGCCCCCGTCTAGCGTCTGAGCATGCGCCCCGGTGTCGTCGCCAGCCTTGTGTCCGTCTGTGTGTTCGGCCTGCTCGGGGCCGCGCCCGTGCCGCGCGCGCCGGTGCCGGTGCCGCTGCCCGCGCGGCTGGCGGACACCGGCGGCGGCACCCAGCTGATCATCGCGCGGGCACCGGACACCTCGTCCACGACCGGCACGCTCACCTGGTGGGACCTGCGCGACGGCACCTGGACCCGGGCCGGTTCCGCGCCCGCGCGGTTCGGGGCGAAGGGGCTGGTCGAGGGGAACGCGCGCACCCAGGGGACGGACACCACACCGACCGGGTTGTACGACCTTCCGTTCGGGTTCGGAGTCAGGGCGGCACCGGCCGGCACGGGGATCTCCTACCGGGCGGTGAAGGAGAGTTCCTGGTGGTGCGAGGACAACGCGTCGTCGTCGTACAACCGCTGGACGGATCCGCTGCCGGGCGACTGCCGGGCCGCGGAGGCGGAGCGGCTCGGCGCGTACGGCGGGCAGTACGCGTACGCGCTCGTCGTGGGGTTCAACTACCACCGGCCGGTGCGGGGGCGGGGCGCCGGGATCTTCCTGCACGTCAACGGGGCCGGGGCGACGGCCGGTTGTGTGTCGGTGCCGGAGGATTCCATGCGGCGGATTCTTCGGTGGGTGGTGCCGGGGGCCGCGCCGCGTATCGCCATCGGCACGGAGGGCGGCGCCACAGCGGTTACCCGGTATTGATCTGCCGTGCGCGGTTCCTCGCGCCCCTGACCACGTATCCGGTCGGCAATTTCACCGTGAACGTCGTAGAGCCCGGTGTGCTCTCCACGCCGACCGTGCCCCCATGTGCCTCCACCACCGCCGACACGATCGACAGGCCGAGGCCCGCGCCCGTGGCGGACGCGTCGCCGGGGCGGCGGTGGTCGGCGCGGGTGAAGCGTTCGAAAACGGCGGAGCGCAGCTCCTCGGGTATGCCGGGTCCGTCGTCGTGGACATGGAGGAGGACCGCGTCGGGGCCGGGGTCCAGGGTGACGGTGACCTTGGTGCCCACGGGTGTGTGCAGCCGCGCGTTGGCCAACAGGTTGGCCAGCACCTGGTGGAGGCGGTGGGCGTCGCCGGTGACGGTGACCGGGTCCGCCGGGAGGTCCAGGGCCCAGCCGTGGCCGGGACCGGCGGCGCGGGCGTCGGTGACCGCGTCCAGGACCAGCCGGGTCAGATCGACCGGGCCGCGCTCCAGCGGGCGCCCCGCGTCGAGCCGGGCGAGCAGCAGCAGGTCGTCCACCATCAGGCCCATCCGCGAGGACTCGGCGGCGATGCGCTCCAGGGACCGGGTGACCTCCGGCGGCACCGGCCCCGGATGCAGCAGGCCCAGCTCGGCGTGGCCCCGCACCGAGGCGACCGGGGTGCGCAGCTCATGGCTGGCGTCGGCGGCGAACCGGCGCAGCCGCTCCTCGCTCGCGTGCCGTTTGGTGAGCGCGTCCTCGACATGGCCGAGCATGCCGTTGAGGGCCGCGGCCACCTGGCCGACCTCGCTGTGCGGATCGGCGACGGGGGCGCGCGGGGGCAGCGCCACCACACCGCTGGCGAGCGGGAGTTCGCTGACCCGGGTGGCGGTCGCGGTGACCCGGCCGAGGGGGCGCAGGGACCAGCGGACCCAGAGCGCGCCGGTCACCCCGGCCGTCACGAGGGCGAGGCCGAAGACGATCCCGGCGACCAGTTCCAGCCGGTGCACGGCCGCCTCGACGGGCTTCAGCGGGAGTCCGGCCATCAGGACGTCACCGTCGCGGCCGGGGGTGGCGAGGACCCGGTAGTGGCCCAGGGCGGAGAGCTGGACGGTGTACGGGCGGCCGTCGTCCGGGATCCGGGCGAGCCGTTCGGCGTCCCGCGCGGTCAGCGTGATGTCCAGGTCGACGGAGAGGTCGCCGGAGCTGATGAGGCCCTTGTCCGTGACGGCGCCGCCGCGCAGGCAGGCGCCGAAGGTGCCGGTGGCCATCCGGCGGGTGTCGGCGTCCTCGTCCCCGTCGTGGTCGTCGGGCAGCTTGCCGTGGTGCTCCAGGCTCTCCGGGAACCGGGTGCCGACCTGGGCGAGCTGTTCGTCCAGGCGCTGGGTGAGGAAGCCGTTCAGCTCGACCACGGCGGCCACCCCGACCGCGGCGCAGCTCACCGCGAGCAGCACCACCAGGCCGAAGGTGATCCGGGCGCGCAGGGTACGGAAGCGGGGCAACCGGGCGAGCAGGCCACCGGATCCCGCCCGGCGACCGGGTCCCGTCCGGCGACCGGATCCCGCCCGGCGACCGGGTTCCGTCCGGCCACCGGATTCCGCCCGCCCATCGGATTCCGTCCGGCGACCGTTCCTCACCCGGTCACCGGTTTCAGCACGTACCCCGCCCCGCGCACCGTGTGGATCATGGGCTCGCGGCCGGCGTCGATCTTCTTGCGCAGGTAGGAGATGTACAGCTCGACCACATGGGCGCGGCCGCCGAAGTCGTAGGACCAGACCCGGTCGAGGATCTGCGCCTTGCTGAGGACGCGGCGGGGGTTGCGCATCAGGAAGCGCAGCAGCTCGAACTCGGTCGGCGAGAGTTCGATCAGCTCACCGGCCCGGGTCACCTCGCGGGCGTCCTCGTCCATCGCCAGGTCGCCGACGACAAGGCCGGGGTCCTCCGCGGGCTCCGGGCGGCGGGCCATACCGGCGCGGCGCAGCAGTCCGCGCAGCCGGGCCACGACCTCCTCCAGGCTGAAGGGCTTGGTGACGTAGTCGTCGCCGCCCGCGGTGAGCCCGGCGATCCGGTCCTCGACCGCGTCCCGGGCGGTGAGGAAGAGCACGCACACCTCGGGCTGGGTCTCGTGCAACCGGCGCAGCACGGTGAAGCCGTCCATGTCGGGCAGCATCACGTCCAGCACGACGGCGTCCGGCGTCAGCTCGCGCGCGGCACTGAGCGCGGCGGCGCCGTCACCGGCGGCGCGCACCTGCCAGCCCTCGTAGCGCAGGGCGCCGGTGAGCACCTCGGCGAGGTCGGGGTCGTCGTCCACGACGAGGACGCGCAGTGCGGTGCCGTCGGGACGGGTGAGGGCCGGGCGGCCGGAACGGGTCGTGTTCATCGCGCCTCCCAGCATCGCGGGTGCGGGCCGCGGCCGGTCGCCGCGGCGGCTCTGAGTTTCCTCTGAGTGGGCTCGGCAAAGTGTCGTACTCCCTGGTCAGGGCGGTTTGTGAGAGGTCTCTGAGACCTCTGTGAGAAAGCCCTCAGGAACCGGCCGCGGGGCCCCTTCTCAGAGGTGCCTCAGAGCTCGGGCCCGCACAGTGGCCCCGCCGGCCGGTGGCCCGGGCGGCGGACGAAGGGAACGGCACTGATGACAGCCGTGGACATGAGACGGGCGGTCGGCTCATCGTGGAGGTCACGGACGGCGGGGGCCCGACCCGCCCGGCGCCGGCCACCCCCTCGGTGACCGCGCACAGCGGCCGGGGGTCCGATCTCGGCCGGGACTCGCCCGGCGCTCCCCCGCGGGGCCGCTGCTCGCGGTGCTGTGGGCGGGGGCGGCGGCCGTGGTCGCGCTGTGGTGGGCGGACACCGCCTCCGTGGTCGGCGCGGCGGGCCTGCTGACCGGTGCGGGGCGGCTCGCCGGGCTGGGGTGCGGATACGCCTGCGCGGTGCTGGTCGGCCTGATGGCGCGGGTGCCGGTGCTGGAGAACCGGGTGGGCTCGGACCGGGTGGCCCGCTGGCACGCGATGGCCGGGCGGTACACGGTGTGCCTGCTGGTGGCGCACATCGCGCTGATCCTCACCGGGTACGCCGCGCAGGACCGGGCGTCGCTGTGGCACGAGGCGGTCACCGTGGTGCTGGACTACCCGGACATGCTGAAGGCCACCGCGGGCACGCTGATCCTGTTCGCGGTCGGCATCACCTCGGCGCGGGCGGCCCGGCGCCGGATCCGGCACGAGTTCTGGTACTACGTCCATCTGCTGACGTACGCGGCCGTGTTCCTGGCCTTCTTCCACCAGGTGTCGCTGGGCGAGCAGTTCAACGGCGAGCCGGTGGCGACGGCCGCCTGGTACGCGCTGTACCTCGGGGTCGCGGCGCTCGTGGTGTGGTTCCGGGTCCTCGCGCCGATCCGGCTCAACCGGCGCCATCGGCTGCGGGTGGAGTCGGTGCGGCGGGAGGCGCCGGGGGTGTTCTCGGTCGTGGTGCGCGGGCGGCGGCTCGATCGGCTGGGCGCGCGCCCCGGGCAGTTCTTCCGCTGGCGGTTCCTCGCCGAGGGGATGGCCTGGACGTCCACGCCGTACTCCCTGTCGGCGCCGCCGCGCCCGGAGCGGCTGCGGATCACGGTGAAGGCGCTGGGCGACCACAGCGCGGCGATATCCACGCTCCGGCCCGGCACCCGGGTGTGGGTGGAGGGCCCCTACGGCGCGCTGACCGCCGACCGGGCCACCGGCGGGCGGTCCCTGCTGATCGCGGCCGGTGTCGGCATCACCCCGCTGCGGGCCCTGTTCGAGACGCTGCCCGGCGAGGTCACGCTGCTGTACCGGGCGCGCTCGGCGGCGGACCTGGCACTGGGCCGTGAGCTGGAGGCGATAGCGCGATGGCGGGGCGCCACGGTGCTGTACGCGCTGAACGGTCCGCGCGGCGAGCGGCCCCGCATCACCGCGGAGTCGCTGCGGGCGCGCTTCCCCGATCTGCCCGCCCTCGACGTCTACGTCTGCGGGCCCCATGGGTTCGCCCGGGACGTGTACGAGGCCCTGCGCGCGGCGGGTTCGCCGGACCGCCGTATCCATCACGAGTCGTTCGAGCTGTGAGGCCGAGGTCATGCACGCATTGAGGAAGAACCGCCCGCTGCGCCGTGTCGTGCTGGCGAGTGCCTCGACGGTCTCCGCCGTGGTGCTGCTGCTGTCCCTGAAGCCGCACAGCAGCCCGGGTCTCGCCCTGGGCGCGTCGGCGCAGGGCTCCGGGGGCGGCGCGAGCGCGCCCGCCGCTTCCGGAGGTTCCTCGACGGCCGGGAGTTCCTCGGCATCGGGGAGTTCCTCGACGTCCGGCGGTGCCCCGGCGGCCAAGGGTGCCGCGACGACCGTCACCGGTGAGACCGCGCAGACCCGCTGGGGTCCGGTCCAGGTACGGGTGACGGTCAAGGACGGCAGGCTCACCGAGGTGACGGCCGTGCGGTACCCCACGGAGAACCCGCGCGACCAGGAGATCAACAGCTACGCGCTCCCCCAGCTGCGGCGGGAGGCGCTGGCCGCGCAGAGCGCGCGGATCGACATGGTCTCGGGCGCGACGTACACGAGCACCGGATACCGGCAGTCCCTCCAGTCCGCCCTGGACCGGGTCCATGGGTGAGGGCGTCCGGCACGCGGAGGAGGTCATGGGGACCGTGTTCTCCTTCGACGTACGGGGCGGGGAGGCCGGCGCGGTGCGGGCGGCGCTCGGGCAGGTGGTGGCAGAACTGCACGAGGTGGACGCGGTGTTCAGCACCTACCGCGCGGACAGCGCGGTGTCGCGGCTGGCCCGGGGCGAGCTGACCGTCGAGCGGTGCCCGGCCGAGGTCGCGCGGGTGCTGGGGCTCGCGGCGCGGGCGGAGCGGGTGAGCGAGGGGTGGTTCAGCGCGCGGTACCGGGGGGTGCCGGATCCCACCGGGATCGTCAAGGGGTGGTCGGCGGAGCGGGCGGCGCGGCGGCTGGCCGAGGTGGCGGGGGTGAGGGGGGTCAGCGTCAACGGCGGCGGCGATGTGCAGTCGCTGGGCGCGCCGGAGCCGGGGCGGCCCTGGCGGGTGGGGATCGCGGACCCCCTGCGCCCGGGCGGGCTCCTCGCGGTGGTGTCGACGGCGGGGGCGCCCGAGCTGGCGGTGGCCACCTCGGGCACGGGCGAGCGGGGCGCGCACATCACGGACCCGGGCACCGGGCGGCCCGCGGTCACCGACCTGGTGGCGGTGACCGTGGTGGCGCCCCGGCTGACCTGGGCGGACTGCTGGGCCACGGCCGCGTTCGCGCGGGGGTCGCGGGCGGGGCTCGCCTGGCTGGAGTCGCTGCCCGGCACCGAGGCGCTGCTGCTCACGGCGGACGGCGAGGTGCTGCACACCGAAGGACTGGCCGCGTACATAGCGTGAAAAAGGGGTTGAACGGGAAATTTTTTCGCCGGAGAGCCATCCCTGTGCCGCCCTCGGACGTACCCCAGGTGCAGCAATTTTTCCGGGAGGAACACCATGGCTATCTTCAGCAGTCTGCTGCCCAAGGGCGGCGGCGGCCACGGCCGGGGTCACGGCCGTGACCACGACGACGACCGCTTCGACGCCTTCGACCGCTTCGACCGCCACGGGCACCGGCACGGCGACCGCCACGGTCACGGCCACGACCACGGACGCGGTCACGGTGGCCGCGGTCATGGCGGCCACGGCGGCCACGGCGGCTACTGACCGACCCGCACAGGCTGAGCGGACCGGGGCCCGGAGGACCCGGTCCGCCCGGCCGCTGTCCGAGGAACGCATCCCATGGCGCAAGTCCTGCGGCGTCTGCTCTCCTGGGGGGACCCCGACGGCTCCTCCTCCGACGTCCCCGAGGCATCCGGCGATGTCGTCGCGGCCGCGCCCGCGGTCTCCCCGCGCGCGGTCTTCCGCCGGTTCTGGCCCTACACCCGCGGCAACCGGCGCTGGCTCGCCCCGCTGCTGCTGCTCAGCCTGACCGGACCGGTCATCGACGCCGGTGAGCTGTGGCTGTTCAAGAGCGTCGTGGACCAGGTGCTGGTCCCCCGGGACCTGCACCCCTTTCTGTGGATCGCCCCGGCCTACCTGGGGCTGATCCTGTGCTCCGGCGTCCTCGGCTTCGCCGACGAGATGACCTCCACCTGGGTCGGCGAACGCTTCCTGCTCTCGCTGCGCCGCGATGTCTTCCGGCATGTGCAGGGCCTGTCCCTCGGCTTCTTCGAACGCCGCCGGCTCGGCGATGTGCTCTCCCGCGTCACCGGTGATGTGGACGCGGTCGAGACCTTCCTGCTCTCGGGCGTGGCCGACGCCCTGTACTACGTGCTCCAACTGGCCGTCTTCGTCGGCCTGCTGTTCTATCTGAGCTGGGATCTGACCCTGCTCGCGCTGGTCATCGTGCCCCTGTTCTGGGGCGCGGCCCGGCACTTCTCGCGGCTGATCAAGGACGCCTCCCGGGAGCGCAGA
Source organism: Streptomyces sp. LaBMicrA B280 (assembly GCF_049222185.1). Classification (NCBI taxonomy): domain Bacteria; kingdom Bacillati; phylum Actinomycetota; class Actinomycetes; order Kitasatosporales; family Streptomycetaceae; genus Streptomyces; species Streptomyces sp. LaBMicrA B280. Next base: position 33,304 of record NZ_JBMJCT010000015.1, on the reverse strand, counting down.
CGGCGCAGCGGCTCGCTCAGCGCGATCGCCGAGGAGGTGCTCGGCAATGTCGCGCTGGTGCAGGCGTACAACCGGCAGGGCTGGGAGGCGCGCCGCTTCGAGCGGGAGAGCGTGGGCCGGTTCCGGGCGGTGATGGCCTCGACGCGGATCCGGTCCGTGTACGCCCCCCTCGTGGAGATCATCGAGGTGGCGGGCGGCCTCGCGGTGCTGGGCCTCGGCACCTGGAAGCTGTCCCAGGGCCAGCTCACCCTGGGCGGGCTGCTGGTCTTCCTCGCCCTGATCGGCAAGATGTACAGCCCCGTGCACGGCCTGTCCGGGCTCGGCACCACCTTCTACTCCGCCGCCGCCTCGGCCGAGCGGATCATCGAACTGCTCGACCAGCGGCCGCAGGTCACCGAGCGCGCCGGGGCCCGCCCGCTCGGCCGGGCGCGCGGGGCGGTGGAGTTCGACGGCGTCTGGTTCCGCTACCCCGGCGCCGGTCCCTGGGCCCTCGCCGATGTGTCGTTCCGGGTGGCGCCCGGCGAGACGCTGGCGCTGGTCGGGGCGAGCGGCGCGGGCAAGTCCACCGCCGCCCGGCTCCAGCTGCGGTTCTACGACCCCGACCGGGGCGCGGTCCGGCTCGACGGCACCGATCTGCGCGAACTGCGCCTCGCCGATGTGCGCGAGAGCGTCGCGGTGGTGCTCCAGGAGACCCTGGTCTTCCACGGCACGGTGCGGGAGAACATCGCCTACGGCCGTCCGGAGGCGTCCGAGGCGGAGATCGTCGCGGCGGCGCGCGCGGCGGACGCGCACGAGTTCATCGAACGGCTCCCGGACGGCTACGACACCCTCGTCGGGCAGCGCGGCCGCACCCTGTCCGGGGGCCAGTGCCAGCGCCTCGCGATCGCCCGCGCGATGGTCAGGGACGCGCCCGTGCTGCTGCTCGACGAGCCGACCACCGGGATCGACGCGAGCTCCGGGCGGCGGATCATGGAGCCGCTGCGCCGCCTGATGGCCGGGCGGACCACCATCGTCATCTCGCACAACCTGCTCACCGTGCGCGACGCCACCCGGATCGTGGTGCTCGACCGGGGCCGGGTCGTGGAGGACGGCGCCCACGGCGATCTGCTGGTGCGCGACGGGACGTACGCCCGGCTGCACCGGCTGAACACCGGCACCGTGCTGTCGTAGCGCTCGCCGTCCCCGTCTCCCCCGTGGCCGCCCTCATGTCTGCTGGGACGGCGCGTGCTGCTCCCGGGTCAGCACGTGCCCGGTCTGGAGGTGGGCGCGGGCGAGGACCGTGCCGTCGGTGGCGGTCAGCCGGGCGCCGGAGACCGCGTCCGCGTCCACGGGCGCCTGGGCCCCCCAGTGGCCCTGCCCGTTGCGCACGGTGAAGTCGCCCACCCGCACGGTCGTGCCGTCGGAGCGCTCCAGCACACAGCTGACCCGGCCGGTGTACGCGCTGCCGTGCCCGGCGAGGTAGACGGACACGAAGATCCAGCCGGGGCTGCCGGGATGGGCGTAGACCTCGCCGATGGGCGAGCCGTCGGCCGAGTCCGCGGTCATGTCGCCGACCAGCATGGGCTCGGACTCCATGGTGTGCGGGGGCGAGGCGGTGACCGTCTCCACGGCGGTGCCGATGCCCCAGCCGGCGAACCCGGCGACCACCGCGAGCCCCGCCGCGGCCGCCCCCAGCCGGATCCGGGCCCGGCGCGCCCGCCCGCGCAGGACCGGGAACCCGCCCGCGCAGGACCGGGAACGCCGGGGCGCGCGCGGCGGTGCGCCCGTCGGCGGCCGCCTGCTGGGCGAGGCTGCGGGCCACCCGGGTCTCGAAGCCCAGCGGCGGCTCCTGGCAGGGCAGCAGGCCGATCAGCCGGTCGCCGACCAGGGTCAGCTGCCGGACGAACTCCCGGCAGTCGGCGCAGGTGTCCAGATGCGCGACCGCCTCCGCGCGCTCACGTCCGGGCAGCACGCCCAGCGCCAGCTCGGCGCCGGTCTCGCGCATTTTCTCGCAGTTCGCGTCACTGGACATGGCCGCCTCGCTCCGGAGCCGACAGTGTGGTGCGCAGTTTGCCCATCGCCGCTCTGATGCGGGTCTTGGCGGTGCCCAGCGGGATCCGTTCCGCGTCGGCGACCTGCTGGGCGGTCATTCCGTAGATACCGGCCATCATCAGGGCCCGCGCCTGCTCGCGGGGCAGCCGGGAGACCGCGGCCCGCAGCCGGGCGGAGGCCTCGTCGGCCAGCGCCCAGCGCTCGGGGGTCTCGGTGACGGTGCCGAGGAGGGCGTCGAGGTCCTCGGGGGCCACCGGCTCGGGGCGCCGGGCGCGCACGGCGTCGATGGCCAGGTTGTGCGCGATGGTGGTCAGCCAGGTGGTGACCGAACCGCGGCGCGAGTCGTAGATCTGCGCGTGCCGCCACGCGCGTTCGAACGTCTGCTGGGCGACGTCCTCGGCGAGCTGACGGTCCCCGGTGACGGCCATGGCGACACCGAAGACCCGGTGCTGGAAACGTCGTACGAAGACGACGGCCAGCTCCTGGTCTCCGGTGGCCAGCCCGGACAGCAGAGCCTCGTCCGGGAGGCGACCCACGGGGAACCGCAAACCCGACACACCTCTTTATACGGCCGACGGCCAGGGGGAGATTGCCGCTCCCATTGTCCGCCGCGGCGCGGGGACCCGCATGCCGGTCGGGGCCCGGCTCAGTGGCCGTTCTGCGCGAGCTTGAGCAGGTGGTCCGCGAGGGCCTGGCCGCCGGTCGGGTCGCGGCTGATCAGCAGCAGGGTGTCGTCACCGGCGATGGTGCCGAGGATGTCGTGGAGTTCGGCCTGGTCGATGGCCGAGGCGAGGAACTGGGCGGCCCCGGGCGGGGTGCGCAGCACCACCAGGTTGGCCGAGGCCTCCGCGGAGATCAGCAGCTCCTGGGACAGGCGCCGCATCCGCTCCTCCTTGGCGGACTCGCCGAGCGGTGCGCGCGGGGTGCGGAAGCCGCCTTCGCTGGGCACGGCGTAGATGAGATCGCCGTCGTTGTTGCGGATCTTGACCGCGTTCAGCTCGTCGAGGTCCCGGCTCAGCGTCGCCTGGGTGACGCTGAGCCCGTCGTCGGCGAGCAGCTTGGCCAGCTGGCTCTGCGAGCGCACCGGCTCCCGGTTGAGGATGTCCACGATCCGGCGGTGCCGTGCGGTACGCGTCTGCGGCACGGCGGGCCCGGCACCTGTCTGCTGCTCGTGCTCCTGCGCCTGGCTCATCGTCGTCTCATTCTCCGGATCGTCCGTCCCCGCCTGCGTCGAGGATGCCGGGCAGCGCCTGGAGCAAGGCGCCCGCCTCGTCGTCGCGCAGGTTCAGCGGGGGCATGAGCCGTACGACGTCGGGGGCGGGGGCGTTCACCAGGAACCCGGCCTCCTGGGCCGCCTGCTGCACCTCGTGCGCGCGCGGCCCGGTGAGCACGATACCCAGGAGCAGGCCCGCACCCCGGACATGGCCGACCAGCGGGTGGCCCAGCGCCTCGATGCCCGCGCGCAGCGTCTCGCCCTGCCGCTTCACGTTCTCCAGCAGTCCCTCGCCCTCGATGGTGCCGAGGACGGCGAGGCCGGCGGCGCAGGCGACCGGGTTGCCGCCGAAGGTCGTGCCGTGCTGGCCGGGCCCGAGCAGTTCGGCGGCGCGGCCGAAGGCGACGGTGGCGCCGAGCGGGAGGCCGCCGCCGAGCTGCTTGGCGAGGGTGACCACATCGGGCAGCACGCCCTCGTGGGCCTGGTAGGCGAACCAGGTGCCGGTGCGGCCGACGCCGGTCTGCACCTCGTCCAGGACCAGCAGGGCGCCGGTGGCGGCGGTGATGGCGCGGGCGGCCTTGAGATAGCCGGCCGGGGGCACCACGACGCCGTTCTCGCCCTGGATCGGCTCGATGATCACCAGGGCGGTCTCGTCGGTGACGGCCGCGGCCAGGGCCTGGGCGTCGCCGTAGGGGACATGGGTGACCTCGCCGGGCAGCGGCCGGAAGGGGTCCTGCTTGGCGGGCTGCCCGGTGAGCGCGAGGGCGCCCATCGTACGGCCGTGGAAGCCGCCCTCGGTGGCGACGACATGGGTGCGCCCGGTGAGCCGGCCGATCTTGAAGGCGGCCTCGTTGGCCTCGGCGCCGGAGTTGCAGAAGAACACCCGGCCCTCGCGGCCGAAGAGCTGGAGCAGCCGTTCGGCGAGCGCGATGGGGGGCTCGGCCATGAACAGGTTGGAGACATGGCCGAGGGAGGCGATCTGCTTGCTGACGGCGTCCACGATCGCCGGGTGGGCGTGGCCGAGCGCGTTGGTGGCGATGCCGCCGACGAAGTCGGTGTAGGCGCGGCCCTCGGCGTCCCACACGGTGGCGCCCGCGCCGCGCACCAGCGGCAGGCGGGGGGTGCCGTAGTTGTTCATGAGCGCGCCCTGCCAGCGCCGGGTCAGGTCCTGGTTGCCGCTCTGCTGCCCCGTCACGATGCGTCCCCTTCGGGCTCGTCGGGCACGACCATGGTGCCGATGCCCTCGTCGGTGAAGATCTCCAGCAGGATGGAGTGCTGTACCCGGCCGTCGATGACGCGGGCGGTGCGCACGCCGCCGCGCACCGCGTGCAGGCAGCCCCGCATCTTGGGCACCATGCCGGAGCTCAACTCCGGCAGCAGCTTCTCCAGTTGGGTGGCGGTGAGGCGGCTGATCACCTCGTCGGAGTGCGGCCAGTCCTCGTAGAGGCCCTCGACATCGGTGAGGACCATGAGAGTTTCGGCGCCAAGGGCCGCAGCGAGTGCCGCAGCCGCCGTATCAGCATTGACGTTGTAGACATGACCGTCGTCCTGACTGCGGGCGATGGAGGAGACGACCGGGATGCGGCCGTCGGCGAGCAGGGCTTCGATGGCGCCGGTGTCGATCGCGGTGATCTCGCCGACGCGCCCGATGTCGACCAACTCCCCGTCGATCTCGGGCAGATGCTTGGTGGCGGTGATGGTGTGCGCGTCCTCGCCGGTGAGGCCGACGGCGAGCGGGCCGTGCTGGTTGAGCAGGCCGACCAGTTCGCGCTGCACCTGTCCGGCGAGCACCATCCGGACGACGTCCATGGCGTCCGCGGTGGTGACCCGCAGGCCCGCCTTGAACTCGCTGACGATGCCGTGCCGGTCGAGGGCGGCGCTGATCTGGGGGCCGCCGCCGTGCACCACGACCGGCTTGAGCCCGGCGTGCCGCAGGAAGACGACGTCCTGGGCGAAGGCGGCCTTCAGTTCCTCGTCGACCATGGCGTTGCCGCCGAACTTGATGACGACGGTCTTTCCGTGGTGCCGGGTCAGCCAGGGCAGCGCCTCGACGAGGATCTGCGCCTTGGGCAGGGCCGTGTGCTTACGGGTCAGGGTCATGAGGAGTAGGCGCTGTTCTCGTGGACGTAGTCGGCGGTCAGGTCGTTGGTCCAGATCGTCGCGGTCTCGGGGCCGGCGGCGAGGTCGGCCACGATGTGCACCTCGCGGTAGCGCATGTCGACCAGGTCCCGGTCCTCGCCGACGGAGCCGTTCTTGCACACCCAGACGCCGTTGATGGCCACGTTGAGCTGGTCGGGCTCGAAGACGGCGCCGGTGGTGCCGATCGCGGACAGGACGCGGCCCCAGTTGGGGTCCTCGCCGTGCAGGGCGCACTTGAGGAGGTTGTTGCGGGCGATGGAGCGGCCCACCTCGACGGCGTCCGCCTCGCTGGCGGCGCCCACGACCTCGACCTTGATGTCCTTGCTGGCGCCCTCGGCGTCGCCGATCAGCTGGCGGCCGAGGTCGTCGCAGACCTGCCGTACGGCCTCGGCGAAGGCGTCGTACTCGGGGGTGATGCCGCTGGCGCCGGAGGAGAGCAGCAGCACGGTGTCATTGGTGGACATGCAGCCGTCGGAGTCGACGCGGTCGAAGGTGACCTTGGTGGCGGCGCGCAGGGCCTGCTCCAGGGTGGCGTCGTCCGTGTCGGCGTCGGTGGTGATGACGACCAGCATGGTGGCGAGGCCGGGGGCGAGCATGCCGGCGCCCTTGGCCATGCCGCCGACGGTCCAGCCGTCCCCGGTGGCGACCGAGGTCTTGTGCACGGTGTCGGTGGTCTTGATGGCGATGGCGGCCTTCTCGCCGCCGTGCTCGGACAGCTGGGCGGCGGCGGTGCCGATGCCGGGGAGCAGCTTGTCCATGGGCAGCGGGACGCCGATGAGGCCGGTGGAGCAGACGGCGACCTCGATGGCGCCGCGGCCGAGGGCCTCGCCCGCCTTCTCGGCCGTCGCGTGGGTGTCCTGGAAGCCCTGGGGGCCCGTACAGGCGTTGGCGCCACCGGAGTTGAGGACCACGGCGGAGACCTGGCCGCTCTTCATGACCTGCTCGGACCACAGCACCGGCGCGGCCTTGACGCGGTTGGCGGTGAAGACGGCCGCGGCGGCCCGGCGGGGCCCGTCGTTGACCACGAGGGCCAGGTCGGGGTTGCCGTTCTGCTTGATCCCGGCGGCGATACCGGCCGCCCGGAATCCCTTGGCTGCCGTGACGCTCACGGTGCGACTCCGATCGTGGAAAGCCCGGTGGTCTCGGCGAGACCCAGGGCGAGGTTCATGCTCTGGACGGCACCGCCGGCGGTGCCCTTGGTCAGGTTGTCGATGGCGCTGATCGCGATGATGCGGCCCGCGGCCTCGTCATGAGCGACCTGCACCTGAACGGCGTTGGAACCGTGGACGGCGGCCGTCGCGGGCCACTGCCCCTCGGGCAGCAGATGGACGAAGGGCTCGTCGGCGTACGCCTTCTCGTACGCGGCGCGCACGGCCTGCGCGTCCACCCCGGGGACGGCCTTCGCGCTGCATGTGGCGAGGATGCCGCGGGGCATCGGGGCGAGGGTCGGCGTGAAGGAGACGGTGACCGGCTCGCCCGCGACCGCGCCGAGGTTCTGGATCATCTCGGGGGTGTGCCGGTGGCCGCCGCCGACGCCGTACGGCGACATGTTGCCCATGACCTCGCTGCCCAGCAGGTGCGCCTTGGGTGCCTTGCCCGCGCCGGAGGTGCCGGAGGCGGCGACGATCACGGCCTCGGGCTCGGCGATCCGCGCCGCGTACGCCGGGAAGAGGGCGAGGGTCGCGGCGGTGGGGTAGCAGCCCGGTACGGCGATCCGCCTGGTCCCGGTCAGCGCGGCACGGGCGCCGGGCAGCTCGGGCAGGCCGTAGGGCCAGGTGCCGGCGTGCGGGGAGCCGTAGAACTTCTCCCAGTCGGCCGCGTCCCGCAGCCGGAAGTCGGCGCCCATGTCGATCACGAGCACGTCCGGGCCGAGCTGTTCGGCGACGGCGGCGGACTGTCCGTGCGGCAGCGCGAGGAAGACCACGTCGTGCCCGGCGAGGCTCTCGGCCGTGGTCTCGGCCAGCACCCGGTCGGCCAGCGGCCACAGGTGCGGCTGGAGCGCCCCGAGCCGTTGCCCGGCGTTGGAGTTCCCGGTCAGGGCCCCGATCTCGACCTCGGGGTGCGCGAGGAGCAGCCGCAGGACCTCTCCGCCCGCGTATCCACTCGCTCCGGCAACCGCCGCACGTACCGCCATGTCCGTCCTCCTCTGGATGGCATGACTATACGCATCGCTGCACGTTTATGCAATGAGTGTGCGGGCGGGAGGCGGGGCGGCGGCGTCCGCTCGGGGGTCGCTCCCGGCCTGCTCGGGGGCCGTTTCCGGCCCGCCCGGGGGCCGTTTCCGGCCGTGACAGAACACGGACATCGTGGAGAACCCCCTGTAACTGGCTGCGAGATACAAATATCTCCGACCATGCGCAGTGCACAGTTTCTGGGGGAAACACCGTGAAGACCACTCGTATCACCGCTCTCGCCGCCATCGGCCTCGTCGCCACCCTCTCACTCACCGCCTGCGGGAACGACTCCGGGAAGGACACGGGCGCAAAGGGCTCCTCGGCGTCGTCCGCGCCCACGGATTCGTCCTCGGCCTCGGCGTCCTCGGCCTCGGACGGTGGCGCGCGGCCGGGGAGCGGCTCGGGCTCCGGCGGCTCGGCGGCCGGTCAGTCGGCGTCGTCCTCCGGCGAGGGCGGCAAGGCCGGGTCCGGCACCGGCACCGCGAGCGGCGGGACGACGGCCGGTGGCAAGGTCACGTTCTGCAAGACGGCGGACCTGGCCATCGACGCCGCGGACGCCTCGCCCGACAAGGCGTCCGGCAGGATCGACATCACCATGGTCAACCGGGGTTCGACCACCTGCTCGGCGACGGGCTTCGCGGGCGTCGACATCAAGGACGCCGACCACACCTCCAGCCCCATCGAGCGCGGCCCCGCCCAGCCGCGTGTCACCACCCTGAAGCCCGGTGACGCCGCCGTCTTCGACCTCGCCTACGACATCGACCCCAGCGGCAAGAGCCTCGCCTCCCCGACCGACATCCTGGTGACGCCCCCGAACGAGACCCACACCGTGACCCTGAAGTGGCCCGCGGGCGCGGGGGCGATCAAGGGCGCCTACACCGACGTCCAGGTCTACCCGACGCACACGACCAAGTAGTCACGGGGAGGGTACGGCGCGCGGGCCAGGCCGCGGGGGCGGCGAGGACGAGCGCGGCGAACGAGGGTGTGCCGTCCGGGCGATGTCCTTGAGCCGCGCCTGGTCGAACTCGGCTCGCGCCGGGCCGGGCCGGTCGTCCAAGGCTCGTGGGATGCGGGGGTGTGGCGTCCCGTGCGACGCCGGATGCCGTCGCGCGGTGGTTGCATAGGATCATCGGCATGGCGCTGCGACCCGTCCAGGTGAACATCAAGGCCCTCGACCCCTCGGCGGTCGGCCGGTTCTGGGCGGCGGCGCTCGGCTGGAGCCTTCACCAGCGCGGGGTGAGAACCCATGTCGGGCCCGCGGGCGGCCTGGCCCGGCCGGACCCGGTCGTCGTCGGCATCGAGGTCGTGCCCGTGCCGGAGCCCAAACCGGCGGCGAAGAACCGTACGCACCTCGATCTCGCCACCACCTCCCCGGCCCACCAGGCGGAACTGGTCGAGCGCCTGACGGAGCTCGGCGCGCATCCCGTCGACGTGGGGCAGGGCGAGGTGCCGTGGCGGTGCCTCGCCGACCCGGAGGGCAATGAGTTCTGTGTGCTGGAGCCCCGGGAGGTCTACCGGGACGCCGGGCCGATCGCCGCGGTGGTGGTGGACTGCGCGGATCCGCGTGCCATGGCCCGGTTCTGGGGCGCGGCGACGGACTGGACCGTGCGCAGGGTGACCGACGATCTCGCGGTGCTGCGCTGCGCCACGGGCACCGGCCCCTACCTCGAATTCCTCCGGGTGCCCGGCCTGCAGACCGCGCCGGACCGCGTCCGCCTCGACCTGCTGCCACGCCCCGGTGACGACAAGGAGGCGGAGGTGGCCCGGCTGCGGTCCCTCGGCGCCACCGATCTCGACGTCGGCCGGGGCGATGTCCCCTGGACCTGTCTGACGGACCCGGAGGGCCACGAGTTCCGCGTGCTCGCCCGGTCCTGACCCGCTGCGTCAATTCGCTTCCGGGAGGTGCCGGGTGAGGGCTAGGGTGCGTGCGGTCGGTGACCGGGGAGGAGCGAGGAATGGTCGGTCGTAAGAGCACGCGTTGACGTCGTGGCCGTGAGAGCGGCCGGTCATCGCGTGCCGCCCTGAACGCGCGGCACAGCGAGCCCTTCCTGCCCGCTGCCCGAAACGGTCGAGACGGTCGGCGGGACTCGTCTCCGGCTGCTCCGAGGGGCCCTCACCCGTGCCGTCCGCTTCCCCTTCTCCCGCCGCCGTACCCGGTGCTCCGTCGACGCTGTGGCGCGATCGCGACTTCCGTCGGCTCTGGGTGGGCCAGACGGTCTCCCAACTGGGCGAGCACACAAGCCTGGTGGTGCTGCCGCTCTTCGCCGTCCTGACGCTCCACGCCGGTGCCGGTCAGCTGGGCGCCCTGCGCGCCGTGGAACAGGCGCCGATCCTGCCGCTGTCGCTGTTCGTCGGTGCCTGGGTGGACCGATGGCGGCCGCGGGCGCTGATGGTTCCGGCCGACGCCGGACGGGCGCTGGCGCTGGCCGCCGTCGCGGTGGCGGGCCTGCTGGGCGGGCTCGGTCTGCCGGCGCTGTTCGTGGTCGCCTTCGCCGTCGGGGCGCTGTCCGTGTTCTTCGACGTGGCCTACCAGGCGTCCCTGGTACGGCTGGTGGCGCGCGATCAGCTGGTACGGGGCAACAGCGCACTCGAAGGCAGCCGGTCCGCCGCACGGATCGGCGGTCCCGCCCTCGGCGGCGCGCTGGTGACCGCGCTGTCGGCGCCGATCGCGGCCGCCGCCGGGGCGTTGTTCTTCACGCTGTCGATCCTGTCGGTCCGCCGGATCGGCCGCCACGAGTCCGTCCCGGAACGCCCGGCGCACCCGCCCCGGATCGGGCGGCACATCCATGAGGGCCTGCGCTTCGTCGCCGGTGACGCCACGCTGCGGGCCGTGTGCCTCGCCTCGGCCGCCTTCCAGTTCTTCTTCTCGGCCGTGACGACCTGCTGTCTGCTGTTCCTGCCCCGGGAGCTGCGGCTGCCGGGCACCGTCGTCGGGTCGGTGCTCGCGGCGGCGGGGCCCGGCGCGCTCCTCGGCTCGCTGCTGGCCGCCCGTCTGCCGGGCCGCTTCGGGCGGGGCGCCGTACTGCTGTCGGCGGCGGCGCTCGGCGACGGCGCGTTCCTGCTCGTGCCCGCGCTGCACGGCTCCCCCGCGGTGACGGTTCCGGCGCTGCTCGCGGTCAACGTGGTCTTCGGGACCTGCGGCCAGCTGGTGAACGTCATGCTCATGGCCGTACGGCAGACCGTCACCCCGGACGGGATGCAGGGCCGGGCCGCCGCGACGATCAACTGCGCCGGCATGGGCCTGACCCCGCTCGGCTCCCTGCTCGGCGGCCTCCTCGCGGACGCCTGGGGCACGCGCACCGGCCTCCTCGTGACGGCCGCGGGCATGCTGCTGTCCCCGGTCGTGATGGCCCTGTCCCCGCTCGGCCGCCTGGACCGGACCCCGCCGCGCCGCCGGACCCCCCTGCCGCCACGGGCGCCCACGGCCGCTCCCGCTGACGTCGTCGTACCGCCTCGGTATCGGTGGGATGACCGATGTGCCCGGGGCTGCGGGGCGGAGATAGTTCCTCGGAGGTTGTCCGGTCGTGGAAGGGGCTTTTGGTGGACGCGTACGCGGATCTGGTGTTCGTCGGTGGGACGGTGGTCACGGTGGATGCCGGGTTCTCCCTGGCGTCGGCGCTCGCGGTGCGCGGTGGGGTGATCTGTGCCGTCGGAGAGCGGGCGGAGGTCGCGGCTCTCGTCGGGCCCCGGACCCGGGTCGTGGAGCTGCGCGGCGGGACGCTGCTGCCGGGGATCAACGACTCCCATCTGCACGGGTGTGCCTTCGGCATGGCGACCCCGCCGATGTCCGTCGACGTGGGGCATCCGGCCGTGTCCTCGCTCGCCGACGTGGCCGACGCGGTGCGGGCGGCCGTCGCAGGGGTGCCGGGCGGGCGGTGGCTCACCGGGCACGGGTGGGACACCGGGTATCTGAAGGAGTGCGCGGGCGATCCGGCTCGGCTGCCCTCGCGGCACGACCTCGACGCCGCGAGCGGGGACCGTCCCGTCGTGCTGTACTCCTTCTCCGGGCACGCCACCTGGGTCAACTCCCGGGCGCTGGAGCTGATCGGGCTCGACCGGGACAGCGTCGTACCGGGCGTCGTCGTGGACGGCGCGGGCGAGCCGACCGGGCTGCTGCACGAGGGGGCACAGGCCCTGGTGCAGAACGCGTTGCCGCCGCTCAGCGGGCAGGAGCGCACCGACGCGATCAGGTCGGCGCTCGGCGCGCTGGCCCGCCTCGGGGTGACCAGCTACACCGAACCGGGGCTCGGTCCCGGGGGCGACGGGATCATGCGGGGCGCGCTCGGCACCGGGACCCTCGACGCGTACCGCCGGTTGCTGGCCGAGGACGAGCTGACGGCCCGGGTCGGCGTACTGCTGCTGCCCACCGGGATGGCGGGCGGCGCGGATGAATTCGCGCGCGGCCTCGGGGAGTTCGGCCCGGGGAGCGCGGATCCGCGGCGGCTCGCGATCCACGGCGTCAAGATCTTCGGCGACGGCGTCGTGCCCAACAGGACGGCCTGGATGCACGAGCCGTACCTCGGCGGCGGCTGCGGCTCGCTGTGTGTCGGCGGGGAGAGCGACGCCGAACGGATCGCGGAGATCGGTGCCATGATCCGGCACGCCCATGCCGCCGGGCACCAGATAGGCGTGCACGTCACCGGCGACCGGGCCATCGACACCGTCGCGGACGCCTTCGCGGCGGCCCAGGCCGAACGCCCGCGCGATGACGCCCGGCACTACGTCATCCACGGCGACTTCCTCACCGCGCACAGCATGAAGGTGCTGGCCGCGCATGGTTTCGGGGTCAACATGAACCCCACCATCAAGTGGACCGTCGCCGACCTGGAGGAGGAGTTCGTCGGCGCCCGGCGGGCCGCGTACGCGTGGCCGTACCGCGACGCGCTCGACGCCGGGGTGCGGGTCGCGAGCGGTTCGGACGCGCCGGTCACCGCGCCGGACTGGCGCCAGGGTCTGGCCACCATGATGCTGCGCGAGTCCAAGGCGGCCGGCCGGGTCAGCGGTCCCGAGCAGCGGATCGGGCTCGCCGAGGCGCTGCGCACCTACACGATCGACGCGGCCTGGCAGGACTTCGCCGACGGCTGGAAGGGCTCCCTGGAGGTCGGCAAGGCCGCCGACCTGTGCGTCCTGGACGGGGATCTACTCACCGCCGACCCCCATGACATCCCCGGCATGCCCGTCGTCCTCACCATGATGGACGGGCGGGTCGTGCACGACGTCCTGCGCGATTGACGTATTCCGGGCACATGATCATCCTTGAGGGGTGGCAGCGCGACGGAGCACGGCGGATATGTTGGACGCGGCCCTCCAGGTCCGCGCGGCCGCCCGGGAGGCCGCAGGCACCGCCACCGGCGCGGCGACGGTCCTGGCCGCGCTGTCCGAGGTGATGGAGTACGACCACGCGTCCCTCACCCGCTGGGATCCGGTACGACGACGCCACACCACCCTCGCCGGGAGCTACCCGGACGCCGCCACGGCCTACATCGAGACCCTGCTGCACCGGGACCCGGTGTTCGCCGTGCTCCGGGGCCCGGAGCGGGACGGGCTCTGGCTCCGGGACGTGCCCCCGCCCCTCCTCGCGTCCTCACCGGGTTTCCGGGACGTGCTGCGCCCGCTCGGCATCACGGACGGCGTGGCCCAGTGCCTGTTCGCGGCCGACGGCCGGTACGTCGGCATGCTCAACATCAGCACCCGGCGGCCGCGCCGCGCCCCCGATCCGGCACGCGCCGTGGTCACGCTGCTGACCGAGTCCCTCGCGGCGACCGTGGCCGCCGGTGCGGAGGTACGGCACCCTGCGGAGCCGCGCCCGGACACCCGGCCCCCCGATCTGCGGCGGCTCTCGCCCCGGGAACTCCAGGTACTGGCCGAACTGGCCTCCGGCCGCACCAACCGCGAGATCGCCGAGCGCCTGTACATCACGCCCCGCACGGTCGGCACCCATGTCGAGCACATCCTCGCCAAGCTCGACCTGCCCAACCGCGCGGCCGCCGCCGCCCGGGCCGCCGCCGGGGGCATCGGGGCGGCCCGCTGACGTCACCGGGGTGGGCCCGCCTCGGTCACTTCTCGACCGCCACCCGCGGCGACGCGCCCGGCAGCATGATCCACCGGGACACCACGAAGGTGATCGGGATCGCCGCCGCCGAGGCGAGCAGGGGGGCGAAGCGGCTGCCGGCGCCCAGGACGTCCACGATCACATACACACCCACCGTGGTGATCACGAAATTCGCCGCGTTGGTCAGCGGGAACAGCAGGAATTTCCGCCAGGTCGGGCGGATGCGATAGGTGAACCGCGCGTTGAGGAAAAAGGAACCGACCATGCTCAGCGCGAATGCGAGAACATGCGCGGCGAGATACGGCAGCCAGGTCAGGAAGAGCAGGTAAAGACCGTAGTAGACGGCCGTGTTGAGCACGCCGACCACGGCGAAGGTGATGATCTGTCGCGCTATCAAGGAATGAGATCTTTCGTCCGTTCCACATTGGTCGCCTTCACCAGGAAGTGCGGGCGGCCCTTCACCTCGTAGTAGATGCGGCCGGTGTACTCGCCGATCACTCCCAGCATGACCATCTGTACACCGGCGAGGGCGGTGACCGCGGTGATGATGGTGACATATCCGGGTGTCTGCACGCCGTGCAGCAGCGCGGCGACCACGATCCAGGCGGTGTAGACACCGGCGCACAGCAGCAGGCTGACGCCGAGCCAGAGGGCGGCGCGCAGCGGGCGGTTGTTGAAGGAGAGGACGCCGTCCAGGCCGTAGTTGAGCAGTCCGCGCAGGTTCCAGGAGCTGCGGCCGGCCTCGCGCACGGCGTTCTCGTACGCGAAGGTGGTGCTGGGGAAGCCGACCCAGGCGAACAGGCCCTTGGAGAAGCGGTTGTACTCGGTCAGGCCGAGCACCGCGTCCACCACCCGGCGGGACAGCAGCCTGAAGTCCCCGACGCCGTCCATGAGTTCGACGTCGACCAGGCGGTTGACGAGTCGGTAGTAGAGGCGGGCGGTGAGGGTCCGGCTGAGGCGGTCGCCGGTGCGGGAGCGGCGCGCGATGACCTGGTCGTAGCCCTGTTCGCGCAGCCGGACCATGCGGGCGATCAGCTCGGGCGGGTGCTGGAGGTCGGCGTCCATGACGACGACCGAGTCGCCGGAGGCGTGCCGCAGCCCGGCCAACAGGGCGGCTTCCTTGCCGAAGTTGCGGCTGAAGGAGACGTAACGCACCCGCTGGTCGCGGGCGGCGAGGCGTTCGAGGACGGTGAGGGTGCGGTCGCGGCTGCCGTCGTCGACGTACACGAACTCCATGTCGTGGCCGAGTGGCAGCAGTTCATCGGCGATCTCCTGGACGGCTTCGTGGAAGCGTTCCAGGACGTCTTCCTCGTTGTAGCAGGGCGCGACGATCGATATCAGCATGGCGGAGGTCCCCCAGGGGCGCGGTCGGATCGCGGTCAGGGCGCGGCTGTCACGCGCTCGCGCGGTGCCGGTGGTGTGGTCGGGGCGGGTGTCGGCACGCGTCGGCGGCGGACGGCGCTCGCGGCGGTGAGCAGCAGGAGTGCCGCGAGCGAGGCGAGGCCGACGGCTGTGCCGAGATGGCGGCCGGGTGGGTGGAAGGTGCAGGTCAGGCTGGTCTCGGTGCCGTCCAGGGGGACGGCGATCAGTCCGTGGTACTGCCGGGCGGGGCGGGCCGGGCCGTCCCCCGCCCCGCATCGCCAGCCGGCGATGCGGGGCGCGGCGAGGACGGCGAGTCCCCTGCTTCCCGCGGGGAGTTGGGCGCGCACGGTGTTGTCGGCGACGGTGACCGAGGTGGCGCCGGTGGCCTTGAGGCGGGCGGCGGCGGTGCTCAGCCGGGCGGTGTCCAGGCAGCCGACGGCGCCGGGCGGGATGCGGCCGGGCCGGTCGGGGACCAGGTCGATCCGTATCCGTCCGGAGGCGGGGGTACGGCCCAGCGGCTCCATGGCGGCCGTGGCACGCCCCTGGTCGTAGTGGAACGGGGCGGCGCTCCGCGAGCCCCCGGCGAGCTGGGCGGTGCCGGAGAACCGCGGGGCGGCCAGGTACACCTGGGTGCCGGCCGGGCAGCGGGCGCCGACGGTCGGACCGGTCAGCGCGTCGCCCGAGCCGACCCGGCGGCCGGGTACGGGTGTTCCGTCGTCGCCCCGCACGGTGATCCGGGGCACGGTGTAGACGCGGCTGCCGAGCAGCAGTTCCTGGTTGCGGTACGGCGAGGAGCCGAAGGCGGCGTGGTCGGGGCGGGCCCGCACGGTCACCAGGGGCGGCACGTCCCGCCGGGTGACGGTCGGCGCGGCGGTGTCCTCGGGCAGGTGGGTCAGGTGCGGGTCGGGCGGGCTGTGCACCCGGGCGCCGACGGAGAAGAGCACGTCGGTGACGGCGTTGTCCAGGCTCTGCACGCCCCGGCCGCCCGAGGTCCAGCCACCGCCGAGGGCGGTGAGGGTGCGGGTCAGAACGTCCGAGGTCAGGCTGCTGTAGTAGGCGGCACCCTGGCCGCCGACCGCCAACGGGTCGTTGGCGACGGTCTGTTCACGGCCGGGGTCGGTGCGGTAGCGGGGCCAGCCGTCGGCGCGGGCGATCGCCGCGGCCTGGAGCCGCTGCCGGGGCCCCCAGGGCGCGTAGTCGTCCAGGTGCTTGAGGCGCAGCCCGCTCGCCACGGCGGCACTGGCGGCGCTCTCCCCCGCCTGCGCGCCGAGCAGCACCAGCACGGCCAGTACGGCGAGTCGGCCGCGCTCCCCGCTGCGGCGCAGCAGGAGGAGCCCGGTGAGCGCCCCGGCGACGCCGAGCAGCAGGACGGGCCAGGTGTGCGCGTGGACCAGCTTCGTGCGGCTCGCGGCGGCGACGACCAGGGCGAGCAGGGCCCCGGCCGCGCCGAGGGCGGGGAGCCTTGGCGGGCCGTACGACAGCGCGTGCCAGGCGGCGATGACCAGCAGCCCGCACAGCACGAAGCTCTGCCGGTAGGAGCTGCCCTGCGGGACGGCGAAGGCGTGCCAGGCCAGGCTGGTGGGCGCCCATTGCAGGGAGAGGGCCACCAGGAGCACCAGCGCGGTCCATCCGGCGCGGACACGGCCGGGGACGGCCCGGTGGAAGGGCAGGGCGAGGGCGAGGAGCAGGGTGGTGGTGCCGACGTAGAGCGCCGGGGAGCTGTAGTCGTACGTCGCCGGGAGCAGCCGGGCCAGCAGGTTCTCGGCCGGGACCGGATGGAACCGGGCGAGGCGGCCCGGGTAGGCGTGCTCGGTGCCCAGGTAGACGACCGTGAGCAGCGGGGCGGCGAGACCCGTGCCGAGGACGACGGTGAGCACGGCGCGGCCGGTGGCGGCCAGGGCCTGCCGGCGCGGTGGGGCGGTGAGCAGCAGCCGTAGCAGCAGCACGAGCCCGGCGCCGAGGGTGGCCATGTAGGCGGTGTAGAAGTTGGCGCTCCAGGCGAGCGCGACGATCAGCACCCCGAGGACCCGGTGCCGTCCGGCCAGGGCCCACTCGCCGACCAGGCAGAGCAGCGGCAGCGCGATCAGCCCGTCGAGCCACATCGGGTTGTAGTCCGCGGCGAGCGTCCAGCCGCACAGCGCGTACGACGCCCCGAGCAGCGCCGCCGCCCACCAGCGGCCGGGCCGCAGCCGGAGCAGCAGCCAGGCCATCGCGGCCGCGGCGCTCGCGATCTTCAGGACGGTGATCACATATACGGCGAGGTCGATCCGGTCGCGCGGGAAGAGCGCGACGAGCGGTGCGAACGGGCTGGAGAGATAGGTGCCGAAGTCCGGCAGGAAGCTGGAGCCGTACCCGGACTGCCAGTTGACCAGCAGCCCGCCGTCCGCCCTGCCGTGCAGCAGGTCCCAGAGGTGGGCGTGCAGGGGCACGTACTGATTGCCCAGGTCGTTGACGCTGCGGGTGCGGGCGCCGAAGGGAAAGTCACCGGCCAGCAGATCACCGGCGCACAGTGCCACGCCCGCCACGAGGGCGGCGAGTGCCGCGGCGGCCCGGCGCCTCGCACCCGGCACGGTCGAACGGTCCATCGGTCGGCAGACCCCCAGTGAATTCACCTTGGATTTCGCCAACCTAGACGGGACAGCATTCCGATCGGTTGTGCTCTCAACGGAAGTTGATGCGTTTTACAGCGAACCTCACCGGAAATTGAGCGGCGTGATGTCCGGCCGGGAAACTCGACCTTTCCTGCGCGTTATTCACAGGTGTTTTCAAGGTGACGTGACCCTGGGGGTGCCCCTAGAGCTGGGGTGCCCGTACGGCCGGGCCCTCGAAGCGGAGGTTCCAGCGGCCCCGGTGGCCGGTGAGGGTGGTGGTCGACAGGGGGCGGATGTCGAGGCTCCAGTAGGTGGCGGGCGGCGCCTTCAGGGCGTAGACGAGGGCCGCGCGGATCACCGCGGGCTCGGCCACCGCGACGACCCGGGCGCCGTCGTCGGCGGGGCGGGTGTCGAGCCAGCCGCCGGCCCGGGAGATGAAGGCGAGCAGGGACTCGCCGCCGTGCGGGGTGGCGCGCGGGTCGGCGAGCCAGGCGTCCACCGCCGCCGGTTCCCGGGCCATCGCCTCGCCCAGGGTCAGCCCGCGCCAGCGCCCCATGTCGCAGTCGCGCAGCGCGAGCTGGGCCAGCGGGGCATAGCCCAGGGCGTCGCCGGTGGCGCGGCTGCGCCGGGTCGGCGAGCAGTAGCGCAGCTCGGCGGCGGCCAGCGGCACCAGTTCGCCGGCGGCGCGCCGCACCTCGTCCCAGCCGGACTGGTCCAGCGGCCGGTCGTCGTCGAACCGCTCCGCGAGCAGCGGCGCGCTGCGCGCGGCGGCGACGAACGTCACCCTCAGTGGCATGCGGTGATGGTGCGGCCGTGACGGGCACAGGTCAAGGTCTTCCGCCGGTGCTGTACCGGCGGTGAGCGCCCGCTCACTCGAAGCGGTGGACCATCCAGGTTCCGGGGTCCTCCAGCGGCGTGAAGCCCAGCCGCTCGTAGACCCCGTGCGCGTCCGCGGTGGCGAGCAGGATGCGGCGGACGCCGAACGACGCGAGGTGGTCGCGGACCCCGGCGACGAAGGCGGTGCCCACGCCCTTGCCGCGCACCGAGCGGTCGACGTACACATCGGCGAGCCAGGCGAACAGCGCCCGGTCGGTGACCCCGCGCGCATAGGCGACCTGGGCGCCGGAGGCCGTGTCGTAGACGCCGAAGTTGATCGAGGACGCCATGGCCTCCTCGTGCTTCGCGCGGGTGCGGCCGCTCGCCCAGTAGGCGTCGGTCGACAGCCAGCGGTGGACCAGGTCGACATCGACGCGGGCGGTGTCGGTGGAGAACTCGTAGCCGTCGGGGAGCCGGAGCCGGGATGCGTCACTCATCCCGCGATCGTCGCAGGCCGCCGGGTACCGGGGCGAGCCGTTAACTCCTGTACGACACCCGGTCACTCCCCGTGTGCCAACCCCCCTAAAGCACCTCGTCGCACGCCGCCCGCAGCCGCCGTACCCCCTCCGTGATCTCCCCGAGGCCCGCCACCGCCGCGAAGCTCAACCGGACGTAGGGCGCCGGGGGTTCGGCGCTGAAGTAGGGGCGGCCCGGGGTGAGGGCCACGCCCGCGCGCAGGGCGGCGGCGCTGAACGCGTCGTCGTCGGTGCCCTCCGGCAGCCTGGCCCACAGGTGATAGCCGCCCGATGGGACGTGCGGCAGGGCGAGTTCGGGCAGCCGCAGCGCGAGCGCGCTCGTCATGGCGTCCCGGCGTTCCTTCAACTCCCCCGACAGGGTGCGCAGATGGCGGGGCCAGGCCGGGGAGCCGACCAGTTCGAGGGCGGCCTCCTGGAGCGGGCGGGGCACGAAGAAGGAGTCCACCACCTGGATGGCGCGCAGTCGTTCGAGCACCGGGCCGTGCGCGGCGAGCGCGCTCACCCGGAAGCTGGGCGAGGTCGCCTTGGTCAGCGAGCCGACGTGCACCACCACGCCGTCCGGGTCGTCGGCGGCCAGCGGGCGGGGCAGCGGGCCCGCGTCGGCGTGCACCAGGCGTCGTACGAAGTCGTCCTCCACGACGAAGGCGCCGGCCGCGCGGGCGATGCCCAGCACCTCGGCGCGCCGGCCGGGGGCGAGGACCGCGCCGGTCGGGTTCTGGAAGAGGGGCTGGCAGACGAACACCCGGGCGCCGGTGGCCCGGAAGGCGTCCGCGAGCAGCTCGGGCCGTACGCCGTCGCGGTCCACCGGCACCGGCACCGGGCGCAGCCCGCCCGCGCGGGCGAGGGCCAGCATGCCGGGGTAGGTGGGCGACTCGACCAGCACCGGGGCGCCGGGCGGGGTGACCGCGCCGCCGATCTCCCGCGCGAACCACTCGCGCAGCTCCGGCAGCCCCTCCAGCGGCGGCCGCCCCCAGGCGCCGGGGCGCCGCCCCGCGCGGGCGAGCGCCGCCGCCATGGCCTGCTCGGGCTGGAGCGAGGGGTGCGGATAGCCGCCGTTGAACTCCAGCACCCCGGGCGGCGGGGCGGCGAGCGAGACGGTGACCCCGGTGGCGTCCACCGTGCGCGGTACGAGGTCGGCGGCGCCGTCGGCGCTCAGCGCGACCTCCTGCCAGGAGGTGTCCCCGGCCGGTGCCTCGGGGGTGCGCGGCCGGGCCCGGAAGGCGCCCGCGCCGGGCCGGGTGACGACCAGACCCTCGGCGGCCAGCTGGGCGAGCGCCCGGGAGACGGTCACCGGGCTCACCCGGAACCGCTCGACCAGCGCCCGACTCGACGGCAGCTTCCCGCCCGGTGAGTAGCGGTCCAGCTCCCTTCGCAGCTGTTCTGCCAGTTCACCCACACTGCTACGCTCTTGCATGAAGATACAGAGTAGCGCTACTGAGGCCGGCCCGATAGCGGTCACCGCTCCCCGGCCGGAGCACCGGACGTTCGGCACCACGCTCGCCGCCCTCGGCGTCGCCGCCTTCTCCCTCACCTTCCCGGCCACCGCCTGGGGCCTGGAGGGCTTCGGTCCCTGGACGCTGGTGACCGTGCGCAGCGTCCTGGCCGCACTGGTCGCGGGCGGCGCCCTGCTGGCCCTGAAGGTACGGCCGCCCGAACGGCGCCGGCTGCGCGGCCTCGCCGTCGTGGCGCTCGGTGTGGTCCTCGGCTTCCCGACGCTGACCACGCTCGCGCTGCGCACCTCCACCACCGCGCACGCGGCCGTCGTGGTGGGCCTGCTGCCGCTGACCACGGCCGTCTGCTCGGCGCTGCGCACCGGCCACCGCCCCTCCCGCCGGTTCTGGCTCGCGGCGGTGGCGGGCGCGGTGGCGGTGCTCGCGTTCACGGCCGTGCAGAGCGGGGGCGCGCTGACCGCGGCCGACGGCTGTCTGTTCGCGGCCCTGCTGGTGTGCGCCGCCGGATACACCGAGGGCGGGCTGCTGGCCCGGGAGATGCCGGGCTGGCAGGTCATCGGCTGGGCGCTGGTGCTGTGTCTGCCGCTGACGCTGCCGGCCGCCGCGCTGGCGCTGTCGTACGAGCCGTACCGGATGACCGCGCACGGGATCGCCGGACTGCTCTGGGTGGCGCTGGGGTCGCAGTTCCTCGGACTGGTCGTCTGGTACCGGGGGATGGCGGCCATCGGGGTGCCCAGGGCGAGCCAGTTGCAGTTGGCCCAGCCGCTGCTCACACTGGTGTGGTCGGCGCTGCTGCTGGGCGAACACTTCACGGCGGCCGCTCCCCTGACCGCCGTCGCCGTGCTCGTGTGCATCGCCGTCACCCAGCGGTCGTGATCGTTGAGGAGGGCCTGGAGATGCGCGCATCCAAGGGCGACCGGCTTGTCCAGCACGGCAGGGTGGTCGGCCAACACGACCAGGAGTCCGAAGTCGTCGAAGTGATGGGCCAGGAGGGCAATCCGCCCTACCGGGTCCGTTTCACGGACGGGCACGAGGCGATCATGTCGCCGGGACCCGACTGCCAGGTCAAGCACAAGGAGGACGGGCAGCGGTAGGCGCCGACGGCCCAGCGCCGCCTTCGTCGGTTCAGCGGGGCGGGCTCGCCGGTTGCGCGTAATGGTCCGCGACCACGCGGCGCATCGCCCCGATCGGATCGTTCGCCATGTCCTCGGCGGCGAAGAAGATGTGCCCGCCCACCCGCGGACGGCGGGCGGCGAGGGTGAGGTGCCGGGTCAGCTCCGCCGGGTCCTGCCAGGCCGCGGGGCGCCCGTCCGCGCCGGACGCCCCGGCCCGGTACAGGGCCTCGCCGATGTAGAGCCGGGTCCCGGTGCCCTCGGCGGTCCGCGCCCACCAGTCCAGCAGCGTCGCGTAGTCCGCGCCGCTCGCGCCGATCTCCCAGTACAGCTGGGGCGCGATGTAGTCGATCCGGTTCTGCCGGACCCAGGCGCGGGTGTCGGCGTACAGGTCGTCGTACGTCTGCGCGCCCGCGTCCGTGTCGGAGCCGCGCGGGTCGGTCGACGCGTTGCGCCACACCCCGAAGGGGCTGATCCCGAACCGGGCGGCGGGGCGCACCCGCTTGATGCCCGCCGCCATCTCCGTGATCAGCCGGTCGATGTTGGCCCTGCGCCAGTCGGCCCGGTCGGTGAAGTCGCCCCGGTGGCGCGCGTACGCGTCGTCGTCCGCGAAGGTCTCCCCGTCCTCGGGATAGGGGTAGAAGTAGTCGTCGAAGTGGACCGCGTCGACGGGGTAGCGGGCGACCGCGTCGAGCATCGCCCGCTGGACGAAGGCGCGCACCTCGGGCAGGCCCGGGTTGTAGTAGAGCTTGCCGCCGTACGGCACCGCCCAGTCGGGGTGCACCCGCGCCGGATGGGTGGCGGTGAGGAGGCCCGGGTCGGTGTGGTTCGCGATCCGGTACGGGTTGAACCAGGCGTGCAGCTGAAGACCCCGGGCGTGGGCCTCGCGCACGGCGGTGCCCAGCGGGTCCCAGCCGGGGTCGCGGCCCTGGGTGCCGGTGAGGAACCGGGACCAGGGCTCGTACGGCGAGGGCCACAGCGCGTCGGCGGTGGGCCGCACCTGGAGCAGCACGGTGTTCAGCCGGTTGCGGACCGCCCGGTCGAGGTGGGCGATCAGCTCCTTCTCCTGCGTGGCGGCGGTCAGGCCCGGGCGGGAGGGCCAGTCCCGGTTCTCGACGGTCGCCAGCCACACGCCCCGCATCTCGCCGGCCGCGCGGGCGCCGGGCGCGCCGGTGGCGCCCTCGGCCCCGGTCCTCCTGACCGGCGGCCTGATCTCCGCGGTCCCGGTCGTCGCCGCCCCGCAACCCGCCGTGGTCAGCGCCGACAGCGTCCCCAGGGCGAAGGCCCGGCGTGAGATGGGTTCCATCGGCCACTTTCCTTGACGGTCCGGATCCGCTCGGTCACGGATGGTCTCCGTGGCCAAGAATGCCCGCACCCAGACGATCGATCATCGATACTTCGCGGTAACGTGCTCGATCGGAGCAGGCGCCGGAACCCGGAGGTCTGCCAGCCAAGCCGGAGAACAGCGAAGGGGACGATGTGACCGACATCGAGCGCGTCGGAGTCGTGGGCTGCGGCCAGATGGGCGCGGGCATCGCCGAGGTGTGCGCCCGCGCGGGCCTGGACGTGAAGGTCGCCGAGACCACCGGCGAGGCCCTGGAGATCGGCCGCACCCGGCTGCACAACTCCCTGTCCAAGGCGGCCGAGCGCGGCAAGATCTCCGTGGAGGAGCGGGACGCCACCCAGGCGCGGCTCAGCTTCACCACGGACCTCGGCGAGTTCGCCGACCGCGACCTCGTGATCGAGGCGGTCGTGGAGAGCGAGGCCGTGAAGACCGAGATCTTCCAGGTGCTCGACCAGGTGGTGACCCGGCCGGACGCGATCCTGGCCTCCAACACCTCCTCCATCCCGCTGGTGAAGCTCGCGGTCGCCACCTCGCGCCCGGACCATGTCGTCGGCATCCACTTCTTCAACCCGGCCCCGGTGCAGAAGCTGGTCGAGCTGATCCCCGCGCTCACCACCTCCGAGGGCACCCTCAGCCGGGCCCAGGCCTTCGCCGAGAAGGCGCTCGGCAAGCACGCCATCCGCGCCCAGGACCGCTCGGGCTTCGTGGTGAACGCGCTGCTCGTGCCCTATCTGCTCTCCGCGATCCGGATGTTCGAGTCGGGCATCGCGGCCCGCGAGGACATCGACAACGGCATGGAGATGGGCTGCGCCCACCCGATGGGCCCGCTGAAGCTGTCCGACCTGATCGGTCTGGACACCATCGTCTCCATCGCCAACTCGATGTACGCCGAGTACAAGGAGCCGCTGTACGCCGCTCCCCCGCTGCTCCAGCGCATGGTCGAGGCGGGCCGGCTCGGCCGCAAGACCGGCTCGGGCTTCTACACGTACTAGGGAGCGCGGCAGCGGCGCTGCCGCGGGGTGGCCCCCGTGGCACCCGCCGCGCCTTCCGGCAGCTCACACCTTGACCGGCTCCAGCTGTTCGAACGTCCTGGCGCCCGTCTCCGGAGCCAGGCAGGCGGCGATGACGGTCGGCACGGACAGGGCCACGAAGTAGGCGACTATCAGCCATGGCCGCCCGGAGCCGGCCATCAGCAGGAACGCCCCCACGAGCGGCAGGATCCCCCCGCCGAGCACGGCACCGATCTGATAGCTCATGCCCACACCGCTGCCGCGTACCGCGGTGGGAAACAGTTCGCTGATCCAGGCCGGTTGGGGCGCGGACATGGCGTCGTGGAAGACGTTCAGCCCGAAGACCACGCCCAACCCGATCAGCACCGGCGACCTCGTGTCGACGAGGAGGAAGAACGGCGCGATGAACAGCGCGCCGCCGATGGCGCCGAACAGGTACCAGCCACGTCGTCCGGCCCGGTCCGAGACCACGCCCCAGAAGGGTGCGCTGACGAGACTCAGCGCCGAGCTGATCGCCACCGAGGCCGACCCGACCGAGGACGCTTTGCCCAGCACCACGCCGACGTAGTACACCGAGAAGACGGTGTAGAAGTACGACGCGGTGGTCTGCGAGATCCGCAGGCCCACACCGAGTGCCAGTTGTCTGCGGTGGTTGCCGAAGAGGTCGCCGATGACGTTCGTGCTGGTCGCGGACATCTCCTGGGTACGCTCGAAGACTTCCGGTTCCGGGACCGTTGTGCGGATGATCAGCCCGACGATGATGAGCACGGGGCTGACCAGGAACGGGATGCGCCAGGCTCCGGCCAGGATGTCCGCGGTGCTGACGAAGTGCTGGAGCAGGAAGAACGCGCCCGAGGCGAACAGCAGCCCGAGCCCCGCCCCCGACGTCGCCAGACTGCCCCACCTGCCGCGCCGACGGGCACCCGAGTGCTCGATCATGAACACCGCGGCCCCGCCCTGCTCGGCGCCCGCCGCCACGCCCTGGAGCAGGCGCAGGAACACCAGCGCCGTCGGCGCCGCCACACCCACCTGCCGGTAGGTCGGCAGCGCCCCGACCAGGGTGGTGACCACACCCATGGTGACCAGCGACAGGATGAGCACCCGCCGACGGCCGTGCCGGTCGGCGATCTGGCCGGCGAGCACGGCGCCGAGCGGACGAGCCACGAAGCCGACCGCGTAGGTGGCGAAGGCGGCCAGTACGCCGGTAGTCGAATCGAGGGCCGAGAAGAAGACCTTGTTGAACACCAACGCGGTGGCCATGCCGTACAGATAGAAGTCGTACCACTCGAAGACCGCACCCACCATGCTGGCGACGGCCGCACGCCGCGCGTACGGCTGGTCGACGGGAGTGCCCGGTGGCTTCGCCGTCCCCCGCGCGAGCGCTCCACCTGGGTTCATGACGCTGGCTTTCGCGCTATGACCACACTGCGATCGCTGATGACGTCCAGGTACCGGACATCGACGAACCCGGCGTCGGTCAGCATGGTGTCCATTTCCGACACCGCCCAGCACTTGCCCTCTGTCCCGTGCATCATCGTCACCGAGTACTCGGCCACGGAGAGCGGACCGGTCTTGTCCGCGTTGATGTGCGCGTCGTGGTCGACGATCCAGCCGCCGGGCTCCAGCGCGGCGTACGACGCCGCGAGCAGACCACGCACCTGATCCTCGGACCAGTCGTGCAGCACATGCGAGTAGATGTGCAGGTCGAATCCCGTGGGCAGCGGGCCGGCGAACATGTCACCGGTGATGACGCTCACCCGGTCGGCGTAGCCGCGTTCGGCCAGCAGCTCGCGGGCCACCTGATCCACCGGCGAGCGCTCCAGTACCGAGGCACGCACCTCGGGCCTGCGGTCGACCAGGGCACACGAGTACACGCCCGAGTCACCGCCGATGTCCAACGACCGGCTGATGCCGGTGAGATCGTCGAGGGCCGCGGCGAACTCCGGTCCGAGGAAGCGGCCGCGGGAGTCCATGGACGCGACGACGCGCCGCGCCCAGGACTGATCGACCAGACGGTCCGACCAGTCCCGGTTGTCGTCGGGCGCACTTGACCACGAGGACGTCCGCCCACTGCGCAGGGCGGTCAACATCTCGGCGCAGCCGGGGCGTTCGCTCAGCACGTCGAAGTACGCCCGCATGTCCCACGGCGAACCGGCGACCAGGTGCTCGGCGGCCAGGGGGGCGAGCCGCACCGTCGCCTCCGGACCGCGTTCCAGCAGCCCGAGCGCGACGAGGTAGGTGATGAGCACGTCGAGGGCACGGGAGTTCAGCCGAAACTCCTTCTCGATGTCCGCGACGCGCACCGGGCCCTTTCGGCCGATCCAGGTGAAGAGGTCGAGTTCCACGATCGCCGCGATGAGCAGATCCATGGCGTAGACGCCTTCCCGAAGGCGGTAGAGCGCCACCGGGTTGGTCGTCGGTCGCGTGCCGTTTTCCGTTCCGCTGGGAATCACTTTGCGCACCCAATTCCTGATTTGAGAATGTGTCAAAACTCGGACGGGTTCAAAGAACGTCGGAAGCCTAACCAGACCGATCCTTCCCTGACAAGAACACGCCAACTCGCGAACATCTCTCCGCGGCCGGCGAACCGGGAAGGATACGATCGGCATCGACATATACGGGACACGTCACTTCCGGCCCGATCGGATCCCTCCTTCGCCGAGGTGGCGCCGACATTCGACAACGCATGGCGGTGATCTCGCTGGGA
This sequence comes from Streptomyces sp. LaBMicrA B280, assembly GCF_049222185.1. Taxonomy (NCBI): domain Bacteria; kingdom Bacillati; phylum Actinomycetota; class Actinomycetes; order Kitasatosporales; family Streptomycetaceae; genus Streptomyces; species Streptomyces sp. LaBMicrA B280. The sequence continues at coordinate 6,765 of NZ_JBMJCT010000015.1, read as the reverse complement.
GTACGTCGCGTGGCGGTGACCGACAGCACGCAGACCGATTCCACATGTTCCTGGCTCGGCCTCGGCATCGTTCTGACCGGTGCGTTCATCGCCATGATGGATACGTTCATCGTCAATGTCGCGGCACCGAGCATTCAGGCGGATCTGCACGCGGGCCCCGCGGACACCGAGTTCATCATCGCCGGTTACACGCTGACCTATGCGGTCGGGCTGATCATCGGTGGACGGCTGGGGGACGTCTACGGCAGGCGGCGCATGTTCGCCGTGGGGCTGGCCGGGTTCACGGCGGCCTCGCTGGCGTGCGGACTGGCCCATGGCGCCGGGGAGTTGATCGCCGCCCGGCTGGTGCAGGGCGCCGCCGCCGCCCTGCTGTCGCCGCAGGTGCTGGCCATCATCCGGACATCCTTCGCGGACCCGCAGCAGCGCGCCCGCGCGTTCGGGCTCATGGGCGCGGTGCAGGCGCTGGCGAGCGTGTTCGGGCAGATCCTGGGCGGCGCCGTGACCCAGGCCGACCTGCTGGGGCTGGGCTGGCGTCCGGTGTTCCTGATCAATGTGCCGATCGGCATCGCCGCACTGCTGCTCACCTCGCGCGCGGTGCCCGAATCGCGCTCTCCCGGCGCCGACGGCATCGACTGGGGCGGTGCCCTGTTCGGTGTGGTGGCGCTGAGCCTGTTGCTCGTTCCGCTGATCGAGGGGCAGCAACTCGGCTGGCCCGGCCCGCTCGTGGCAGTGCTGCTCGTGGCGGTGGCCGCGGTGACGGCGTTCGTCGCCACCCAGATCCGCCGGACCAGACGCGGCGCCACGACCCTGCTGAACGCCGAGCTGCTGGCGGGCCGCGGCTTCGCCGGTGGCGCCGCGCTGGTGCTGCTGTTCTCGGCCACCATGACACCGCTGTACCTCGGCTACACGATCCTGCTCCAGGACGGTTATGGGAGCCCTCCGCTGCGCGCCGGGCTCGCTTTCGCCCCGCTCGCCACGGCGGTCGCGGTCAGTTCGTTCCTCGCGGGCCGGTTCATCCGGCGGCTCGGAGCGCGCGCGGTGCTGGCCTCCGGTGCCGTACTGCACGGCGTCGGCAGCGGTGTCGCGCTGTGGATCTGCCTCGCGGCACCGGCCGGTGTGCCCGGCAGCCTGCTGCCGGCCATGGTGGTCATCGGCCTCGCCGAGGGACTCTTCGTGGCACCGAGCCTGAACGCCGTGCTCGAAGGCGTCGAGGAACAGCACATCGGGGGCGCCTCGGGGGTGCTGACCGCGATGCAACGGCTCGGCAACGCCCTGGGCACGGCCGTGCTGATGCTGCCGTTCCTCGCGACCTTCGAGCACACGCACGCGGCCGGCGCGGCGCCGGCCAGGGGATACACCCTGGCCTTCGCCGCCCTCTGCGCCGCCGTCACGCTCGCGTCCTGGCTCACCGCGGCACTGCTGTACTGCGTGCCCATCGGACGGCCCCCCGCGCGGCGCGCGGAGACCTCGTCGGCGGATCGCTGACGAGCCCCCGCCTTCGCGCTCCGGCACGGGCATGGCTCAGCCCACGGTCTCGGGCGTACGGCGGCCGTCGGACAGGGCGAGTTCGAGGCGTTCGTCGAGGTGGCGGGCCGACGAGTTCACCCGCCACAGCGCGCCGCGGACGATACCGCGCTGCATGTGGGGCGAACGGGCGCTGGGAGCCACGACGTTGCGGAACCAGCCGGCGGCGTGCTGGGAGTCGACGGTGATGTGCAGCCGGTGGTAGGTGATCCCGACCTCGGGCAGGCCCAGCCGCTCCCAGGCCCGCACGACATTGCGGAACCGGTCGGGGGCCAGCCACTCGGCCGTACCGAGGAACCCGACGGCCTCGGGGTAGAGGTGACGGTAACGGCACAGCAGCACCGCGATGTTGCCGGAGTGCAGGTCGGCCGTGGTCATCGCGGCCTCGAGGTCCTCGTCGCGGACGTCGAACACCTCGTAGATCTTGTTGAAGAGATGGGTGTGCACGGCCTCGGGGTCGCCGTTGCCCATCTCGTCCCAGTAGTTGTTCGCGATCTCCATCTTGCCGGCGCCCGACGTTCCCACCTGCATCAACGCGAGCAGGTCGTCGAAGCGGCCGTCGACCACCGACTCCTGGATCACATAGGTGCGCAAGTCCTCGCGCCGGGCCACGCGGTTGATGAACTCGGTGTAGTACGGGTGCTTGAAGGCGCGGTGCTCGCGTATCAGGCCCTTGAGCCAGGACACGAACAGCTTGGGTTCTTCCGGTGCCTCCTCGATGAGACCGGGCGTCAGGTGGGCGTCCTCGGCCTTCATGGTGGCGTTCTCCAGCAGGCGGGTCACCTCGTGCAGGACGACGGAGCCCTCGGCCGTGGGGTGATCGGCTATCTGCATCACCGTCCGGTAGATGCGCGACAGCAGCAGCTGCTGCGCGTAGCGGGCCCGGTCGGCCGCGGGGCCGGGGCTGCCGGCCGCGGCCGTGTTGAGGGCGGTGACCGCGGCGACCACCCGCTCGCGCTCACCGGCGAGGGAGCGGTCGACCTCATCGCCCGGAACCGCCAGCCAGGACGAGATCTCGTCCACGATCGCCATGGGTTCGTCCGGCGTGGCCGGGGCCGTTGCGGAGCTGTGGTTGATGGACACTGCGTCTCCAAGTCTCTGGGAATCGAGCCGGTTTCGCGTGGTGCACGGGCGGAGCGGGAGCGCGGCTCCGCCGACAGGGGGTCTGGGGTGATGGTGGGTCGCGGACGGCCACGGGCGGGGCCGGAAGGCGTGGATTCCGGTCGGCACGAGGCGGGAACGTCGGCGACAGGGCAGAAGGCGGATCCAGATCCGCGCGGTAGCCGCTCACGCCGTGGTCGGCCTGCGGCGCCTGGGACCACTGCTCGTACTTGAGCAAGTCACCGAGTATGCACTCCTGTTGGAGTAAACCACAGAGGGCGGGCTCGCGCGCGGCACATACGACTGCCGCCTCCGGTCCCGGGGGTGCCCGCGCCAAGCCGTTCATGGCACCCTCGTACGCGGGAGTGTGCTTCCTTCGTGGATTCGTGGAGGAGTCAGAGATGCCGCACACAGACATCCGGGACGAACTACGCGTCCGCGGTTACGCGTTGCTGCCGGCCCGGCAACTCTCCATCGCCCCCGAGCTGCGTCCTCGGGTGGCGGAACTGGCGCGCGAGTGGGAGCACTTGGGGGCCGACCGGTATCTGAGGAACGGAGCTCGTTTCCGCGAGCGGGCCTACGACCGCTTCTTCTTCCTGCCCCGTACGGGAGAGGTCCGGCTGCACCCCCATCGTCCGTACTTCCAGTCCGAGGGCGCCAACGGCTACGCCGGCGGCATCCAGCGTGACGTGGCCCCGCTGAGCCGCTCCACCGTGGACAACCCGCTGCTGACCCGCCTGCTCCGCGACGACTTCGCCCGCTTCCCGGTGGAGGACGGCCGCCTCGACGAGCCCTGGGACGTCCAGTGCCACCAGTTCCGGATCATCGGCACTCCCGAAGAGCTGGGTGAGCCGACGCCGGAGGGGCCGCACCGGGACGAGGTCGACTACGGCGCGATCCATCTGATGGGACGCCTCAATGTGACGGGCGGCGAGTCCCAGGTCTACAGCGAGGGCGAGGAACTCCTCGCCGAGTTCTGTCTGAGGGACCGGATGGACACGATGTTCTGGGCGGACCGGAAGATTCTGCATGCCGTCAGGCCCGTCGGGGCCAGGGACGAGAGCCGCCCCGCGGTGCGCGATGTGCTCATCCTGGGCTACACCCACGCACCCGGGCAGCGGCGGACCGACCCCGTGCACGGCGGGGGATGAACGCACGGCGGAACCGGCCGTGGCCTGCGGCCTGCCGCCCTGCCCGCCGCCCCTCTCACTCGAACTCGATGCCGATCTGGCCGATCGCCGCGTCCGCCCTGCGGAGGGCTTCCCCGCCGTCCTGCCCGCACACCACGATGCTGCCGAGCAGATCCACGTTGTTCTCCGGGACCCGTACCTGATCGCCGGGGGCCACATGCAGATCCACCTCCACGACTCCCGGGATCCGCCGGAGCAGGTCGAGACCGTGCACCGCACGCACCGTGCCGTCGCGGGGTGCGGAGAGAAACCGCGACACCGCGGAGCCGAGCGGGCGCGTCGTGAGATCCGGTTCCTGTCCGGAGTGCATCCGCACCTGCTCGTGCTGGAGGTGGAACCCCGTGCTCTCCCGTATGAGTCGGGTGATCTGTCCCCCGGGCATGCGGGCGTTGATCTCGATGAGCTTGGGCCCCGAGTCCGTCATCCTGACCTCGACATGGGCACAGCCGAAGTCGTGTCCGACGGCGTCGAGTGCGGCGAACGCCGTATCGACGAGATCCTTCTGGACGGTCCGCGGGAGGAGCGAGGGGAAGACGTCTCCGGTCTCGACGAAGTACGGATGCGAACCGAGTCCCTTGTCGGTCACCCCGATCAGGAACCGCTCGCCGCGGAAGGTGAAGGACTCGACGCTCACTTCGTACCCGATGAGGTACTCCTCCACGAGCGCGCCGGGCAGCCGCCGCCCGCCGAAGAAGTCGGTGGGGACCGAGGCGATGGTGTGGTACTGCGCGGCCACCTCCTCCACCGTGCGGCACAGCTTGACATCGAGACTGCCGGCATCCGTCATCGGCTTGACCACGCACGGCAGCCCGAAGCGCTCGGCCGCGGCCACCGCCTCGTCCCGCGTGCGGACCCAGGCCCACCCCGGAACGGGCACGCCCGCCTTCTCGGCAACCTCGCGCGTCTTCAGCTTGTTGCGGCACATATGGGCCGCGGCAGGGTCGAGTCCGGGCAGTCCCAGCGCGCGTGCGGCCTCGGCCACGACCGGGACGTAGTGGTCGATGGTCGTGTAGATCCCGCACAGTTCGCCGCGCTCATAGGCCTGGTCGAGGGCCGTGACCACCGCGGAGCTGTCGTGCGGGTCCGCCTCGATCACATCGTCGACGCAGGCCTCGAACGCCTCACGAGCCTGGGGGTTCGGCGCGTAACGGGACATGTCCCGTGTCACGAACGCGATATGCAGCCCCTGGGCGCGTGCTGCCTGCAGTGGTGTGCGTCCCAACGCCCCCAGGAAGGTTTCGACGACCGCGAACACTCGGCGCTTGCTGTGGTGTGGCACACCGGCCCTTTCGGTGGTGGGTGGGTCAGATGACATGCCCTCACAGGCGCGACACGTAGCAGAACTGGTCCGTGGCCACGCAGCCGCGTGAGCGTTTGGTGTCCTCGCTGCCGTGCCCGTAGTAGATGGTGGTGACGCCCGCCGCGGCGGCCTCTTCCACCAGCCGGTAGTAGAGGACCTCGAAGTACAGCGGCAACCGTCTGCCGCGCTGGTAGGCGTAGTCGAATCCGCTCTGCCGGGCGTACCAGTGATGGTGGTGCCGCAGGATCAGGCCGAACCCCCGGACCGCCCCGTCGGCTCGGGCGACCAGCGCGAAGGCGTCCTCCCCGAAGCGGTCCCGGATCTGGAGGTAGGTGGGCAGCGACTGGTCGTCGCGCCACTCGATTCCGTACTTGCGCATCAGCTGCGCCTCGAGCGCGGCGAAGCGGGCGAGGTCGGCGCCGTCGAGGGACTCCAGGGAGACCCGGCAGCCCTCGTCGCGCAGCCTTCGCCGCTCGGCGTTGACGGACACCCGCCGTTTGCTCGGCATCGCGGCAAGGTACCCGGGATAGCCGTCGGCCGGCACATGCAGGGAGCTGTACCGGCCCGAGGTGTAGTTCTCGTACCCGCGCCCGGCCAGAACGGTCCGCAACGCGTGATCCGTCTCGTCCACGTAGAGGAAGGAGACGCTCGCCGCGCCGGTGGCCCGGGCGAGACCTTCCGCACCGGCGACGAGCGCGGCGAGGTCGTCGGCGGAGGCCGATGTCCCGTACAGGACACGGGTGTTGCCGAGATGGCGCCCGCCCGCCAGCAGTGTGGGCATCAGGGCCGCGGAAGGCGTGTCCGGCAGACCGGCGAGGTACTCCTTCGCACCGGGCAGCCCCGCCTCGGCGCTGCGCTCCAGCACATAGTCGGGCCGGCCGAGGGACCAGGGGACGGTGTCACCGGCAAGAGCCGTGGCGAGTCCGGCGACGAGTCGGCCCTCGCGCTCGACCCAGAGGTAGGCCATGGGGACACCCGCGGTCTCCTCCACCACGTCCAGCCAGCGGGTGGTGAGGAAGATGTCGGAGGGCCGGGTCAGCGCGTCCCACTCCCGCCGGGGGAGATCCGCGGCGTGCCGTACCGCACGGACCCCTTCCGGGAGACGCACCGTGCTCAGGTCCACGGTCGCGCACTCACAGCGGGGTGGCCCGGCACCGGAGAAATGCCATGTGAACAGGCTGGAGCGGACGTGCAGATCATCGAAGTACCCCCGTACCGACCGGCAGTTCAGCAGACCAGTTTACCTTGAGCACACTTGATCACGATGGCTCAAGTCGCGCATCAACCTACACCACATGCGTCAGTCCGGAAACAGACGGACGGAACTTCAATTGGCGTGAAATCGACGGTTCGACGGCCTCGATATTTGCCGCATTCATACAGCTCACGGGCAGGAAGTGCGCATATTTCGCGCGGCGAGGAGCTTCGCCCGGATCGCGCCACGGGCTCGAAAGAGACGGGGCAGCCCGCCGAGCCGGAAAGCCCGGCGCCGGCCTCCGGGACCCATTTCAGGCCCGAAGACCGGCTTCATATGGACGGCCGTGCCGCCGCTCAGCCCGGGAAGACCATCTCGTCGCGGCCCAGACCGGCGAAGACACCCGAGACACGGCGGGCGATGTCCGCGGCCGTCAGACCCACACGCGCGAGCAC